>WRJI01000018.1 GCA_009778595.1 Peptococcaceae bacterium | reverse complement strand
GAAAGCAATAGATGGGCAGATGTACAATCTCTTATTCTTGATAAGCGATGTGAAGCGGCATAATAGCTCGTGGGATAGTAAGGTGCACTTTTAAAATATGCACCCATAACAATGTATCAGATTGACAATGATATTGTTCGTCTGTTAAAGTTTGAATAGGTATCCTGAGATGGTCTTCGCCCAACCCTTACGGACGCGCGAAGCGTCAAAAAAGAACAAGGAAATGCACATTTTGAATCCTGAATCCTGACTTTTAAATACAATCCATTTAAGTGATTTGGACTTGACGGAGTCCTGGCGGTTGACGAAAGGTGCGCAAACAACTGATTTTGCTATATGTTGTTGCCGTTCGGACGTCCGAATTCATTTGGAGCAAAAATGTCCTCAATTATTACTCACTCAGAATATGAAGTTATGCGCATTCTCTGGCGGGAAGAACGACCTGTTCCTTATGGGTTGATTCGCAAAGAGCTTGAGCTCAAGATGGGCTGGAAGAAATCGACGACCCAGACTCTTATAACAAGATTGCGCGAAAAAGGTGTTATTGACGCTTTGTGCCATGGTGTTCTTTTGTACACGCCTAACATTACAGAGCAGGAATATATGAACTCCGAGGAACAGGATTTTTTGGATCGCTTGTTTGAGGGCAACGCGGTCAACCTCGTTTCGGCTCTTTGCCAGAACGGTAAACTGAAGAAGGATGATATTGATATCTTAATGAATTTCTTTTTGGATGAGTCATCATAACACAGAAAATCTAAATGTTAATTATTGGAACCAAAATCTTGATACGAGCATATCTTGATTTAGTACAAGCGTGTTCTATGTACTTGATAAGATGACAAAGGAGGTTATGGACGATGTATCCATTCATGATCAGCAAGAAGGTCTTGAAAGAAATGGCTCAAGGCAGACACCACAAGTCAAATCAATCTAGCGAAGATAGCATTGCTCACACCGAGTGTGGGCAGGCACAGTATTGTTGCTCAAATAATCGTTGCAAAAGAAGCCTTGCTCTGGCATGTGACAGGCACTGCGACAATGGGTGATTAGTCAGGATCACAAAGCCCCTGTCTTCCAGGAACAATCCGGGAGGCCGGGGCTTTTATTAAGCTTCAGTCCCAATTAAATCTTGAACCTTACATATTTGTGCGTGTTGTTATAGCTATACGCATTATCCGAAGGAACCCTAAGCCCTGCACCACCCGGATCAGATGCCGAGGTGTTGGTCCAATATGTGTAACTCGTAGAGCCGGTAGAGACGGTGCCGGTAGTATTCGGGAACTCTATAGCCCGAGTGTTGCCTTGGGCTGACATCGTACCTCCGTTTACCGAAACTGTGGTGGCTTTCATGCTTCGAATTCCGAAACTTTGAACACTCGCTGTACTGCCGGTAGCTGTCAAGGATCCTGAGTTTATAGTCAGTGCGCTTTCGAAAGATACCCCATAACTCAAATTTCCTGTGCCTCCTGAGGCTATTAGAGTTGCACCATTTAGAGTCAGTGAGGTAGCCGAAATCCCTTGACTGGCGTAATTGTTAGTGTTGGCTCCGCTAACTCTCAGCACACCGGTTCCGGAAACAGTCATGTCGTTGCTTTGTGACCACAACCCAACTGAGCTTGATGAGCCGCTGAAAGTTGATGCTATCCTGTTATCCCCCACCAACCTAATATTGATCTTGCCCGGCAGAATCGTAAAGGCAAAGGGTGCCGACGTTGTCCAGTTGAAATTGGTTAAGGTCAAAGTATTGGTGGCACTGTTCCAAGATGCTGCACCCGTTGGTGGGATATATTCGGAGTCCGTCGTTTGAAAACGGGTATCAATAAAAGTGCTGTAGAAGAATTTGCCCCGACTCGGATCGAAGACAACCCCAAGAACTTCACCAACAACACTTGGCTCTTCTTTTGTTTCGGTAGTTTTAGAACCGTTCTCTTCTTTCGGGTCGGTAGGATCGAGGGGTGTTTCTGTATCTGTGTTGGGATCAGCATTCGGGTCGTTCGGGTTTGCGTTCGGGTCAGCGGTAAGCCCGGAGGTCTCATTATCTGCCATATCTTCAGGATCGTAATCAAGTTCCGAGGGTTCACTTTCTGTAATATCAATGGCAAGTGATGGAGATATTCCGCCGTTCATTCTAAAGACCAGTGTTTGTCTTTCCATCTCCAGGGTAGAAAGATACTCTTTCTTAATTGTGCAGGTGTCCCCAGACATTGTATAATCATCATCCTGTTTCAGGGTATAGCTGCCGTTCGTGATTGAAACCAGCTTGTAACTCCCCGGACTCAAGGTGGCGACAATATCTTTATAGTCAACATGAAAAATGTTTTTGTTAAACTTAGCTGTTGTCGGACTCACACTTGCTTTGTTGAAAAGAAAAATCCCCAAAAGGATGAGTACCAACACGGTAAATATGAGACCGGCAATGAGAAGAACGAGTTTCTTGGTCTCCGACGGTTGAATGGCCGATGCCTCCGAAGTCTCTGACATAGAAACATCCTGCATGATGTTTCCTGTTATTTCGGGTTCTAATGGCGTCGCCTGCAAAGGTTTAGAGGCTTTTAGCAAATCCCGTTTCATGTTTTCTGCAGAATCGTATCTGGAGTCCGGCGCAAAATCCGTACTGGTCAGGAGTATCTTTTGCAATGATTGAGGTAAGTCTCGAATAGCTTCCTTATCCAGCTTACGCTCCGGTTCCAATCCGGTGAGCATGAAATAAAGCGTCATACCAATAGCGTAGATGTCGGAGCGCTGATCCGTTTGCCCAAAGCCGAATTGTTCCGGGGGAGCATACCCCAAAGTTCCCATAAAAACCGTATCTTTGTCTTTCTTGGGATCGTAGACTCTGGCAATATTGAAGTCTATAAGTTTCATACCGTCATTCGTATAGATGATATTGTCGGGCTTGATATCCCGGTGAATGACCGGAGGATTCTGCGTGTGTAAATACGAAACGGCCTCGCAGATCGCAATGGTGAACTCGACTGCTTTGTCCGGCGACAGTTTTTCTTTCTCTTTGACATAAGTGCTGAGCATAGCCCCCTTAAGGTATTCCTCAACGATGACTGTTTGATCTTCAAATTGATAGCAGTCATGTATTTTGGGAAACGCCTTGTGCTGAAGCTTTAACAAGACTTCAAGGTTCCGGGTTATACTCTTATCTTTATAATATTTGCGAATAAACACTTGCTGTTGATCCCATACTTTTTCAACGCGGGTAAAATCGCTCTCTTTGAGAACCTCAATGACAGTATAGGCATCGTTTTTTTCATTATGATTCGAAAATCCGTTCAGGTTCTCCATTTTCTATCCCCTCTTATCAATATCATCAGCAAGCAAGAGTTCACTGTTATCATACAGGATGTCTTCTGTTTCATTCAGAGACTTGCTGTTGGTGAGGCAATGTATAAGAATGGCGTCACGCCGGTTTTTACAATATAATTCATTGACTCCGGATAGTTTAAGGATCCTTTGTGCCTCCACGAAGGTTGCGTGGATGGCAAAAACAAGCTGCAATATCTTATTCCGTGATGCCCGTCTTTCTCCGGAGAAAATCTGATAGGCATGCGTCGCGTTTATGTTCGAATCCCTGATAACGTCGCTTTTTTTCAAGCCCTTTTCTTGTAAAAGAAAGGCCAGATAATTAGGAAGGTTCATCTCTGTAAAGACATTATCATCAAGAATGGTCCCGAGGGATCTGGCATCAATCACCTCATTGAGGAATTCACTGGTGGGTTTGTGTGTCATGATATGTGTCCCTCCTCATGAGAATTATCTTAGCATACCCCTGGATCACTCGCAAGCAAAATGTGCAGGGCATGTGACATGTAAGAATGCACAAATATTCAGCTGTCAGCTAATGAAATGGCAACCCCTCTTATTATAGACTGTGCGTATAGTCTGCTTGCAAGCAAAAATTTTAATCCTTAAGGGGGTAAAAATGGTCATGAAGAGATCTCTCGCACAAGTATTGCAATGCGTTTTGGTAATCCTGATTTTTGTCATGACCCTGACAGGGTGTGACTTTAACGCCGACGCATCGGATCCTGAAGTCGGCGATAACCGCTTTGTCCCGGCAACTTATCAGGAAGGCGACAAGATCACTGTTAAGGGGGAGGATGGCGCGGATCTGTACACGCTAACCATTAATTTCGTCTGGTCGACAGACAAGAGAAATGAGCTTCTAGACACATCTCCCACCCAAGTGGTTGTGATCAATTACACTTGTGAAAATTTGGCAATGCCCGAAGATTTCATGATTACAGATTTTTCATTCAAAGTCAGCGATGCTGACGGCAATATCTGCGATACTTATCCCCTCGGCCTCACGGATGTTGTGAGCCCTGTGCCGGTCGGTACGCAGGCGACTGCCGAAGAAGCTTATGGGCTGTTATCTGAAGGTCCCGATTTCAGGCTGATGTTCTTTAGCCATCTCTCGAACCATGAAGCCGCCGCGGTATTTGAGCTGGCGGCAAACTGAATCAAGACAAAATAATTTTAATGAAGGAGCCATAGAATGAACAAGACAATGATGGGTTTCGCAGGAGTATTTTTTGTCATCGCTTCTTTATTATTGCTCACATCTCCCGCTGATGCGGCTGCCCCAAGCGACATCAAGGATAAGGCCAAGAGTATGACACCGGCAACAATGAGGAATCCCGTGATTCTTACAGGGGATGTTATGATCAACAGGCTTGAGGATTCTGTCTCTTTGGGATGGCTTGACGGTGGTGATTTCTTGCCCGGAGAATTTTGCATTGGTGTTCAACCGGAAACGTATCCTCCCTCTTATCCAAGTGACTGGGAGGTTATCGAATCCTATTTGTATTTCCAGCCAGACGGTAACCTTGTGCTGTACAGCAAAGATCTGGTAGCACAGTGGACAAGCAATACCGCAAACAAGGACGCGGCAAAGCTCAGCTTCCAGAATGATCGCAACATCGTTATTTATGATAAGGATAATAAGGTTCTTTGGTCAACCGCCTGGAATTGGACATTGCCGCGATCAACAGCTGTTGCGACAACAGAAGGTCAATGGCTCAACAATTTCAATGCGGCACCCCAGCAGGCTGACTGGTACGGGGCTCTGCCAGAAACATGTAACAGCTCAACGTATATGCTTACATTGAATTCGTGGTCAACTTCTGAATGGCGTGAGCGCTATTACATCTCTCACACATACTATTGGGAGGATCCCCGTGTCGGCGGTCAAACCACAGTCCTCTGGCTTGCGAACGTGATGTGGCCTATACCAGATTGGCTCGGTTCATATACGGATGTTCTTACCGGGTTGACCGCTGCTAAGGGCGCAAATGCTTCTCTGGTTAATCTTAGTTGGGATCCTGCCAGGTTTGCCCATTCCTACCAGGTGTACTATGAACGAGGCGACGGAACCGGCGGCGGCTGGGCCACCACGAATCTCACGGGGACCAATTTTAATTATCAGATTGATGACCCCAGTCAGAGCTACTACAAATTTACAGTGTACGCTATGGTTAATGGATCTGCTAAATCTATTGCCAGTGTCAAATACACCGTTCCTCCGGTTCCGCCGGTTCCACCGGTTCCACCGGCTCTGACCGG
This sequence comes from Peptococcaceae bacterium, assembly GCA_009778595.1. GTDB lineage: Bacteria > Bacillota > Desulfitobacteriia > Desulfitobacteriales > Syntrophobotulaceae > WRJI01. Next base: position 30,133 of record WRJI01000018.1, on the reverse strand, counting down.
CTTAGCTGCCGTCAAAGGCGCGGATGCGACCCAAGTGAGGCTCAGCTGGAACGCCGTCGCCGGCGCGTCCTACTACAAGGTATATTTCAAACGGGGCGATGCCACCAAAGAAGGTTGGGATACCACAAAAGTCACAGGAACCAGTTTTATCAGCCTGGGCAATGATATTACCCAGAAATATTACGACTTTACGGTTTACGCTGTAGATGCCACCGGGAAAACCCTCACCAGTACCAGTGTGAGATACACCATGCCCCCTATACCAGCTTTAACCGGTTTGACCTCTGTCAAAGGTACGGATGCGACCCTGGTAAAGCTCAGTTGGAGCGCATACCCCGGCGCTTCTTATTACAAAGTGTATTTCAAGCGAGGTGATGGCACCAAAGAAGGCTGGGACACCACAAAAGTCACAGGCACAACTTTCACCAGCTTGGGAAATGACGTCACTCAGAGCTTCTACACCTATACGGTTTACGCGATGAACGCGACCGGGAACGTCCTGACAAGTAGCAGCATCAAATACACCATGCCTTCTCTCAGCGGGTTGAAAGCTGTCAAAGGCTCTGACGCAACACAGGTGAAACTCAGCTGGACATCCTATCCGGGCGCTTCCTATTACAAGGTGTATTTCAAACGGGGCGACGGCACCAAAGAAGGATGGGATACTGTGAAAATCTCAGGAACCAACTTCACCAGCCTGGGAAATGACACCAAACAGAGCTCTTACACTTATACGGTATACGCGGTGAACGCCTCCGGGAATATCATAGCCGCGACGCCGATCAAATATACGATGCCCAAATAATATGTTTATCCAGAAAAAGGAGGATTCAAGTTATGAAAAAACCCATGATGAGTCTTGTCGTCACATTATTCGTCTGTGCGTCCCTCTTGCTCCCTGCAGCACCGGCCAATGCCGCACCCCCTGCTTGGCCCCCGCGTCCCACTCCTTGGCAGCTGACCCATGGCGGCAACATGTGGGGTATTAACTTTACTGCCTCCAAAGGTGCTGATGCGACCCAAGTGAAACTCACTTGGCCTGCCTGCCCCAGTGCATCTTACTACAAGGTTTATTACCAGCGGGGCGACTTCACGAAGGAAGGCTGGGATACCACAAAAGTTACCGGCACCAGTTTTACCAGCCCGGGTAATGATACATCCCAAAGTCATTACAACTTTTGGGTGTGTGCGGTGAACACCTCCGGAAAAATCATTGATATGGGTTATATCTGCTACGACATGCAGATGAAGAAAAAATCACAGATTTTCGCTCAGGAACGCTCTGAAGCAGGTGTGCCAGGTTCTCTGATTAAATCTATCAATGCTGTCAAGGGTGCGGATAAAAGCCAGATCAAACTCAGTTGGAATGCTGTTTCCGGCGCTTCCTACTACAAAGTCTTCTACTACCGGGGCGACAGAACCAAAGCGGGCTGGGATACCACGAAGGTTACAGGAACTACTTTCACCAGCTTGGGGAACGATACCAAACAGAAATACTATGGGTTCATTGTGTACGCGATCAACTCCTCCGGCAACGCAATCGCCTATCAGCTCATTCTGTACGATATGCCAAAATAGCGGCTCACCTTGATTGAGCCACGATCAGCGACCTCAAGGGAGCTGATAAGATCCAAATCAAAACAGTTGGAAAGCTGTTTCCGGCGCTTCTTACTCATGCGGGCTATGCCCGCATGATGTTTTCATTGTGGTTTGGTCGGCTTGTATTTGGTCAATATCTGAAAATTTTATTCATCATGAGTATTCGTCATTCGAAATACTTCTTATCTGCCAACAAGATATTGGTGGGCCCACCTGGGATCGAACCAGGGACCAACCGGTTATGAGCCGGCGGCTCTACCGCTGAGCTATAGGCCCTTGATATTACACAATTTACATAATGTTGCTTAGTTCACATTTTCATATGTTGTGAGTCAGAATCAAATAATAATTTGGCTCCTCGAGTAGGACTCGAACCTACAACCTACCGGTTAACAGCCGGTTGCTCTACCATTGAGCTATCGAGGAACGCTCACGATCTCTATTATACGCAAACCCCTCTGACAGGTCAAGTTTTTTTGCACACAATTTTTGAAAACCTTTATCGAAAACCTTCAGCCCCTATCGTCCTAAGTCCCTTCACAAAACCGAAACCGGTTAAATCAATCATCACTCTCAATATGAATTCTCACTCCAAATAATCCTTAAGCTTTCGGCTCCGACTGGGATGGCGCAACTTCCGCAACGCCTTAGCCTCGATCTGTCGGATCCGTTCCCGGGTCACGCCAAATTCTTTGCCCACTTCCTCTAAGGTCCGCGGTCTCCCATCGCTGATACCAAACCTCAAACGAAGTACCTTCTCTTCCCGGGGCGCCAAAGTCTCCAACACTTCCTCAAGCTGTTCCTTAAGCAGAATAAACGATGCAGCTTCAGACGGCGCAGGCGCATCGTCGTCAGGAATGAAATCTCCCAAATGAGAATCTTCCTCTTCTCCAATAGGCGTCGCCAAAGACACAGGTTCTTGAGCGATTTTTTGGATCTCCCGCACCCGGTCCTCTGTAATATCCATGACTTTGGCCGTCTCCTCCGGCGTAGGATCCCGCCCCAAATCCTGTAGAAGCTGTCGGTTGATACGAATTAGTTTGTTAATGGTTTCCACCATATGCACGGGAATCCGAATGGTCCGTGCCTGGTCAGCAATAGCCCGGGTAATGGCCTGGCGAATCCACCAAGTGGCGTAAGTGCTGAACTTGAACCCTTTACGAAAATCAAATTTCTCGACTGCTTTGATAAGCCCCAAATTACCCTCCTGAATCAAATCCAGAAAAAGCATACCCCGACCCACATACCGTTTGGCAATGCTGACCACCAGGCGTAGATTGGCTTCCGTCAGCTTGCGCTTGGCCATCTCGTCGCCGTTTTCCATCAATTTAGCCAACTCAATCTCTTCTTCGGCAGACAGCAGCGTCACACGACCAATCTCTTTCAGATACATCCGGACAGGATCATCCACACCGGCCCCTTCGGGCACGCTGATATCAATCTCTGTTTCCCCGGTAATCTCTTCAGCCAACTCTTTGGTTTCCTTATCAATGATGTCAATATCAGCAACATCGTCTACAACGTCGATTCCCAGGTTGGTGAGCTGTTCATAGATATCTTCAATCTGATCTTCGGAAAGGTCCACTTTTTGCAGAGCGTTGGCAATTTCACGGTAAGTCAAATTTCCCTTGCTCCGGCCCATTTCAATGAGCCCGGCAACATCGCCTTCTTTTTGCCGCTCTTCTACTTTCAACGAGGTTCCCCCTTCCGTCGGGTTCTCCGAGACCAGTCTTTCCACCTCATTCTTAGCCACGACGCAACCGCTCCTCTATCTGTTTACATCTCAGGGTTTCCAAAATCTCCCGCGCTATATCCTTGGCATGTGCTGTCAACTCTTCTGTGGTTCCCAAACGCGTGAGTTCTTGCTGCATTCTCTTTATCTCAACCCTATTTTGGGCATTCCGCAAGGAATCCAAACAATCATTTAAAATTTCGTCCTCCCGACCCTCTGTATATTCCATCTCCAAGACCGCTGCCAGCCTCCCACAGATATCCTCGTAGTCCCTTTCCTCGGCCAGCGCCGCCTGGATTGAACGCCCGGTTTGCTGACTCGTGCCGGTTTGCTGACTCGTGCCGTTTTGCTGACCGTCCCCATCAGATGTATGGGCCGAAACAGCCTTGACAAGACTCTCAAAAATCTTTTTGTGTTCGCCAACGCTCCAAAAATCCTTACCCAGTCTCTTCGTCACCTCTTGTGTCAAGCCTGGGGCCTCCATCAGAATCCGCAGTATCAGCCGTTCTGCCGCCAGAATCCCGGGAGACACAGTCGGTTCTTCAGATCGCATTTCTTCTATAGTATTTCTATTTCTTACAGAAATATCCTGTTTAGGCAAGAAATCTTGTCGCGTACTGTTTTTTGGGGCTCCCTTCCTTTTCGACTCAACCAGAAACAGCTCATGGTAGACCGCTTCATGGGATACGCCCAATTCTTTCGCCATCAATCGCTCCATACTTTCACGAACGATAGGACTCCTGATTTGGATAATCTCCGGAGCCAGCTTCTGGATAAGACGTGCTTTATCCTGAGGCGCAGCCTGACGGTTCGAGATTCGTGGTTCGAGATTCGTGAAATTCTCCGCAAGCATGGTTCTGAACTTGAATTCCAAATATGGTGCCGCTTGTTGCTGACGCGCCTCGAAGTCTGCCAGAGAAGCTGACGCGAGGAACTCATCAGGATCTTTTGCCGGGCTGACATCAACCACATACGCGTCAACATCCTCCGCAGCCAGCAGCTCCCCTGCCCGACAAGCTGCCTGCACACCGGCACCGTCGCTGTCGTAACAGATAAAAACCTTAGCCGTATACCTCTTCAACAAATGTGCCTGTTCCCGAGTCAACGCGGTTCCCAGCGTGGCGACAGCCGTTCTGCAACCCATTCTGTGGGCGGCAATGACGTCCATGTAGCCTTCCATCAGTAACGCATACCCTTTAGCGCGGATACCAGGCACTGCCAAATCCAAGGCATAGAGACCGCGGCCTTTGCTGAAAAACATCGTCTCCGGTGAATTCAAATACTTTGGCACCGCGTCATCCAACACTCGACCCCCAAAGGCAATCACGCGACCTTGGACATCCCTGATGGCAAAAATAACGCGATGGCGGAACCGGTCATAATGAGAGGTTCCTTGTTCAGACTCACGATTCTTGGCTACAACCAACCCGGCTTCTTCCAGTTCCTGAGCTCCGAACCCAAGCTTCTGCATCGCAGTCAGAAGTCCCGTCCACCCCTGAGGGGCGTACCCTAAGCCGAATCGGCTCAGCGTCTCATCATCAATCCCGCGGGATCTCAGATAAGATAAGGCTTCCCTGCCTTCCGGACGCTGCAGCGTTTCTTGAAAAAACACCGCGGCGCGGGCATAGATATCCCGCCATCGTTGCCGCCCGGCTTCCTTGTCCCGTTCTTTCCCGGTCAACTCCCGTTGCGGAAGGGTCAACCCCGCCCTTTCCGCCAGAAGTTCCAGCGCCTCCAGAAAAGGATAATTCTCCTTCTTCATTAAGAATGTCAGCGCGTTGCCTCCTGTGTTGCACCCAAAACAATAGAATATCTGTTTCTCCGGGTTAACACTGAAACTGGGTGTTTTTTCGGAATGGAACGGACACAGCCCTTGAAAATTCCTACCCCGCTGTTTCAGCGTCACATACTCCGAGACAATCTCGACAATGTCGGTGTGCAGCAAGACATTGTCAATGAAATCCTGGGGAATATGCTCTGCCACGCCAATCCAACTTTCTTCTCACTACTGATAGCCCCAAAGTTCTCCAACAAACAAAAAGAATGATGAACTCACTATATGAGTACAAAATTCGCTAAAACATTCAGTTTTCCTTCTTAATCTTTTTTAGGAATTGGGAATAAAAATATCCCGAAAAAGTGCTATCGCGTGGTTATCTGTGCACCCTGCTAGATAATCCGAGACAGCCAGAGTCACATCCTCATCAGCCCACCGCAAAAATTCTCCGGGAAGAATCTCAGGATTGGCACAACAATACGCAAATAATTCCTTGATAATCATTTTACCCTTGAAACGTTCCCGCATGAGAAGATCGCTGTTATATATCTTTTCAAACATAGCTTGTCTGAATTCCTGCATCGCGGCCAAAACCGGCGGCGACATCGCAATGGCAGGCTTCTGCCAGGATGTCTCGATCATGTCTGTCGTCATAGCCGTAATCATAGAACTGGATGTCTCCCCCAAAACGGCCCTGACTCCTCCCGGCAGATCCGCTAACGTCATATAACCCGCACGTACTGCATCGTCAAAATCATGGCACAGATAGCCAATCCTATCTCCAATGCGCACGATTTGCCCTTCCAATGTCTTAGGTATTCCGCCGCCGGTATGATGAAGGATCCCATCCAGGACAGCTTCTGTCAGATTAAGGCCTTGACCGTTCCCCGTCAGCACCGTAAAAGTCCGTAAAGATTGTTGATTGTGCTCAAAAGCCCCAACTAATTCCGCCAATGCCTGTTCTCCCACATGCCCAAAAGGGGTATGTCCCACATCATGGCCCAGAGCAATCGCTTCTATCAGGTCTTCGTTGAGACGCAATGCCCTACCGACGGTACGGCTAATCTGCGCCACTTCCAGACTATGAGTCATACGCGTTCGGTAATGATCCCCCGCCGGCGCGATATAGACCTGGGTCTTGTGTTTCAGTCTGCGAAAAGGTTTGCTATGCAAAATCCGATCCCGATCCCGCTGATAGCTTGTCCGGATAGGACAGGGCTCCTCGGGCCGGGCTCGGACCCCTTCGGCACTTTTCGCGGCGTAAGGCGACAGAATGGCATATTCCTGTTCTTCTGTTTGGAGACGAAAGGCGGTTCCTGAATTCATACAAAGCGACTCCTATGAGAACCTTATGGACGCGAAGCGTAGCCCGCATTAGGTGGTAAATCTGACAGGAACACTGCTTTCACCTTGGAGGCCGGTAGCCCGATCAATAAGGAAAACGACACAATAATATGTGCTACGGGTTGATAAGGTGGGAGACATTCTAATAGACGGAGCCGTGTTCTCCAATGCCAGATTGTAAGCTCCAACCTGGGTCTGGCTGATTGTCCCATCCGGGTTTGCACTATAAATCCGGACAATAGCTATATATTCGCTCACGGTAGCGTTCGTCGGCACCGAAAACAACAGCGTCAATTGTTGACCGTTTATAAGGTTGCTAACATATCTTGTCGAGAACACAGGCCTTGGAATCGTGTTGACTGTGGAAACCTCTGTAGGCGGCTTGTAGGGGAGCTCTTTCTCCGCCCAGAAGTCACGCTGAAGAGCCAAGAAGGTTTTTTGCAATGAAGGACTCCCCGGCATTGCCAGGAAACCGGGATTATCGGGATCAACACCCAAAACAGTCCACACATCGCTCTCCTGTGAGGGCGCCCCGTCCCCCGGTCCGATCTCTGTCTTCACAAGGGCGGCCGGCGTCAGCTGACTGGGTCTGAACCCCGACAAGGCATCAAAGACAATATCCACAACATCCGCAGGTTTGGTTAAGTCCGTCTTCACGGCCATCCCTTCATGAGCTTTTCGCATGATTTGATTCCATAAACCGGCAGGTTTGGATCCGCCGAACTCACCACCATATTCCGATGTCAGAAAGTGGGTCTCATTGGCGACATCGTATCCAACCCAGACCACAGCCGTATAAGCGGGGCTGTATCCGGCAAACCAAGCATCCGGGGTCCCGGTACTGCTCCCATATTTTTCAGGGTCGAGAATGGCGGTTCCCGGTCTGCCGCAAATATACCAATCGTCAATAGCCGCTTCTTTGGCGTTGCCGCTAACAACGGCGGATCGCATCATATCACTCACAACAAAAGCGGTGGTTTCTTTCATGGCTTTGGTTTTCTTCACCGCGGGCGCCAACAGAACCTCGTTATCACCAGCGGTAATTTTTGTAATACATTGAGGTTCGTTAATCGTGCCCAAGTTAGGAAAAGCGGAATAAGCCCGAGCCATCTCCAGCGGTGTCGCGTCAAAAGCCCCCAAGGCGTTATGAAGTCGGCTTTTTTCATTCTCACTTAGATCGAGAGCAAGGTTATTGGAGGCAAAATCCCAACAATAGGCTGCGCCCACATCCTGATAGAGCTTAACGGTGTAAATATTGGCGGGGTTGACCAATGCTTCCCTCATGGTAATCAAGCCGTTGTAACGGTTATTAGCGTTTTTGGGTGTCCAGCCGTCAAAGGTTGCAGGCGCGTCGTCGAATACCGAACCGGCAAAATAACCGCCTTTTTCTATCGCCGGTGCGTAGGCAATCAAGGGCCCTGCTAAGGATCCTATCTCGTGTTTGCTCAACACTCTATTGGTAAGACGTTTCTGATTTCTCCATTCCCGGCCGCCAACCATGGCCGCCACACCCCCGGTATCGTTGTCGAGCACGACAATCGCTCCTTGGATAGGATTGGCCTCATTAATCTCCGGGAAAAAAGCCGGTTCCTTTATGGCTTCTTCCGCGACTTTCTGAATCTTGGGATCCACGGTGGTGTAAATACGAAGACCGCTGTTATAGACCGTCCAAGCCAGATCCTGACCGGATCCCAAAACATCCGTATACATGTTCTCAGTCAACAGAGCGCTGACCACATAATCCACAAAATATTGATGTTCCGCTTCTTGGGACGATCCGAGAATTATCGAAACATCACCTTTTTTGACATTATTTACGAAAACAAAAGCTTCATCTTTAGCCTGTTTATACTGGTCGTCGGTTATGAGTTTATGGGACAGCATGATATCGAGAACTTCGGTACGGCGTTTCTGCGCCTGATCCGGATCGAAATAGGGATCGTTCTTGCCCGGTTCCTGGGGCAAACCGCAAATCAGAGCAATTTCCGCAACAGAGAGGGCCGCGGGTTCTTTGCCACAATAGATTTGAGAGGCGGACCGTACGCCAAAAGCCGTATTCCCAAAGATAAGATGCGTCAGATAGGTCACGACGATTTCTTCCTCGGAATAATTGCGTTTAATCCGCGATTTGAGGAGAGACATCCGGAAAGTATGACTCGGACTAAATCCATAGCCATGATAGACGCTTTGAGCCAACAGGGATTCCAGTGTCTCGCCGTTATCCTTTTCAATCGCAATTATGGTCTCAATCAAGAGAGTCGGGAGATCCTCATATTTGAAAGCCAAACGGTTCTCCGTCGAATCGAGCCTGAGGAATTCTTGTCCGTTATTATCATAAACCACCGCCGGCTCTTTCCAACCATCTATCAGAGACGGATCCCATTCCGGGACATTCATAACAGCCGCGATCACAAGAGCCCCAACACCCAGACAACCCAACAGAAACAACAGCGCGGTGATGAGCAGTGTCCTTTTAAGCCGGGTTGTTTTTTGGGTCGCTACCCCAAGGTTCTTAGTTTTTCTAAGATTCTTGGGGCTGGGAGCAACCACCATCAAGTTGTCTTCGGTGTGACGCTCTTTAACGGTGCCGCGGCCGGGTCCTTTCGTTCTGGGGTCGTCTTGTTTAGGCGTACGGTTTTGGAACGCCGCCAACCGGGATGTGAAATCAGGTCTGTTTCTGTCTTGCGCAGACATTATGAGTCATTACCTCCTCTTGGAGCTTGTCGCACAATGCCATTATAACACAGGGTGGGCTTCGCCCACAACCCAAGGCTTTCAGCCTTGTTAGTACCTTACAGACGCGAAGCGTCAATAAAAAACAAGAAAATCCACATTCTGAGCATCCACATTCTGAATACTGAATCCTGAATACTGAATACTTGCTCACCAAAAACTTGTTTTCTATGCAAGTTTTTGGTGAGCAGTAGCACAGCGCGGCCTACGGCCGCAATGAGCACTGAGAACGAAAGAACCAACTCATCCAACTACTCATCCAACTAATCCAATTTCCTCACACTCACCAAACCGCCCCGGCTGATGTCAACATTCGGCGACCCCATATATTCCACCGTCCCCATGCCGCCCGCGCTGATACGCAATCTTTCGGAACAGTTGACTTTCACCATACCAACACCTGCCAGATTGACCTCCGCCACGCGCGTTTTCAGGAACAAAGCGTCCAAACTGCCTGCCCCGGCCATATCAAGCACAGCCTCATCAGCCTGGCCGGATAACCGGAATTCCCCGGCACCGCTCATATTGACTACCAACATACCCACATCAAGATCAGCCTGTCCCGAAGCCGCACCGCCCAACTTCATTGTGAATGTATCAGCGGTTATTGTGTCATACGCTTTAAATTCCCCTGCTCCCGACAGAGACACGCCCTTCAATGTCGGTGATGTAACTGTCAGGATCGGGACTTTATCCGCCGACCAATCCCAAGAAATATTCCTCGTAGAACGAATTGTCAACACCCCGCCAGACTCTTCAAGAACGACATATTCCCGAAGGTTAGGCTGAATCTGTAGTGTAACCGTATCGGAAGAGCCGGCATAATATCGGATGTCACAATAGATATTCATATTGATCTCCGTAACCTCACTGACCGGGAAAGTATAGCTTTCCAAGGCCCCCTCACCAACAACCCCGCCTACAGGAGACATACTTACCGACACACAACCGGGGAAACATCCCATGACAAGAACAGCGCAGAAAGCCAAGAGCAGTATCCTCTTCCTATTCATAAATTCATCTTCCTTTCCATAAGCTTGGATGTCAGGACAAACAAGGCCACAACCTCCGACAAAATCAGCAGTGCATACACAACCATGCCCATACCGCCAAGATTAATATTGATAAGCAAACCGAACCGGCTAACCGAGCCAAAAGGAACAAGCACCAACTGCGACAGACTCACCGCGTAAAGAATCCCCAGCGCTGTTAGCGCGGTCAACACTCCACCGGCCGGTTTTTGATAGAATAATGACTTTCTGATCGTAACACAGAACAGAATAATCATGATGATGAGAAGATACCCCGACACCAGGAGAGCTGTACCTACCAGCCCAGAAATCCACACACCGCTGTCACTGAGGGTCTCCCATACGAAACCGCCAAAACTTTCGCCGTCCAGCACCATCACCATCCACACTTCGCCGGCAATCACAACCGCCGTTGTCACAACATCCCATACCGCCATAACAATAACGCCCGCCAATAAAGTATTCCGCCGGGGAACGGGCGTCAGCGCCTGAAGATACGCACTGGGGGCCAAGAACATACCACGAGCTATCATAACATCGCCAACAATATTTGCCGCCATCATAACAGCGATGGAAATCCCCCCTAAAGCCACAGCCGTCACTTGGGCAGGAAAAGGCAACCAACCCAAAGACCCCAAGACTATAAAAACAAAAAACATAGCAAAAATCACGGCAAAAACGCCGCCCCGGGCATACAAACTCGCCATAAACGCGTGCTTAAATTGTGCCTTCACGAATAAACACCTCCAAATACGCTTGTTCCACAGTTCGATTGTTCTCCTCCCGCATGGCATCACAAGCGCCCGAAAAAACAATCTGCCCCTTGGACAGAAAGAAGACGCTGTCAAAAATCCGTTCAATATCCTTAACCAAATGGGTTGACACCAATGTTGAAGACCCTTCCGGCTGCATAGCGAGGATCGCGTCAATAACCCGCATCTTCCCCACGGGATCAATCCCATCCAAAGGCTCGTCAAGCAAATATAGACGCGTTTCCCTTGAGAACGTCAAACTGAGCATCAACCGCTCCTTCATCCCTTTTGATAACCGGCGGACATGAGTGCTCTGAAGCTGATCAAGCTCCAAAATACGTATCAGCTCATCGGCACGATCCTGAACATAATCAGGGTACATTTCCCGATAAAACCCAAAAGCGTCTCTCACCCGCATCCATCCCGGAAACGACATCGTGTCAGGACAAAAAGCAATGGTCTTCCGAGCCTTTGGCCCAGGTTCGGCATCTTCAAAATAATTTATCTGTCCCCCTGTTGGCTGTTGTAACCCGGCCACAATCTTCAGCAGAGTGGTTTTACCGGAAGCGTTTGGCCCCAGCAAACCCACGATTTGTCCGGCTGGTATGGACATATCCACGCCACGCAAAGCTTCACATCTGATAAAATGTTTTTTCAAACCAACGATTTCAAGAACCGGCTTCACAGGGCTCATCTCCTTTCACTTTTGACATCATGGGAGATGTCGCATTCGCCATGTATGTTGCCATAAATGACGTTAACTCATCCAAGATTTCTTTGTCCGGGCATCCAAGCGCACGCATCTCTTCCACAAAACGTCGCAAGGAATCCTGCGCCAAATCACGGCGTATCTGTTCTGTCATGTTTTCGTCCTCCGTAAAAAAATACCCTGTTCCCCGTTTGCTGCTGATCAATTTGTCCCGCTCCATTTCCTGATATGCCCGCTGAATCGTGTTGGTGTTTACTTTAAGAATCACCGACAATTCGCGAATGGACGGAATCCGATCTCCCGGTTGAATATCTCCCCGAACAAAAGCCCGGCTGAATTGGAGAATAATCTGACGATAAATCGGCATTCGATCATCGAATCCTAAGCTCCACTGGTCCCACATTTGCATAATACCACCTCCCCATGTGTACCACTACACTAACACACTAATATGAAATAGTCAACAGTTTTTTTGGCGAAATGAGTATTTTTTTGACATAGACATCAAGGAGCAACCAAGTTATAATAGAAAGGCTCAGTGCTTGGCATTCTGCGATAACAGATTCTTACACACTTATACGGGGTGATTTAATATGAATGACTTTATCAACAGACAACAGGAACTCTGGTTCCTCAACGAACAATACAACAGCACAGCCTCCTCGATGGTCGTTCTTTACGGTCGCCGCCGCATGGGCAAAACCTCTCTGATTCGAGAGTTTGTTAAAGATAAACCCTTCGTGTTTTTTTTGGCTACAGAAGAATCCCCTCTTGAGAACATGCGGGAATTTGCCAAACAGATTAATCTGAACGATTATCATCCTCAGCCCCTTCCCTTCGATAACACTTTAGACACTGATGACGCCGATTGGGAACTTCTCTTCCAAACCCTCGCGGAACGCATCCCTGATCAGCGCCTTGTTCTGGTTTTAGACGGGTTTCAATACTTAGGCAAAACAGACCCATCTTTCCCTTCCCTCTTCCAGCGCATATGGGATAAACATTTGCAACATGAAAACATCATGGTTATCTTGTGCGGATCTGTTATTCACATGATGGATGCCCAGACATTGAGCGCCAACAGTCCTCTTTATGGCCGCCGAACCGGACAACTCATGTTGCGCGATATCGATTTTCGGTATTACCATGAATTCTTTGACGGTTTATCCTACAAAGAATTGATCGAACACTACGCTGTGACTGGCGGCGTTCCTTTCTACATCGAAGTCTTCAGCAAAAAAACCACCACACGCGCGGAATCAGGTTCCCACAAAAGATCATACCTCCTCGCCAAAATCGGTCGTCATATTCTCAGTAAACAGGGCTTTCTGTTTGAAGAGCCATACGGTTTGCTGAAAAACGAAACGACGGATCCGGGCGCTTGTTTCTCCATCCTCAAAAGCGTCGCTACCGGCAACAACCGTATTGGTGAGATCAGCAACGATCTTCAGATGAAGCAAGGTCTTTTGCCAAAACACATCAAAACCCTCATCGACTTGGACATATTGGAGTATGTTGTTCCCATCACCGAAACCAATCCGGAAAAAAGCAAATTAGCTTACTACCGGATCAAAGACAATTTTCTGCTTTTCTGGTTTCGGTTCGTGTATCCCGAAAAAACCCGACTTGAATTGGGCGATATGACTCCTGTTCTGCAACACATCAAGAAATACTTCGCGCCACACCACATGGTTTCAGTATACAAATCCGTATGTCAGAGCGAGATGTGGTTACTGGCCAGACAAGGGCACCTCAGCTTTACCAAGTTGGGACCTTGGTGGGACAAGAACGAAGAGATCGATTTGGTAGCGCTGGACAGCGTCGGCGACGAAATCGTATTCGCCGAATGCCGATATCAAACAAAACCTATGGATGTTGACGTCTTCGATAGGCTCCTCTACAAAAAAAGCCTTGTGGATTGGAAGAACGACTCGCGCCATGAACGATTTGTGCTCTTCTCAATATCCGGATTCACCAAACAACTTCAAGACTTGGTCGCAGGCCATGAAGACGTCATTTTGTTCAGCTTACCTTTCGAGAATCAATAGCGATACCGAAAGTAACTATGAATGTTGATCATTCTCCTATGACTTGAAAGCTGGCAACAATTTCTTTGATTCTTGGTTCGTAATCATCTTTTTGACTTCTGCGCAGTTCTCCGACAAAACGAACATAGTTTTCTATGGAGAAATCATTAGAATAACAGCAGTAAGCATATTAATGGTTATCATCATAAATACCATTATCATTTCCGTCTCATTAATACGGCCAATCTCCAAGATAGAGAATTGTAATCCTGTTGAGGTATTAAAAGGGCAATGACGGCTTGGTTCTCTGAGTTGTAGGGGACCACTAAATCTTGCCTTCTGTTTTGGCTTTGATAATCCCTCTTACCGTGCTTTCAATAATAATGAGATCTTTTTCGTCAAGAGAATCAAGCAGGCTATAAAGATTCTGCCGTTGCACGCTTTCAAGTTCGGGGTTTTCCGGGAATAAATATTGATCAACGAGTATATTAAACATCGTAATGAGTTCGTAGAAAACCTGAAAACTGGGATGTTGTCCTTGGTTTTCAATCGCCATGATATAACGGGGAGCCAAATCTAACATCTCGGCGAGTTTCTCTCGCGTGATTCCCTGATAACTTCGAGCTGTTTTGATGGCTTGCCCAATACTCGTGAAATCAAATCGTTCAAAAATAGATTCACGCATCATGAAATATCCTCCTACGTCATTTTACTGTTCGCAATTCTCAGATAAAACGAGTATGTAAGTGACTTAGGAGAGATATTACAATTCCTGTTACAAGGATACTCACAATCTATAGCCGATCAAATAAAGTGCGGTAATCGGCATATTACGGCAGAATGAATTACGACGAAATCACGAACCCCATCATCCAATGAGTGTGGGGTGAGTTATCACATGCCGGCTCACCTGCAGAGAGAGGGCTTACGCCATCGCGTAATGCCCCCTCTTCTTTCTAGCTGCCAACTGTACTGACTAACTGTCAATTGCTTTTAAGCGCGCTCTGGGCTGCCGCCAACCGGGCTATAGGCACCCTGAAAGGCGAACAAGACACATAATCCAGCCCAATTGTTTCTGTGAACTCAATCGACAACGGGTCGCCGCCGTGTTCGCCGCAGATGCCGATCTTCATTTCCGGTTTCACTGATCGGGCCAAATCAACGGCAATCTTCATAATCTTGCCGACACCGCCTTGGTCAAGAACCGCAAAAGGATTCTCAGGCAAGATCTTGTTCTCCGTATAGACAGGCAGGAACTTGCCTTCAGCATCGTCCCGGGAGAACCCGAAGACGGTTTGGGTCATATCGTTGGTCCCGAACGAGAAGAAATCTGAATAAGGCGCGATCTCATCCGCAGTCACCGCGGCCCGGGGTACTTCCAGCATAGCACCAACCTGATAAAAGAAGGTCATATTCTGTTCAGCCATGACTTTGTCCGCTTCCGCCACAACAACTTTGCGCATCTCCTGCATTTCCCGGAAATGGGCTATAAGAGGAATCTTGACCAACGGATAGACCGTGACCCCTTCTTTAACCAACCGGGCAGTCGCCAAGAAAACCGCGCGGGCTTGCATGGCGTAGACTTCCGGATAGGTGATGCCAACCCGGCAACCGCGATGGCCCAACATGGGATTCGCTTCGTGAAGAGACCGGATCTTCTGCAATATGGCTTCCTGGCTCAGGATTTCCTCTTTGATCTTGTCAAGCTTGTCCTGATCGGCCGTGTTTAGTTGGGATCCTTCCCCGAAAGCAGCTGCCTGAGCACGCAGGGTGTGCAACTCTTTAACAATCCCCTCCGGATTCGGTAAGAACTCATGCAAAGGCGGATCAAGCAGCCGGATTGTCACAGGCAGATCGTGCATGGCTTTGAGGATCCCGTAGAAATCCCCTTCCTGCATAGGCAGCAACAGATCCAGAGCTTCTTGACGCTCAGCCAAAGTTGATGCCAGAATCATTTTTTGGACAATAGGCAAGCGCGCCTGATCCATGAACATATGCTCGGTACGGCAAAGGCCGATACCTTCAGCCCCAAACTCCCGGGCTGCCGCGGCATCCGGGGGCGTATCAGCGTTGGCCATAACTTTCAAGTTGCGGATATCATCGGTCCATTTCAGCACGGTCATGAACTCGTCGCTCAATTCCGGGTCGCGCATTGGCACTTCCCCGGCAATGACACGGCCCGTACCACCGTCAAGAGACAACACATCATTCTCTTGATAAACAGTGTCTCCAATGGTTAAGGTCTTGGCAACATAGTCGATTTTCAGGGCTTCACAACCGCAAACCGCCGGTTTACCCATATGGCGGGCCACGACGGCCGCATGACTCGTCATGCCGCCGCGGCTTGTCAGAATTCCTTGAGCTGCCAACATGCCGTGAATATCATCCGGGGTTGTTTCCACACGCACCAACAAAACCTTCTCTTCTGCGGAACCACGGGCTTCCGCCGTATCCGCGTCAAAAACAATTTTGCCGGAAGCCGCTCCCGGTGAAGCCGCCAGCCCGGTAGCCACCACATTAAGCACCGCTTTATCGTCTATACGACGATGAAGCAGTGTCCCGATCTGATAAGCATCAATTCGTGCCACAGCTTCCTCACGGTCGATCAGCCCTTCGCTGCAAAGGTCAACCGCGATGCGCAACTGCGCCGAGATCGTGCATTTGCCATTACGGGTTTGCAGAATGAAGAGCCTCCCTTTCTCAATGGTAAACTCAATATCCTGCATATTCTTATAATGGTTTTCCAAAGATTTAGCGATGGTGTTAAACTGGGCAAAAACCTCAGGATTCTCCTGCTCCAAACTGCTGATTGATTTCGGGGTACGAATCCCGGCCACCACATCCTCACCTTGGGCGTTCATCAGATATTCTCCGTACAACACCTTCTCCCCTGTCGATGGGCTGCGGGTAAAAGCCACCCCTGTTCCTGAATCGTCGCCCATATTCCCAAAGACCATAGACTGGATATTGACGGCAGTCCCCAGATCGTCAGGGATTCTGTTCGCTTTGCGATAAACCACAGCCCTGTGGTTACCCCAAGACCGGAACACCGCCAACACAGCTTGACGGAGCTGATCCAAAGGCTCATCAGGGAAAGGTGTCCCCGACTCCTTCAGCACAACCTCCTTGAAAGACTCAACAAGCTTTTTCAAGGACTCGGTGTTAAGCTGGGAGTCATATTCAACCGCCAAACCGGTAGCCGCGCTCTGAATCTCTTTGGCTCGTTCAAGTTCTTCTTCGAAATGAAACCCTTCGATCTCCAAGACCACATCGCCGAACATCTGAATGAAACGACGGTAGCAGTCATAAGCGAAACGCGGGTTATCCGTGCGTTTGGCCAAGGCTTCCACCGTCTGATTGTTGAGACCCAGATTCAGAATTGTGTCCATCATGCCAGGCATAGAAAACATAGCACCGGAACGTACGGAAACCAGCAGAGGGTTGTTCAGGTCGCCGAAACGCTTACCCGTGTCTTCCTCAACGACCTTAATGGCCGGCAACACTTGCTCCCAGAGCCCATCCGGAAGCTGACGCCCGTTGTTATAATACTCCCTGCAGGCGTCGGTCGTAATCGTGAAACCAGGTGGCACATTGAGACCGATGTTAACCATCTCCGCCAGATTAGCGCCTTTGCCACCCAAAAGCGCCTTCATGCCGGCGTTCCCTTCCCGGAACAGAAAAACGTACTTTTCGCCCATAAAAACCTACTCTCCCTTATATATTTTGTGTAAAATGATACTCGCGGTTTCTTCAATGGCTCTGTGGGTTGTGTTAATAACCATACAACCAACTTTCTTGATAATCTGATCTCCGTAATAGAGTTCCTCCATAATTCGGTCGATGCTGGCGTAATCAGCGGAAACCCCCAAGCCCAAGGTCTTAAGCCGTTCGCCCCGAATCTCATTAAGCTTGTTGGGATCTAGCACGAGCCCAAAAACCTTTCGGGAAGGAACCAAGAACAATTCTCGCGGAGGCGCGACTTCGGGCACGAGCGGTATGTTAGCCACTTTGATCCCTTTATGTGCCAGATACATGCTCAAAGGCGTCTTTGATGTCCGGGAGATACCGATCAGTGTCACATCTGAGTACAGAACACCCCTGGGATCTTTGCCGTCGTCATACTTGACGGCGAACTCAATAGCCTCAATTTTTTTGAAATAATCGGCATCAAGACGGTTCGTAATATTAGGTACACTCTTAGGGCTTCTCTGAATTCTGGTCGAAATGGCGTCAACCAGAGGTCCCAACACATCCACCGCCACCACGGATCTCTCCTCTGCCTGTTCCTGTAGATATTTACTGAGTTCATCTACGACCAAGGTGTAGAGCACGATGGCGTTTTCATCGGCAGCGTCTGCCATGAGTTCGTCGATTTGGGAAACATCCCGGACATAAGGAATCTTGCGGATCTTGGTCCGGGCTCCGGCAAACTGAGACGTCGCAGCTCGGCAGACGAATTCCGCCGTTTCCCCCAAAGCGTCCGAAACAACATAAACGGTATAAGCCTCAACACCCTGATTCGGCAAAACGGCGCCTGTCTCTTTGTCCATGAACCCCCCTTATCCGATGGTTCGTGGCTCGAACCCCAATCCTATGACGTTAAATCAACAAACAGATCCGCTACGCTGGTTTTCGTAAAACTGCCGATGACATGATAGACCTCGGAACCATCAGACTCCAAATAGACCTCAGTAACAGGAATGGTATCAATCTGATGCTTGATCAGCTTCCCGGCGGCGTCAACAATGCGCTCATCCGGCAAGGCCATAACAATGTTTGGCATACGAGTCATTATAACACTTATTGGCACCTGTTGGAAGTCAACTTTGCCTAGAGAAGCCCTCAGAAAATCCTTACGGGATACAATTCCCTTAAGCTCACGGGATTTGCCCACAACAATAATACCGGCAACCTCATGTGTGAACAAGGCAACCAAAGCATCATGCAAACTGCAATCATCTCGCACGGACACCGGTAAACTCATGAAATCCTTGACACGCAAATGTTGGACACGTTCCCGGATCGCTTTTTTATCATCAAAATCATTGCAATAGGCGTACCCTAAACGCGGCAACTGCTCCAACATCCCCCACGCCACCAACATCGCCAGATCAGCACGCAAAGCAGACCGGGATACCTGGAAAGCGTCAGCCATTGAGTCTGTCGTTAAAGGACTTTCTTTTTTCAAAAGTTCCACGATACCCTGTTGTCGTTCGTTCAATTGCATTCCCTTCTCATCCCCTTAATGCAAGCAATGGGCGTGGTCCCTGACATTCTGCGATAACTGATTCTTTGTCTGGTAATTCTTTACGAATTGCTTTATTTCCTCCTGAATCACGCTAATATTCCGACATTAATTCTCAGTTCCTTGATTCGTCAGCGCCCTCCGTATTGTCTCTTGAACATATGAATCATATGCGCAGAGATAGAGATGTCCGAAAGAGAGATCCCGAAGACACTTTTATTCATATTTTATTATATTTTATTTATGTTTATTTGTCAATATTTTTTAATGCTTTTTGTTCAACCATTTCCTTTACCCCCTTGCGTATCACCGTTTTGATTTAAAACCCAATGCCCGCCCTTTGGTGTGCCAACCCGATCAATTATTTTAGCTTGTTTTAAGATTGTTATATTAGCCTCAACATTTCGTGGGGCGATTCCGATTTCTAATGCAATTGCTTTTGCGCTGATTTTTGGATTCTCGCTCATTTTTGCAATAATTTGACGTTGTGTTTCGTTTACACCGACGCTATCTCCGATGTTTTCTCCGATGCTATCACCGATGCTACCATCGGAGATAGAAATATCAGGACGATAAAATATCACAGAAAAGCCAAGTTTCAGCATTTTGAACTCAACTTTAACTCCTGCGGCATCGCAAGCATCGGTGATTCTTTTTAAGCCGGTGCCGAAGCTTTCAATATCATTAACGTAATACATGAGTTGCGCCAATAAAGGATTTCGCTTGACTGAAAGCTCGCTGCCCTCAATAAAATCCTCCGGGGAGGGAGAACCCAATCCCCCGCCTGACGTAGCCCTAGAAAAGGGGAAAAAATACGCGGGCTTTTGGGTTCTCCCGAAGCCCAACCCTACCCAGGGTCCGTTATAGTTTCGTATAATCAATCCAGATCCGTGCGGGCATGCTGGTTCGCGTGTAGGGTGTCATGGTGAAATAATTCAAAGTACCAGTAGCGGGCATCCTGACAGCGAAATAAGAGCTGGGTGTTGAGAGGTATGCGGCATTTATCGCAACCTGTTCCAATCCGTTACCGGTTCTGTATGAACCTCCGCCGTCGACCAACGTATCGAAATAATTGATATCAAGAACAAGTATATCGCTATTTTGGATATTGGCGGCAGTGGTAATACTGATGACAAAGGATCGGCGGTAAACAGGCTTGCCATTGTACATCTCCCCTGTTGCTGTCTCGGTGGACGAATAATCGGCATTTGGGCCCGTGGGACCGATGGCGCCAACCGCTCCTACGGGTCCTGTGGGGCCGGTGGCTCCAGCCTCTCCCACTGGTCCTGTTGGGCCGACGGCTTCGGCTCCAGTAGTACCGGTAGGTCCGGTGACACCCCCTTCACCGGCAGGACCGGTGGCGCCGGTAGTGCCAATTCCGGTGGGCCCAATGGGACCGGTAATGCCCTGCTCCCCTTGGAATCCCTGTTCACCTTGAGGTCCCTGTTCCCCATCGGGACCCTGGCATCCCAAGGCGCCTTCGGTGCCCATAGGGCCTTCTGCTCCCGCCGGGCCCTCTGGTCCTATGGGACCTTGGGAACCGACAGGACCTTCAATGCCGGCAGAGCCTTCCGCACCCATTGGCCCTCTGGATCCTATAGATCCCTGGTCGCCTTGAGCACCGATAGGCCCTATAGGTCCGGTAGGCCCCTGAGGTCCCGGATTGCCTCTCGTTCCCTGGGGGCCTTGACATCCTGAATCTCCCTGGGGCCCTATATCTCCACGAACCCCTTGTGCGCCTCGGGCGCCTTGTGATCCCATCGAACCCAACGGACCGTAGGGCCCGGGGCAACCGGGATCGCCCTTGCTACCTTTCTCTCCCCTTGGTCCCATAGGACCCCGAGGCCCCGTGGGACCGGTGGGTCCTTGTACCCCTATCGGTCCCGAATCCCCCGGTTCGCCTTTGGGATATGAATTGCAATTGTTGTTTGCCATGGAATCTCTCCTTGCTGTTTTAGTATTAGTAGAGCCATTCTTCCGGGCGCATCCCGAATTAGACTTTCGTATAATCTACCCAGGCCTCCGCAGACGCGCTGGTACGTTCAAGAACCGAAGAAGTGCGATAACGTAAAATGCCGCCACTATCTATAAAAATAAGAAAATAGATTAAATTCGTTATAGGAATTGATTTAATTGGGTGTTTTCCCATATTCGTTATACTGCTGTTGGTTTCGAAAGAGCCTCCGATGTTGATGATTGTCTCGACATAATTTGGCGTAGCGATGAGGATCCCGGTAGCTTCAACATTGGCGGGGCTGGTAATACTGACTGAAAAGGTTTGCCTGTAAACGGGTTTACCGTTGTACAAGGCCCCTGTCGCCGTTTCGGTGACCGAATAATGAACTATATCGGTGTGGCCGACGGGGCCGGCGGCACCGGTGGCTCCTGTGGGGCCGGTCGGACCCATGGCTCCGGTGGCCCCGATTGAACCGGTTGGACCCCTGGCTCCGGCTGCTCCGGCAGAACCGGTAGGACCAACAGCTCCGACTGCTCCTGTGGGCCCGGTAGGGCCTGTATCTCCGGCTCCCATGGGACCGGTGGGGCCGATGATACCCTGAACCCCTTGGGGGCCTGTATCACCTTGCGGGCCCTGATCTCCTTGGGGACCCTGGCAGCCCATGGGACCTTCCGGACCCATGGGGCCTTCTGCTCCGGCTGGACCTTCAGGGCCCATGGGGCCTTGGGGCCCCACGGAACCGCCGGGGCCGGTAACCCCTTCCGGACCGGCCGGCCCTTGGGGGCCCACGGAACCCGGATCTCCTTTAGGCCCGATAGGGCCCATAGGGCCTGCCGGACCCATAGGTCCGGGGTCGCCTTTCACACCCTGAATCCCCAGGTGTCCCGGATCTCCTTGGGGCCCAATATCGCCCCGAACCCCTTGGGGTCCCCGGGCACCCTGAGGGCCCACCGGCCCTCTGGGCCCGACGGGACCGGGGTTACCCGGATCTCCTTTGTCTCCTTTCTCCCCTTGAGGTCCCACAGGGCCGCGGGGCCCTTGAGGGCCGGTTGGTCCTTCTACCCCGGCGGGGCCGGGTTCTCCGGGATCGCCTTGGGCGTATAAATCATAACAATTGTTCGACATATATCTTCTCTCCTTGTTGTATCCTAATGCGGGCTACGCCCGCAAGTATCCAGTATTCAGTATTCAGTATTCAGTATTCAGTATTCAGAATGTGGATTTTCTTGTTTTTTGTTGACGCTTCGCGTCTGTAAGGTACTAACGATTCCTCATGATATTGCGAGTATAGTCTACTATATTCACCTCTGTACGGCTTGGTTACAATGTTGTACGTGCTCATAAAAAAACCTACCATTCAGGGGAATACAGAAAGCATACGCACACACTTCATCGAGACCCCAGGTAGGGTTGGAGAGAGGGAGAACCCAATCCCCCGTCTGACGCGGCCCTCGAAAAGGGGAAAAACTACGCGGGCTTTTGGGTTCTTCCGAAGCCCAACCCTACCTGGGGACTGTCACGAGCCCTCGTGGTATCTATCTCCCCTCCGGTTGCGGTTGTCAAACACCACACAATACTATATACTCACAAGTACTAAGGCGGCCTTCGGCCGCAACTCTAATCCCATTCCATCAAGAGGCCAAAAAATGATCTACATTCCGGCCAAAACCATTGTCTACCGCGACGCCAAAGGATCATCCTGGTTCGGCGGCGATTACAAAATGAATATTTACCGTGGCTGTAACCATGGTTGTATCTACTGCGATAGCCGTTCCGACTGTTACCAGAATCCCGATTTTGGAACGATCAAAGTCAAAGAAAACGCCCTCGCCATTATCCGTAACGATTTGAGCCGCAAAACCAAAACCGGCGTCATCATGACCGGCGCCGCCAGTGACCCCTACAACCCGCTGGAAAAAGACCTGGGCCTTTCCCGTCGAGCGCTGGAATTGATTCGATCCCACGGTTTCGGTATCGGCATCGCCACCAAAAGCCCCCTCGTTACCAGGGACATCGACATCCTGCGGGACATCCAGGAATTCGCGCCGGTCATCATCAAAATAACCGTCACCTGTGCCGACGATGCTCTCTCTCAAAAACTTGAACCCAACACACCACCCTCCTCCGCCCGTTTTGCCGCCCTGAAAGACCTGGCAGACAACGGCATCTTTGCGGGTGTTTTGCTCATGCCGGTTTTACCTTTCATCACAGATACCACCGAAAACATCCTGGGCATCGTAGCCCAAGCCAAAGCAAGCGGGGTCCGCTTCATCTACCCCGGTATGGGCGTCACCATACGCACCGGACAGCGGGAATATATGTATCGTTGTTTTGACACAACCTTCCCCGGCATGAAAGAGAAATACATTCAAACCTTTGGCAACACTTACAGCTGTGGCACGCCGGCCTATCACCAAATATGGCCCCAATTCAAGTCAGCTTGCAACCAAGCCGGGATCCTGTACACCATGGAAACAATCATCAAAAGCTACAAAACAGTTTATGGCGACGAACAGCTGACATTGTTTGAGTAGCACTCACCCTCAGCTGTCGCTCCTCCACACATCTCCTTCACACATCTCCTCCACACATCTCCTTCATGCATCTTCTCCACACATCTCCTTCACACGTCTCCTTCACACGTCTCCTTCACACGTCTCCTTCACGCGTCTCCTTCACACGTCTCCTTCACGCGTCTCCTTCACACGTCCTAACAAAAAAACACACAAAATCACCTGGACAACTCCCATAAGACCATATAGGACGGCCAATGGATTTGGCAAGAAAATCGTCTCATAGGTATCCCAAATAATGAGGAGAATCCCGGCGACAAACGCAAACTTCAAAGCCGTCCGATCACGCTTTCCCATGAAGAAAACCGCCGCAATCGAATTGAAGACACCATTGCACAACGCCAAAGCGAGGCCCGACCAAAACAATGTCTGAAAAAACATTTGAAAAGGAAACTTGGTCATAGCGGGCAATAACGCTCCCAAACCCAACGGCGTATCAACAGGAAAAACCATCATCAAACCGCCAAAGAAAAGAGCACACAACCCATTCACGGCACACATAACGTAAACAATCTTTGCCGGCACTGAGCGTCTTGTCACGACAGGATTCCCTCCCCACTCAGTCATGGCTACCTCCCCACTCAGTCATGGCTACCTCCCCCTCTATCCTGCCAACACCGTCAGATCGCCCAGACATCCCAACACCGCCACGCAACGCCGCAACAAAGCCAATCGCGCCCTCTTGATTTGCGGATCCGGATCCATAATCATAACCGCATCAAAAAGGGACTCAACACAAGACACAACACCCAGCCCCGCCTCAAAGGCTCCGACAAAATCATCATCATCCAAAAAAGTCTGCACCAACGGCTCAACACGATCCAATGCCGCCAGCAGACTCCGTTCTGCCTGATGGTTCAATACCTCTGTTCCGACGACATCCGGTTCTGTTTCCAACCGTCCGTCCTCTTCCGTTATCCGTTGTCCGTTGCTCGAAAACGCTTTTCGGCTCAAATTCACACACCGTACATAGGCATTCAGAAATCCCTCAAAGTCCTCACGTCCCCGGCACACCGCCAGAGCCAACGCCTGTTGTGTCAAGGCACGCGGCCCCTTGCCGGCCAAACAAATATTCCCAAACGGATAACCTGAACGAGCCAACACAGCGTCAGCCACATCATAAGGCAACCCCTCGTCATAACCCTGAATCTTCCCGCTCTCCAGCCAAACATACCGAACACGCTGCAAGCAGAAATCCTCCACCGTCTGGACAATCCCGCTCCCTTGGCTCTTCGAACCCACATCCTCCGCCGCAAAAATCCCCTGCTCCACAAACCCCTCAAAAGCCAACTCAATCAACGCCGCCAAAGGCCACACCACAGGTGTCCCTTCATCCATTAACAAAGCCACCAGCCCTTGAGCCTGCCGCCGTAACGCAAAAGGATCCTGAGATCCCGTCGGTTGAATCCCCGCCCCAAAGAAACCCGCCAAAGCATCCAACCGATCCGCCAAACTCACAATCCGGCCCTCAACAGACAGCGGCAAAGCATCACCGGCGGCACGAGGCTGATAATGCTCCCGAATCGCCAAAGCCACCTCAGCCGAATCCCCCTGCAACCCTGCGTAATACCCTCCCATAATCCCCTGCAACTCGGGAAAATCATAAACCATCTTCGTCACCAGATCAGCTTTTGCCAAACCCGCCGTCCGCAGAACCGCCTCCCGCACCGTCGGCGCCAGACCCGCCTTCTCAGCCAAAGCACCAGCCAGCCGGCACAACCGATCCACCCGTTGCCCCACACTGCCAAGGCGTTCATGGAAAACAACCCCGTCCAGATCCCGCACATAATCGTCCAACCCACGCCGGGCATCCTCACGATAGTAGAAAGCCGCGTCCTCCAGCCGGGCCTTCAACACACGCTCATTTCCTTGAATCACAACCTCCAGAGCCTCCCGCCCCCCGTTACGCACCCCAAAAAACACCGGTAACAGCTTCCCCTCGGCATCTCGCACCGGAAAATATCGTTGATGCTGCTTCATCGGTGTTGTAATCACCTCATCCGGCAAAGACAGATACCCGCTCCCAACCTTCCCGACAAACACCGTCGGATACTCCACCAAATGAACAATCTCCGTCAACAAATCCTCGTCCGGCTCAGCCGATCCGCCAACAACGCTCTCCAACTCAGCCATCTGCTTCAGAATCAATTCCCTCCGCTCCTGCTGATCAACCACCACACCAACCGACCGCAGCGCCTCAACATACTCATCCGCCGAACTCAACCGCACCAGCGTCTGACCACCCAAAACCCTATGCCCCCGGGTTGAGCGCCCCGATGTCAGCCCGGCAAACCGAAACGCCACCGTGCGGTCCCCAAAAAGTGCCGTCAGCCACCGCACAGGTCGGGCAAACCGCAAGGTCAGATCTCCCCAACGCATAGGTTTGGCGAAAACCAACCCTCCCAACACCCGTTCAATCAAATCAGGCAACAATACCTCAGTCCGCTGCCCCGGTCTAAACTTGCGCCCATAAACATACTCCGCGCCATTCAACTCCCGCCGAAAAACATCCTTCTCCGACACACCCTGACCGCGCATAAACCCCAGCAAAGCCTTCGTCGGCGCCCCCCCATCATCATAAGCCGCCCGCACAGCAGGCCCCTTAACCTCCTCAGTCAAATCAGGCTGCTGCACAGACAACCCCTCAACCAAAAGAGCCAACCGCCGAGGCGTCACAAAAGCGCGCACCCCTCCGTAACCCAACCCCCACTCATCCAAAATCCGGCGCGTGTTCACAGTTAATTGTTCAACCACACTCACCGCAAACTGGGCCGGAAGCTCCTCCATACCAACCTCCAAGAGGAATTGACAATTCGGCGAGTCCGGCCTCTCTTCTGACAATTTATTCACCGGTGCACTTAAACCGGCTTCTTTGCTGTGGGTTTTACTATCCCTAAGCAGAGGATATCCCAACGTCTCCCGCTGTTTCAAAAAACCTTGGGCACACATCTTGGCCAACGCCCGCACCCTGCCGATATAGATCGTTCGCTCCGCGACACTGATCGCCCCACGAGCCTCCAAAAGATTAAAACAATGTGAACACTTCAACACATAATCATAAGCCGGCAACACCAACTCCGCCTCACAAGCCCGCCCGGCTTCTTTCTCATACATATTGAACCACTGCCTGAGAGCCTCCACATCCGCCGCCTCAAAATTATACCGGGAAAACTCCTTCTCATTCTGCAAATAGACGTCCCCATACCGGATCCCCGGAGCCCAACTCACATCAAACACGTTATCCCGCCCTTGAATATAAGTAGCCAACCGCTCCAATCCATAAGTAATCTCCGCGCTCACCGGTTGACAATCGATCCCGCCGCACTGTTGAAAATACGTAAACTGGGTAATCTCCATGCCGTCAAGCCAGACCTCCCAGCCCAATCCCCAAGCCCCCAGCGTCGGTGACTCCCAATTATCCTCAACAAACCGAATATCATGCTCCGCCGGATTAATACCCAACCGTTCCAAGCTCTCCAAATAAAGCTCCTGCACATTATCAGGGGACGGCTTCAAAATCACCTGATACTGAAAATAATGCTGCAATCGATTGGGGTTCTCCCCATACCGTCCATCCGTAGGCCGCCGGGAAGGCTCAACATAGGCCACATTCCAAGGCTCCGGTCCCAACGCCCGCAGAAAAGTCGCCGGATTCATCGTCCCGGCACCCTTCTCCATATCATAAGGTTGCACAAGCAAACATCCTTGTTCTCCCCAAAACTGGTTCAAAAGCATAACTAAATCCTGAAAATACATATCTGTCAGCCCTCCGCTTTATTGCAAAAATCCAAACAGAAACCGGACACACAATCATTATAGAAAAAAGCGGAACCAAGCGCAAATGATGACGCCGGAATACCGGAATGATCAAGCTTGGACAAGCCGCCTACCTCCTCAAGACTAATGCGGTCTTCGACCGCAAGTATCCAGTATTCAGGATTCAGGATTCAGAATGTGGATCTTCTTGTTTTTTGTTGACGCTTCGCGTCCGTAAGGGACTAAAAGGCAACAGGCTGGGCTGAAAGAGCTGAATCGACGGCAAAGGCAACTGATGATATAATTTAGAGCAAGAAAACGTGAAGCTGCGAGAGCTCCTTCTCAAAGAGAAACGATCCGGGATATTATTGAAATGGCGGAGGATGATACAACGGATGAGCAAGTGGGAGATGGTGCGACTGGGGGATGTTTTAGATTATGAGCAACCCACAAAATATATAGTTGAGAGTACAAATTATAGTGATGAATTTAAAACGCCTGTTTTAACAGCAGGACAGAGCTTTATTTTAGGCTACACGGATGAAACAGAAAACATATTTACGAATTATCCAGTAATTATATTTGATGACTTTACTGCTGCAATTAAATATGTAGATTTCTCATTCAAGGTAAAGTCTTCAGCAATGAAAATACTAAAGGCTAGCCAAGCTGCTGATATCAAATACCTATTTTACTATATGGGTACGATTAAAACCGATACACAGCTACATAAAAGATATTGGATATCAAAATACGCAAACATAGAAATACCCCTGCCACCCCTTCCCGTCCAACAAAAAATTGCGGACATCCTCAACCGCGCCAGTGCTCTCATCGAAAAGCGCAAGGCACAGATAGACAAACTGGATTTGCTTGTGAAATCGCGGTTTGTCGAGATGTTTGGGGATCCGGTGACGAATCCGATGGGGTGGGAACGTGGCACTGTCCGAAATATTGTGGCAGAAGTCAAGTATGGCACAAGCAACCCTGCAAACGATGGAGGTCAATATCCTTATTTGCGAATGAATAACATTACTTATAGTGGTCAACTGGACATGACGGATTTGAAATACATTAATATGCCAGATAGTCAACTTGAGAAGTATGCTGTTCGAAAAGGTGATGTCCTATTCAACCGTACAAACAGTAAGGAATTGGTCGGAAAAACTTGCGTATTTGATTCAAACGAGAAAATGATAATCGCAGGGTACATCATTCGAGTGAGAACAAATAATAGAGCTATTCCTGTGTACCTTTCGGCTGTCCTTAACTCTGATTATGGGAAGCTGACCTTGCGAGCGATGTGCAAAACAATTATTGGTCAAGCTAATATCAATGCTCAAGAGTTGCAAGATATTGAGATTCTGATTCCCCCGCTCCCTCTCCAACACCGCTTCGCGGACTACGTCCGCGCCACCGACAAATCAAAATTTGCAATGCAACGTGGCCTGGACAAACTGGAATTACTATATAAATCGCTGATGCAGAAATGCTTTGCCGGTGAGCTCTTTAATTAATGCGGTCTTCGCCCGCAAGTATTCAGTATTCAGTATTCAGGATTCAGAATGTGGATTTTCTTGTTTTTTATTGACGCTTCGCGTCTGTAAGAGACTCATGGACATCAAGATCGCCCATATTGCCGAAACAGCGGAAATCATAGGAGACTTCTAGAACCTACAACCACAAGCAAAGAAAGGAGACCGTTCCGGTGCAAAGAACCTTTGATGACGAGACCCGGATAGCCTTAATATGGCTTATCATTATACTTTTGATAAGAATACAAATAAAAAGGCAGTCGGTACAACTTTCAAGTTTGATGAAACGGGCTATATTCTTATGGAGATTTGGGATTATCGAACAGGAGAAGTGGAGGAAAAAGATATACAAAGTGATGTGACTTCGAACTGGGATAAATTCCCAGATTTTGGAATATACGAACATCTGCTTAAAGAAAACAGATAGTTGCAGTATAATGGGAGCAACGGATGATATAGCCCACGCTGGCAAGGTGAATACTGGATACTTGCGGGCAGAGCCCGCGTTGCCGTGAATAGGAAGACTCAATGAACAAGAAAGAAATAGAGATAAGTAAATTTTTAAGTTACGTCTTGCGCCATCATCCAGAGGCAATTGGTTTGATCCTTGACAATGAGGGTTGGGCTGAGATTGATGCATTGATTAAAGGGGCACGACGCATAGGGAAAAGTCTTGATTTTGCGTTCATCCAGAAAATCGTGGCCGAGAATGATAAGAAACGGTTCGCGATTTCAGAAGACGGCATACGTATTCGTGCGGTTCAGGGGCATTCCACTGTAGCAATAACTTTTAAAGAAAAGACCCCTCCAGCTTTTTTGTATCATGGAACAGCAACACGCTTTCTGAAATCTATTATTACAGAAGGCATCAAGCCCGGCAATCGGCATCATGTACACTTATCCGAAGATAGACAAACGGCAATTTCTGTAGGTATGCGTTATGGCATACCTGTTGTCTTAAAAATTGAAACCGCATGTATGCTTGAACAAGGGTTGAAATTCTTCCAAGCAGAAAATGGGGTTTGGCTGGTAGAGTATGTTTCTCCTTCTTACTTTGTGGTCGATTCTACTGATTAATAAGCCCAATGCAGCTCCGGGTACATGACATAAATATCAAGAATAGCAGAAGGCCCGATTCACGATTCGTCAAGCTTTGTGAGGACAAGTATTTTTTTTACAAAGTCAAATAAAGACGGAGTCCTAGCGCAAGGCTACGGGGGGCGGTCTGGACGTGGCCTGCCCCGCAACGCCTTTGCGGAGGGCTTGATGCGGATCTAAGCGAACAGAGCGATAGCAAACTCAACTGTCTGAGCGCAACGCAGTGGAGCGAGTTTTGAGTTTGCCGCGGCGGAGCATAGAGCCG
>WRJI01000017.1 GCA_009778595.1 Peptococcaceae bacterium | reverse complement strand
CAACAGGCGTTCTCACCAGTTTAATAAAAGCAAGGAGTTCTTGATATGAATATTATAGAGAAATTCAGCGAAAAGATCAATGGCGCCCTACAGACATTTGCCAACGAGCAAACAGCCTTGCTATGCTCCCATATTGAGAACTATATAAAAGAGAGTCATGTGAAGGTGCAATACTTGGAATCCGGCAAACTCAATAAAGACGAGCCGCCCCCCGTACTCCATCCCTTACCCAGTAATTCGCCTTTCACTCACTCTGAACCGCCCGATCAGGTCCTTCAATATATCTGACTGTGAATTCATTCTGTCGGCGATAAAAGAACTCTCTCCGGCCGTAGCGGCACTTTCCTCAGCTGCCGCAGCGCTTTCCATCGCGACAATGTTGTTCTTCTGTGCGATCTCCGCCACTTGACCGATGCTGCTGTTGAACTGCGATATACTCTCCGATTGTTCATCCGACACTTTGGCAATTTCCATTATTAATCGGCTGCTTTCGTTGATACTGGTAACAATCCCATTGAGACTGGCAGCCATTTCATCAGCCACACGAGCGCCTGACTCAGCCTTCTGAATAGAATTCTCAATAATCGTGCTGGTTTCTTTCACAGCTTCCTCGCTCTGGAAAGCCAACTTGCGAACCTCATCAGCCACAACCGCAAACCCTTTTCCAAGTTCGCCGGCACGAGCCGCTTCAATGGCAGCATTGAGGGAAAGCAAATTGGTCTGTGCCGCGATACCATTGATGGTTTCCATGATATAACTTACAGATCTGCTGGATTCCGTAATAGCGTTGACCGCCGCAATCATCTCGTCCATCTGGCGGCTACCTTTTTCCGCCTTATCAATGATTGTATCCGCAAGAGTAGCAGCCTGTTCGGTAATCTCCGCGTTGGATCTGGTCTTCTCGGCAATGACAACAATCGAATCCGACAACCCTTTGACATATTCTGATTGTTTCGAGGACCCTTCGGCAAGAACCTGGGCGTTATCAGCCATTTGTGCCGCGCTGCCCGCAATGCTGGTGGCTGTTTCCGCAACTTGTTTGGCCCCTGTTGACACGTGTACGCTGGATTCCCCTATCTCACTAATCATGCCGTTCAGATTGCCTGCTAATTTGTTTAACGCCAGACCCATGGTATCCCGGTCGGAAAGAAGGTTCACTTCCCGGGTCAAATCACCATCCGCAAATTTGGTAAGCAGATCGCTTATCTCCGATATGCGTGCTACGAAGTCAGCGCAGGAAGATATCGTCCGGCCTATTTCATCCTCGGTTTTCGAATATTTGCCGATTGTATCTCTTTCTTTGGGATCGAGAACCAGATCACCTGTGTTACTGGCCCGCCGCATAAAGGCCGTGAGGGATAACAAAGGCCGAGCGATCGCTCTGACATTCTTGATGAGAATGGGCGCGAGTATCGCACATACCGCCAGAAGCAGTCCAATCCACATAGGAATGACCCAGTTGCCGCTTTCTTCCGAATGTATTGTCAAAATGGCTCCGACAAACGCGCTGTCCCTGCCCTCAATAGGGGTGTATCGCCAAACAGCTGATCGGCCTTTGTACTTACCGGTTTGTATAACACTGTTCCCGGCAGCCAGCGACATCTGAACATCATCGGCAAGAGCCCCCAGGGAAGCCATGTCCTCCGTAAAGGAAGCAATCACCGGCTCGTTGCCCTGATACAAGACAACCTCGCTGCCTATCATCTGTTTGATATCGTTGATCATGCCCTCTTTGTCAAGCCTTTTAGACAGAAAAAGCACCCCAATCTGCGTGTTCCCGTCTGATATAGGGACTCCGGCGGTGATGCTGAACCCGTTATTCAGCGTGGGATAAACATACGATACCGCCTTTCCCTCCATAGCATCCGCGATAGCGAGTGATGTTTTGATGTTGTCTCCGAATTTTGCGGGATTGGTGACACGCGCCAAAGCGTTGCCCTCCACATCAGCAAAAGTCATACCATCGCAATCGGTATAAGAAAACGCGTCTTTTGCTAACGCAATAATCTGATCGGTATTCTCGCTGGTTATGGCATTGACCATCTGTGGCGATGGTCGGTCAGCGACAATTTTTGCGTAGGCAAGGGTTGAAACCCGCCATCCCTCCACAGCGTTAAAGACTGTCTGCTCAATGGATTCAGATACTTTGATGCTGTTATCCTTGAGCAGTTTGTTTGTGCTGATAAAAGCTGCCGAAATGAAGATAACAGCCACACCGAGAAGGGATCCCAATGTGATCAAAAACAATTTGAATTGAATAGACTTTAAATAACTCATGAGACTTCTCCTTCTTCCTTCTCATAAATTAAGAGATATATGATTCTATATTGTGTCTACTGTCATAACTCTATGCATTCAAAATTAAAGCAACAATCAATTATCTGAGATGGGGGTCAGCTGTTTGTCGGACGAAAGTGTAACAGAAGTTCCGGGATCGTAATAATTACTGCTGTATCTTTCTCGCCAACGCAGGACGTTGACGTGGGACGCGACAACAAGAATGGGGTTATCACGGCTATTAATGTCATAACTGTTGGCATATTGTGTTCCCTGCTGGCTGGCATGGCGTAGGAGGACAATTTGGTGGTGGCATTCTTATCTGTATTCCAACCAACGAAATCCCAACCGCTTTTGATACCCTGGGGATTAAGGCTTCGTTCGCCATTGTTGACTCCTTTGTGGCATCATACCAATGTGTCATAACTTATGCCTTAAATCTATTCCATAAAACCAGTATCATACACAAATGATTATTTGTCAACATTTTTCGCGCATTGCGCTATTCCCTAACGCGGGCTACGCCCGCAAGTATCCAGGATTCAGTATTCAGGATTCAGAATGTGGATTTTCTTGTTTTTTATTGACGCTTCTCGTCCGTAAGGGACTAACAGCTTCAGACAACGCAACGACGAAATCCTCCGACTTATAATTTGCGTAATACCGCCCCGTTTGCGCCGTAAACTTCAACACACAATAATCTGGATCCGTAACTCCCTTTGGATAATACATTGTGTCCCCCTCCCGCCAGATCATCTCCTTGCTCCCGGCGTCTTCCAACACCTCCATAGTCCCCTTCAACATAACACCGCGAAAAAACCTCTTATCGAAAAAATAGACACAAGCCTTGGCGTTGACCCTATACTGTGCTACCCGCATTGAGGAAGTATTCGTCGTAAACCAAAAACTCATTATCCCCTCGCGCTGCCTCGGCGGCAACATAGCCTTCATATTCGGAAACCCGTCGCTGTCAACAGACCCAATCAAAGCAACACTCTGTTTATCGATCAGGTTGCCGATGGTCTGAACCACATCCCGCATCATCACAAGCCCCCCTTAAATCTGTTTTGTGGTCAATCTGCGTCGTATATTCTCCGCGCATTCACCTAATTCCTATCATGTTCTTCAGCGAGAAACCCCCCGGACCCACATAACAACAACGCCGCCTTAACGGCAGCGTTGTTGACCAAAAACCACAATACATCTGCTGACCACATATGCTGATCCCTCAGCGATAAAAACCGTCTCTGTACCCGTAGCCATTGAATTGATATCCGCCGTTTAATGCAGCCTCCCCGCAACCACAGTTTCGTACCGTAACCTCAAAAGGAGTATGCTGGTAGCCGGCATAGGTTGTTGCAACCGGGGCGAACGTGACATAAGGGGGGCATGCTACGGGAGCCGGGGCGCAACCACAACCACGATTATTTCTATAAAACATTTTTTTGCCTCCTGATTAATAAAATGTTTGATCCCATAGGAACGGAAAGGGGAACCTGCTTCTATTTACATATTATGTATGTATTTCATTAATGTTCTAGATACAAGCCTGAAAAATCCCCCCCTATCCCGACACAAACGGCGCCGCCATACCGACGACGCCGTTGACCAAAATACACAAACTATCGGCTGCTCCCTCAATCCATTAAGGCAAGAAGATCCCTTCCGGATCCACAACCTTATACAACAGATCCAACTCCTCGTATGTGGGCGGCAACGTCTCACCGCTAACCCGGGAGATATTCAACTCGAAACCACATTCTGCCTTGACCTGCTCCGCTGTGAACCCGGGATGGTACGTATCCAGATACATAATCCCTTCTTCATCGAAACGGAACACACCCATATTCGTAATAATCGCTTCGATGCCACCGTAGAAATACTTTCCGTAGACTTCTTTCTTAGGCACCAGGTTCCCTTCCGGCCATTTCTTCACCCACCAGCCGGGAGACGTGATATAGTCAACGTTCTCTTTGAATCTCCGCTTCTCCTGAGGCATAATGAACACCGATCGCCGGGCTAGCGAGTTGATATCCGGATTCCCGCCGCTGCCGGTAAACCGTTTGCTCGGGTTCGCGTAGTCCCCCACCACCGTGGTATTGACATTGCCGTATTTATCAACTTCCGCGCCACCCAGGAAAGCAAGATCCACGCTCCCGGAATGAAGCTGTCCATAGAAAGCCTCCGTTAAGCCGGCCGCTACAGAAGCGTTTGTGGCACAACGGGCATCTCCGACTGAAGTCGGCAGATCAATGGGTTTTCCGTCGATGCTCCCGGCCTCATAGATACAAACCGCGTTGGGGGCGTTTTTTTGTTGGGCCAGCATAATGGCCAGCATCGGCAACCCCGTTCCGGCAAAAACCACTTCGCCGTCCTGCACTTCCCTGGCTGCGGCAACCGCAAGCAAATCATTGGGCTTATATTCCCCGGCTTGAGCATATCCTTCTCTTGCTGCCATTATCTCGTCCCCCTTTTGACCCTGGTGGAATAGCCCAAAGCCGTATTCGCCCGCAGGGATTCCAGCTTGGTTACGCCAAGTTTCTCCAGGTACTCCTGATGATCATTGACCCCAAAAATCCATTCCTCGGCCCATTGATCATAACCTTCCTTCGTCTTGGAAGCGCTGTAGAACTTCTTGATGAACGCACCATCCGTATCGTAATACCCTTGAGAACCGGTGGGATGGGCAGCCCAAGGTTGTTCCACGAGATAATCGATTTCGTAACCGCTGGCCAGATTGAGTTTCGGTTCATTGCGCAGGTAGCTAGCCGGCACAATCTCCTCAGCGACAACAATCACTTTATCAGCGGCCTTAATCGCCTCCGCGTCGGTATAAGTCTGGGCATTCATACGAATTGTCCCATCGTCGCCGACCATGGAAGCGTAGATCAACGCCCAATCAGGATTGGCGGCAGGCATCAACAGAATATCCCCTTTACCAAAGAAAGGATCCGCGGCGACAGTATACTTCTGGATAGGAATCTTCGGATTGCTGCCGTCACGCAGCCCGGCTTTCTTCAGCATGTCGTATTCCGGATTGAGAATATCGGTTCCCATGGCACAAGCCGTCGGCAGGAAAGGCAGCCCATAAGCCCCTGCCAACAAACGCGCCACCACTTGAGCGTGGCTGTAATCCTCAACAATAATGGTTTTGTTAATCTGTCCGGCGGCAATGCTTTCGCCCAGCTTGCCATAAAGTTCATGACCGACCCAGCAAGACTCCCAAATCTTGACACTTCCTGCACCGGCCAGAACTTCCGTATGGGTTCCGCCATTCACTTCAAAAAGATGCAAGTCTTTTTTGCCTTGCCGAATCATCTCATACACCAGCGCCATCGGCCTCCGCCAAATCGTGAAGCCGCTGAACGTAACGAAATCCCCATTCTGGATCAACCCGGCCGCTTCTTGTAATGTGACTCTTTGAGGTCCCATAATTCCCCTCCTCAATATCGTGACTTTGTTTAGAATCTTCCGATAACTTCCCGACCGATAATCATTCTCTGAATCTGGTTGGAGCCCTCATAGATCTGGGTAATCTTAACATCCCGCATCATCCGCTCGATCGGATACTCTTTGCAATACCCGTATCCGCCCATCAGCTGAACGCAGTTGGTTGTGACTTCCATACCGGTATCCGTCGCCAATCTCTTGGCCATAGACGCCTCCTTGTTGTGAGGCAACTTATTGTCCTTAAGCCAAGCGGCACGATAAACCATAAGCTGCGCGGCATCCAACGCCGTCGCCATATCCGCCACCATAAACTGAACACCCTGTTGCGCGGCCAAAGGTTTCCCAAACTGTTTGCGCTCCTTAATATAGTTCACCGTGTACTCCAGAGCCCCTTCGCCGATACCCAGACCTTGGGCACCGATGGTGACCCGTCCGCCGGCCAGCAGCCCCATAGCCACTTTGAACCCGTCGTTAACCTCACCCAAAACGTTAACTTTCGGAACCTTAACATTCTCAAAAAACAGCTCAACAGTAGGATCTCCATGGAGCCCCATCTTTTCCATAGGTTTGCTGATGGTGAACCCTGGGGTATCCTTCTCAATAATCAGGCAGGTAATCCCCTTCCCGGAAGGCTGCGTCGGATCGGTTTTGACAAAAGTACAATAGGTCGTCGCCTCACCGCCGTTGGTAATGAAGATCTTGCTTCCGTTGATCAGGAAATGGTCACCCATATCTTCCGCCTTACATTTCAGGGATCCTGCGTCAGATCCGGCATCCGGCTCAGTCAACGCGTAAGCGCCGATAATCTCACCGGTAGCTAACGACCGCAAATACTTCTCCTTCAGATACTGGCTGCCGTAAAGATAGATGCTCATGCAGCCCAATCCGGTATGCACACTCATAACCACCGCAGTCGAACCACACTTCTTCGCCAATTCTTCAATGAAAATGGCAAAATCCAAATAAGACGCTCCCGCACCGCCCCATTCTTCAGGAACAGGCAACCCGCACAAACCGTTTGCGGCCATACTCTTGAAAGACTCATAAGGAAACGAATGCGTCGAATCAATCTCCTCGGCTCGCGGCCCAACTTCTTTCTCGGCAAACTTTCTGAACATGTCACGCATCATCAAAGAATCTTCACTCAGTTGGAAATGCATACTCTTTTTCCTCCTTCTTTTTTGGTGTTTGCGGTATGGTGTCCGGGATTATTCGATAATCACGCACCCACAAACTGGGCTTTCCTCTTCTCCAGGAAGGCCTTCATCCCTTCACTTTGATCCTCGCTGGCGAAACACAAGGCAAACACATCCAGCTCCAGCGTCATAGCCCGATCAATATCCGTCTGCATACCTTCGTTCACAGCCGCCTTACAGAATCGAACTGAGACTTGTCCTTTATCAGCTATCATTTGCGCCATCTTCATAACTTCTTCCCGTAAAGACTCGACCGGGAAAACCTTATTAACCAACCCAATCCGCAATGCCTCTTGAGCGTTAATGGTCTCTCCGGAATAAAGCAATTGTTTAGCCATACCCGGTCCAACCAAACGCGGCAATCTTTGCGTCCCGCCAAATCCGGGCGTAACCCCCAGACCCACTTCCGGCTGACCGAACTTGCTCTTTTCATGACAAACGCGGAAATCGCAAGCCATAGCCAGCTCACAACCGCCTCCCAAAGCGAAGCCATTGATCGCGGCGATAACTGGCTTCTCCAGATCTTCGATCATCCGGAAAATATCCATACCCAGCTTAGCAAACTTGCGCGCTTCCAACGGTTTCAATTCCGCCATAAAAGCAATGTCGGCCCCGGCAACAAAAGCCTTCTCCCCCGCTCCTGTCACAACCAAAACATCCGCTTCCTCATCGTCTCTAAACTGTTCCACCGCGCCCTTAATATCCAGCAAAGTTTGTTCATTCAGAGCGTTAAGCACCTGAGGCCGATTGATAGTCAGAACCGCAACACGGCCATCCTTCTCCAGAAGCACATTCTCAAACATTCCTTATCCCCCTAGTTGAATTCGATTTCAGTCTACACGAATCAACATAGCGTCGCCTTGAGCATGTCCGGAACAAATGCCGCATACACCATAGCCGCCGCCGCGCCGTTTCAGCTCATACCCCAAAGTCATGAGAATCCTGGCACCGGTAGCACCGATGGGATGACCGTAAGCAATCGCCGAACCGTTCACATTCACTTTAGCTTCCATCTCTTCCTTCGTCATCCCCAGAATACCCAGACAACTCACCAACACCACCGCGGCGAAAGCTTCATTGGCCTCCACCAACGTGATGTCTTCCTTGGTCAAATTGTTTTGCTCCAGAATCTTCTTGATCGACAACCCGGGAACCGTGGCGATATCTTTCGTCTGCTGAGAGACCTCGGCATAATCGACGATTGTGAAAATCGGCTTCAACCCCAGCTCATCAGCCTTAGCCCGGCTCATCAACATAACCGCCGTCCCGCCGTCATTGACTCCCGGCGCGTTGCCGGCAGTGACACTGCCCGGTTCGCCGGTAACAGGACTCTTGTGATTGAACACCGGCGACAATTTAGCCAGTTTCTCAACAACCGTTCCCGGCCTGGGACCTTCGTCCTGAGCCAACGTTTCTTTGCCCTTCTTAATCTCCACAGGGAAGATCTCTTCCTGCAACCTTCCGTTGGCCATAGCGTCCACCGCCCGACTCTGGGACAGACAAGCCCACCAATCCGCATCTTCCCGCGTAATGCCGAACTCATCCGAAACCTCCGAACCGTGTATGGCCATATGCCTGTTATAGAAAGCGTCCCACAAACCGTCATAAACCATCAGATCCACAACATTGCCGTTGGGCAAACCCATGCGGGAACCCCAGCGCATATCCGGCAAAGCGAAGGGAGCGTTGCTCATGC
Organism: Peptococcaceae bacterium; assembly: GCA_009778595.1. Lineage (GTDB taxonomy): Bacteria > Bacillota > Desulfitobacteriia > Desulfitobacteriales > Syntrophobotulaceae > WRJI01. The sequence goes on along the minus strand of WRJI01000017.1, from coordinate 27,136 downwards.
TCTCCATGCCACCGGCAATAACAATCTCGGCCCGGCCCAGCTTAATCATTTGCAGAGCCAGATCAACCGCCTTCAATCCGGAAGAACACACCTTGTTAATAGTAATAGAAGGGACCGACTCCGGCAAACCCGCCAGCAAAGTCGCTTGACGGCTTGGAACTTGTCCCACACCGGCCGGCACGACTTCGCCCATGTAGACGTAGTCCACCTCACCGGGGGCTACCTTGTCTTCCACCCTGCGCAAAACCTCCTTGATGGCCAGTGCCCCCAACTGCGCGGCGTCAAACTCTTTCAAGCCGCCGCCAAACACGCCGAAGGGCGTCCGCGCCGCCGCCACACAAACGACTTCGCGCAACCCGGCATACACATTCCCTGTCTGCCGGCCCATGCCGCTAAAAGCCGCTTTTCTCTCCCCAAAACCGGTAACCGGAACCGTTTTGGGATAATCCGAACGCTTCATACCCAACTTCTGTACCTCACTTGACATAGCCTCTCTTCACCCCTTTAAGTATTAAGAATTTTTAGAAAACCCAGGAACCATTTGTCCTTATATACTATCATGGACGCGGAGAAATAGCCAGCTTGTTAAAAAAATAACGAACCGGGTTATCCCCGTAGCCTGTAGTCACAAGGGACGGCCCATGATTCATCTCGTCCGATAAATCTTGACGCGTTCAGTCAGGTTTCTGACGGAATGGGTCATCCTATTGCTGACACCGGAAACATCCTCAATCGATGAAAGTAACTCTTGAGATGACGCGGCGATTTCTTGGGCCGACGCCGAGACTTCTTCCGACACAGTCGCAACCCCTTCAACACGATTGATAACGCCGTCTTTGGCTTGGGACGCTTTGACAACAGACGCCTCCGCCTTAGCGACCAGCGGCCCAATTGTGTTGATCGCATCAGTGATCAACTGGAATGACTCCACTGTATTATTAATCACCTTTTCCTGATCGCTCAGAAGGCTATTGACTTCCTCAGAAGCCTTGATGACACCCTGTGTTTCTTGGCTGACACGACGAATCACCTCCATGATTTCTTCCGACGACTTCTTCGATTCTGCCGCCAGATTCCTGACTTCATCCGCAACAACTGCAAACCCTTTCCCCTGCTCTCCGGCGCGTGCCGCTTCGATGGCGGCATTGAGCGCCAAAAGATTGGTCTGGTCAGAAATAGCGTTGATGGCATCGGTGATATCCCCGATTTTGCCCACAGATAAGCCCAGGTCCGAAATCGTTTTCATAAACGTCCCAAAAGATCCCCCAATATAAGCAATTGATGTGCTCAATTCAGCGACTTGATCTTTGCCTTCAGACGCTTTGCTTTCCGCTTTAAGGGCACTTTCGTTAACATTGCCGGTGTGAACCGAGATAGCTTCCATTTCTGCGGCAAAAATACTAAACATATTGACAATCTCAGTCAAATCAGATGCTTGCGTTATCGCGGCATCAGCCACATCTTGGATCGCAGAAGCAACTTCCCCGGTGGCTGAAGACATTTGCTTGACTGTTTTTGATAAATTATCTGAATACTCTTGTACCTCCGTAGCCACGTCCTTGACACCGGCTACCGACTCATTGAGAGCGGCCACAGTAGAATCAAGCCGCTGTCCCATAACCATAACTTCATCTTTACCTTCCATGCCCAAGGCGATTGTCAAGTCGCCCCCGGCAACCTGTCCCATGGCGTCGGTAACATGGCTAATAGGCTTTATGATGCTTCTGGAAACAAAAATAGCCAACACCGGCACCAAAACAATAATAAAGAGAGAGATGATAACCAAAGCCCAAAGGGTTCTGGTGCTAACCTGGTTGACTTCACTTTCGGCGACTTCGGCGGCAAAGGTCCAGTTGAGTTTTTCGTCAGTTACGAATGCACCCAATTTCTTATCTCCGTTAAACGTATACGCGAATGTATGAACATTCTTGTTTGCTAACGCTTCTGTATAGCCCGGGATTGCTTTGAGATAATCCGAAAGAACCTGATCCTTCCGGGGTGTCATCAGAACATTCATGGTTTCGTTCTCGACAACAAAAGTGTAACCCGATTCCATGATCTGAACGTTATCAACAATTCCCTCGGAAAGAGCCGAAAGGTCATCAACAAGACTAAGATATCCGACAACGCTCCCGTTCGATGCTTTAACAGGCCCATGAGTTACGATACTCGGCTGTTTTGTCACCTCATCTAATCTCCCTAACGACATCGTATCAAGACCGGTTTGCTTGGATCTCCTAAAATATTCTCTATCTGAAAAATCCTGACCAACTCTGGCGTTTTCTGTGTCCATAACAACCTTGCCGGTCGTGTCGACAAGATATATCGAAGATACGGTACCGAGAAACCTCTTCGTTGAAAGCATTTTTTCCATCACATCCGCTTCCAACCCCGTGTCTCCTGCCAGGAATTCTGCGAATTCCTTTTCAGAGCCAAGAATATCAAGTATATTTTCATTTGATTCCAGGAAACCGCTATACCCTTTAGCGATTAATTCTGCCTCCAGAACTAAATGCGCTTGCATATCCTTCAGATTTGTTTTTTGAGCGATCGAATGGACAAGGACTCCCAAAATAAGTACCGGGATGAGAGCGAACGCAACAAAAAGAGTGATGAATCGTGTCCTCAAAGAGGCATCCTTATAGAATTTTTTTAGAATATCCACAACCAATCCTCCTGCACAAACTCTGTTTTCGAAAAAATACAAGAAATCGAAATTTTTTTTAGTTTGTCACAATTCAGATTGAATATGCATGCGGTCTATTTACGAACGGAGCACAAGATCGCCGTGCACGCGCCCACTTAAATATCACACGTGGATCGCTTGAGGAATGCCGCTATTATCTGATCCTGTCAAAAGATCTCGGGTATTACACCCAAAGTATCCTGAATCATTCTGAATCCTGAATCCTGAATACTGAATACTTGCGGGCGTAGCCCGCATTAGTTCCTATACTCCAGATATCGTTCCAATTTTCTTTTCACCCGTTGCAGAGCATTGTCGATAGACTTCACATGTCTATCCAACTCAATAGCAATCTCCTGATATGATTTTCCTTGTAAATAGGCCATCAACACTTCCCATTCCAAAGAACTGAGGATCTCGCCCATTTTTTCTTCAATATCATCGAACTCTTCCCGATTGATAATCAATTCTTCCGGATCCGAAATCCTGGTCCCGGAAATAACGTCGAGCAAAGTTCGGTCCGAATCCTCGTCATAGATAGGTTTGTTCAGAGAAACATAGGAATTGAGGGGAATATGTTTTTTCCTCGTCGCGGTTTTAATAGCTGTAATAATCTGGCGTGTAATACAAAGCTCGGCAAAAGCCCGAAACGAAGCGAGCTTGTCCCCCTTGAAATCGCGGATAGCTTTGAAAAGGCCAATCATGCCCTCTTGAATGATGTCCTCGCGGTCGGCACCTATGAGAAAATAGGATCGTGCTTTCGCCCGAACGAAATTCTTATATTTATTGATCAGATACTCTTGAGCGATTGAATCTCCCATTTTGGCCAACTCCACCACTTCTTCATCAATCAGAACAGTGTTCGCCATCTTGTTGTTTTCCGGGTCGAGGTTAATCTCTTGCAGCTGGCTCAACTTCAACACCTCAAAAGCAGATAGTTTTTAGAATCCTGCAACATTTAAAAAAATAGTCTTAATATCAGTCATTATACAGAAAGACCAAAAAAGCGTCAAGGTAAAGAAGTTGGGTATTTTCAATATTATTCAGGAATCCTGCGCAAAAAAGTCTCATAGAGCAGAACGCCGCCCGCGACGCTGACATTAAGAGATCCTGTTTTGCCCTTCATAGGCAGACTCACAATTTGATCGCATGATTCGCGGACCAAACGGCTCAAACCCTTGCCTTCACTGCCTAAAACCCACACTAGCGACCCCGTCAAATCGACCTTACGCACATCCAAACCGTCCATTTCCGCGCCCCAAATCCAGCAACCTTGATTCTGCAAATATTTCAAAGTTTGCACAAGATTGGTCACACGGGCGACAGCCACATGAGCCGCGGCCCCCGCCGAAACCTTAACAACAGCCGGCGTTACACGGGCGCTACGCCGGGCGGGAATAATCACACCATGAACCCCTGCCGCTTCCGCGGTGCGAATCAAGGCCCCCAGATTGTGAGGATCCTCGACCCCGTCAAGAGCCAGGATGAAGGGATCCTCCCCCTGAGCTCGGGCCGCCTCGAGAATATCATCAACATCCCGATACGAGAATTCCTCAACATAAGCGATCACTCCCTGATGACGCCCCTCGCACAGACGATTCAGCGTGGTTCTATCAACAAACCGATAAGGCACACCACAATCTCGCAGCAAAGCAACAATATCCGAAGTCGTGTCAGAAAATTTGTCCCTTTCCAGAAGTACTTTCTTCATGGCTTCGCCACTTTTCAGGTATTCCAGCACAGCGTTGCGCCCGTATAAAATCTCATCTTCCCCGTTAGGTTGGACGCTCATAGACAGCTAACATCTCCCTTCAGATGGTCTTGTTCCCGATCCCGCAAATCGCCAAAAGGATGCTATTTCTTCGAATAAACTGAATACCGGAACGCCAACGTATCATAATACCGTGTGTCGCCCTCTTCACAAAGGGACCACGACAGATCTTCATCAAGATTAGGAAAAAACCTGTCCGCTTGATAGGCACATGCGATTTTTGTGACATATGCCCTATGACAATATGGCAAAAGCAACTTGTAAACAGCCTCCCCGCCGATAACGAAATTCTCCCTATGTTTGTAATCCCGGTGCTTGTCACATTCCTGATCACACCTATCATAGCCCTGGTCCTCCCGCTCCCGGGCCAGGACACGAAACAAATCATCCAAAGAACGACAGATACGAAAACCGGGCACGTCCTCTTCTCTCAGACTCCGGCTCAACACCAGATTGACCCTGCCCATAAGAGGCTCTTGCCGAGGCAAAGATAACATCGTCTCCCGGCCCATAATAACCACATGCCCCATGGTTTTTGCCTTAAAAAAAGCCATGTCCTCAGGAATCCTCATCAGCAAGTTCCCTTGCCTCCCAATACCCCAGTTTTGGTCAACAGACACAATCGCGTTCACAGACCAGCTTCCTCCCCCACTCAAACCGCCACCGGAATACTCCGAATCTGCTCATGACACCGATACTCTTCCAACTGAAAATCCTCCACACGAAAATCATAAAAATCCCGCCGCTCCGGATTAATCACCAAACGGGGCGCAGGATAAGGCACTCGAGAAATCAACTCCCTCACCAAATCCACATGCCGGTCATAAATATGGGCATCAGCAATAACATGAACCAGCTCTCCCGCCTCCAAAGAACTAACCCGAGCCAGCATATGAACCAATATGGCGTACTGCGCCACATTCCAATTATTTGCCACCAACACATCTTGGGAACGTTGGCTCAGAATCGCGTTCAGCCGGGTCCCTGTTACGTTAAACGTCACACTGTGGGCACACGGATACAAATGCATCCCGTGCAAATCCGCATGATTATACATATTCACAACCAAACGCCGACTCCCAGGCGTATGTAACAAATCAAACAAAACCCGGTCGACCTGATCAAAGACCCCTTCAGGATAAACATGCTTCAACCCCAGCTGATACCCGTAAGCCATCCCAATCGACCCGGATTCATCGGCCCAACTGTCCCAAATATGGCTGTTCAAATCCCGAATATTGTTTGACTTCCTCTGCCAAATCCACAACAATTCATCTACCGCCGCCGCCAAATGCGTCGGCCGGAGTGTCAAAATCGGGAACTCCTCAGCCAAATCATACCGGTTAACAATCCCGAAGCGCTTCAAGGTATGAGCGGGAGACCCGTCTTCCCAACGGGCACGCACGTTTTGTCCCTCTGAACCAAATCCCTCTCGAAGAATCTCCTCACACATTCCGATAAAAAGCCCGTCTGCTCTACTCATACCGTAATCAGTCCCCCAATCTTATCCAACAACACCTCCAGCCGCTCCTGTTGCCCCGACAGATAAAGGTGCCCAATCAACGCTTCCAAACCCGTAGCCTGTCGATAGTCTATAACATCCCCCTGCCGAGGATACTGGCTCTTGGCGTTACGTCCCCGGTAATAAACCCCGCGCTCATCCTCATCGAGGTCAGGCAACAGAGCCCTCATCAGTTCCGCCTGTCCTTTCGCTTGCACGACACAAACTGCGGCTTTATGCAAAACATCAGCACGGGCAAGCCCCTGTTCAATCAAAAAAGACCGCACCCAAAGCTCAAACACAGCGTCCCCAATATAGGCCAGCGTCAACACAGGCAACCCCGACAGATCGTTATCACCTTTGAGAGGCTCAGGCATTTGTATCCGCCGATTCGAAATCTCCATTGACCCCCCTTGCTCGTTGGTTCGCACCGCGAATCACATACCGCGAATCACGAACCTGGCCCCACCCTTGGTATCTTCAATCACAATCCCGTTCTCCTTACAGTGATCCCGGATCATATCTGCACCGGCCCAATCCTTCGCGCCTCGCGCCCGTGCCCGCAACGCCAACACAAGATCCATAACGGAGTTAATATCCTTCGTCTCACGTGACGCACTTTCTTGATAACTGACGAATTCGATCCCCGCAGCTTCGCAACCGGATCGGATGAACCGGACTGTATCCTCATCTTGTGACTCCAACGCCCGCTGATAAAGATCCCAAACGAGCTTCATAATCCCTTCCGTGACGGTTCCCGTTCCGTCCAAAGTCGATTCCTTCACACTCACATCAAACCCCAACACCCCCGCCAACTCCACAAGGGTCTTACGTAAATCCCAAACATCAGCCAGCGGCCCCTCTTGACTCACAACGGAATTTAGCTCCCGGGCCAAATCAAACAACACCGCCATACCCTGAGCCGAATTAAAATCATCATCCATGACCTCTTCGAAATCCCGCCGAAATCCCGCCGACACCGGTTCCCCTGACCCTCGATTCTCAACCCCGAAATCCCCAAGAGCCTCCACCGGAGCTTGCTTCTCGCCTCGAATACGTTCGTCCGCCAGTCGTACGCACGTCCGCAACCGCTCCAGCCCTTTCGCCGCCATATCCAGCTTCTCCCAATCAAAATCAACCGGACTCCGATAATGGGCATTCAATAAATAGAACCGGATCACCTCGCCGGCAAACTTCTCAAGCACCTCCCGCACCAGGAAGAAATTCCCTTGGGACTTCGCCATCTTCTCCTTATTAACCGTTACAAACGCGTTATGCATCCAATACCGCGCAAAACGCTGCCCGTCCATGAACCCCTCCGACTGAGCAATCTCGTTCTCATGATGAGGGAACACCAGATCGCCGCCGCCCCCATGAATATCAAAATCCGACCCCAAATACTTATACGACATCGCCGAACACTCAATATGCCATCCCGGCCGACCCCGTCCCCAAGGGCTTTCCCAACCAAGCTCCTCAGGCGCCGCCTTCTTCCAAAGAGCAAAATCCATCGGATGCGCCTTACGCTCATCAATCTCGATCCGCTCCCCCGCCCGCATATCATCAAGAGATCGCCCCGAAAGTTTGCCATACGGTTCAAACCGTGTTACCGCATAATAGACATCACCATCAACAGCGTAAGCCAACCCCTTCTCCTCCAAAACCCGAATCATGGCGATCATATCCCCAATATGCTCCGTCGCCTTCGGATGAATATCCGCCGGCAAAATCCCAAGAGCCTCAGCATCCGCGAAATACTCCCGAATGTAGAACTCAGCCAAATCCCCGGGAGACTTTCCTTCCTCCGAAGCCCGCCTAATAATCTTATCATCGACATCGGTAAAATTCTGCACATAGGTCACATGAAACCCTCTGTACGCAAAATACCGCCGCACCATATCGAAAACCACCAACATTCGGGCATTCCCCAAATGAAAAAAATTGTAAGTCGTCGGCCCACAAGCGTACATAGCCGCCTCACCGGCCACCCTTGGCACGAACTCTTCCTTCTGTCGCGACAACGTATTGTACAACCTGATTGCCATATTCATGTCCCCCTACGCGCTTTTATTGAGCTGTATCTCGATCCAGCTTCAATCTTACCATAAAGCGGCTTTCTGCCGCAAGGAGCCTCTGTTGTTTGGCGGCAGGCTACGGGGGGCGGTCTGGACGTGGCGGAGCATAGAACCGCACAAGACCGGAGAACGGCTTGCGGGACAGGCCACGTCCAGGCCGCCCCCCGGCGATCCGCTCAATCGCCCACAGTCACCGTACAGGACTCCATCTTCAGGCTGTTGTCCTTCGCTGCTGCTGTGATAACAGCTTTCCCCGGGCGCTTTCCGGTGATAAGGCCGGTTGAGGAAACCGTCGCCACAGTTGGATCCGAAGATGTCCAGATACAATTGCCGGCTGCCCGGGCAGCGTCCGGTCCGACAATCTCAGGGATAGCGGATCCTCCCGCACCCAATGACAGCGCGTTGGAAACAAACTGCCAATTCTGAGCGTATTTCTCCGAAGACACCGTCGAAAGCCTGGCTCCAATCTTGGGAACAGGCGCCATTGACTTGCCGCTGTCCAGGGTAAACATGGATCCGCTCAACAAGTTGGCCCCGGTTACTCTGTATTCATTGCGGGACAGGATCCCCCCGGAAGGTTCCAAGGTTTCCGTGCAAACCGTCACAATACACCCCAACCGGTTTGCGCTTCCGGTAAAGACTTCCATCGTATACCCATCCTTAGGAATATAGCAGAGAATATTGGTGGCATTTTCTATGGTATTCCAAGAAGAGTAAACGAAATTATTCTCGGTAAAACCCTGCTGGGCCTCCCCTTTTGCCCGGGCAACCGTTTTGCCCTTTTTGTCATAGACCCTGACATCAAGTCCCGAATTCAACGTAGCCGCGCTCAAGGGATCCGAACTTTTTATCTCCACCCGGATCATATCTGACATCCCCACAGAAGGAAGATCCGAGGATGTCTGAGAGGCGTTAGACGCGACAGAGTTGTTGGAAACCGACCGGCCCATAATGACATCATTAACCACAGCCAGGGCCCGGATATCAAGCAAAATCGGAATGTGAGAAGCCCCGGGCAGATTCACGAAATTATAGCGCTCATCACCGTTCATACTCATTCCCGCCACAATCCCGTCTCCCGCCTTGCTGTAGATCGCGCCGTCATAAATAGCCCGGGAACCGGATTGATGATAAAGGGCGCTGACCGGCGTCACGAAACCATATTCGCAACCAATTAAGGTAAGATCCATACCCTCCCACAGGTCGAGCACATGACCACCGAACACCGTTTCACGAAAATACTTCAGACTTCTGGTATTTCCACTGACAAGGTTTGCGTTGGTATTGGGGCTCTGATTCAGTAGCGCGTAATACCCTTCCGGCGTGTTGATCGTCTGCAAACCCGAAGGCGTTCTGTAGAGAACAGGCGTTTTGCTGACATATTCATTCCCGGCCATTAGCTGATAAACATTAGGCGAATTGCGGGCCCAGGATTTCACCCAGTCCTTGGAAATAGGTTTCGCGAAAATATCATAGCCCAGCTCCAGCAACGTCATGATAAATGACCCGTCGAACAGCGTCAACCCGCCGGTTTCCACCGGTTCAAGTGCTGTAAAAGTGCCCAAAAGAGGAGAAGCCAGCAGAATTGTCTTCTCAACTTTGTTTTTGTTCTCGGCAGACTGAGCAATATACGTTGACGCCAAAAGACCGCCGTTGCTGTGGCCCACCAGGATAACGCTCTCGTAACCTTTGGCCTTGATGTCAGCCGCCAATTCTTTTGCCGTATCGTTCAAATCCGCCAGATAATTATAGGAGAAAAATTCCACTGTATACACATTGCTTAGCCCATTCAGGGCCAGACAGCTGTTAATGCTGCTAATCAACGGCAGAAAAGAAGCCAGTGTGCCGATTCTGTCCCTGTTTCTGTCCGCGTAAGCCAACATACCCTCACCGGCAACGTTGTTAGCCATCTCAGGCTGCAACCCCAACGCATTCCGCCCTATTTCCGTGGCCAGACCAGGTCCAACCCAGATCTCCATACCGCCATATCTTTGGCTGTAGAGACGGGACTCCATAAAGCCCGGCAAAAGATAAACCGCTTTCTTGCCGGGACCCGATGCCGGCGCGGCTTGAGCCTTTGGCACAGCCAACGCATAAGGCACCACCAAAATAAATATCAGGAAAAAAGACACAACTCTCTTCATTAACATCACCCCTCCGTTTCTATTCTATTGATAAGAACAAATCATTACCAATATTGTACAGTAAAAACAGGGAAATGTCAATTGTTAATAGAAACTATCCCATATTTCGACAAATTTCGCGTTCCCTAATTATAGTAATTTACAGACGCGAAGCGTCAATAAAAACAAAAAAATCCACATTCTGAATACTGGATACTGAATACTGAATACTTGCGGGCGTAGCCCGCATGAGCTACAGAGACAAGGTCTTCTCAAGCCGCGCCAAAATATCTTCCTTTCCCAGCAGAGCCAGAATCTTATCCAGATCCGGCCCATGCATCTGCCCGGTCACACCGGCACGCAGGGGCATAAACACATCCTTCCCCTTCAACCCAAGATCCTTGCCGAGTTGTTTCATCATGGTCTTCGCGGCCGCCGCGGCTGAGTCCAACTCTCCCATCTGATTCAACTCTCCCATCTGATTCAACGCCGGCGCCGCCTCGACCATCCTCCGGAAAGCCTCCAGCACCACCCTGGCGTTCGCCCCCCGCAAAACCTCCCGAGCCTCTTCCTCGAAAGAGCGTATCTCTGCGCCTCGAAACAAATCAATATACTGCCCGGCCTCACCCAAGGTCTTAATCCTCTCCTTCACCGCTTCAGCAAAAACAGCCAGCCATTCCCGCTCCCGGCTCTCTAAGCCCGCCCAAGACGTCCTGTCCGCAAACAGCCCCGCCCTTTGGACAAACGGCAACAAAAGTTCCGCCAACTCTTCTCCCTTTCGTGATCTGATATAACATGAATTCATATAATCCAGCTTATCCCGATCAAAAACCGCCGGCGCCTTCGACACACGCGCCAACGAAAACTGTTCCTTCAGTTCAGCCAAGGTCAAGATCTCCTGATCCCCCGTCGGCGACCACCCCAACAGCACAAGAAAATTGAGCACAGCCTCCGGCAGATATCCCTGATCGCGGTAATAAGCCACCGATGTATCCCCATCCCGTTTGCTCATCTTTTTTCCCTCAGAATTCAGGATCAAAGAAATATGCGCATATTGCGGAGGCGTGAACCCCAATGCCTCCCAAATCAGCAACTGACATGGCGTATTAGACAAATGTTCCTCCCCACGGACAACATGGGTAACTTTCATCTCCAAATCATCAATCACAACAGCGAAATTATAAGTCGGAACACCATCGGACTTCATAATAATGAAATCCCCAATCCCGTTCCGGTCGAATCCTATCGTCCCCCGCACAGCATCAGCAAAAAGCAAAGGAGCCCCCGGACGCACCCGGAAACGCAATGCCGGTTTGATTCCTTGATCACGCTTTAGAGCTTTCTCTTGTTCCGATAAACTTGCACACCGCCCGGAATAACGAGGCGATTCCCCCCGCTCGCTCAGATCCTGCCGTTGGGCCTCCAACTCTTCCTCCGAGCAGAAACACTCATACACATATCCCAACCCGGCCAGCTTTTCAAGATACCTCCGATAAATATCAAGCCGCTCACTCTGGCGATAAGGCGCGGACTCACCGCCAACACGAAGCCCCTCCTGCCACGTAATGCCAAGCCAGAACAACGCGTCCGCAATGCTCTCCTCATATTCGAGGCGAGACCGCGCCAGATCTGTATCCTCGCTTCTCAAGATCAAACAGCCCCCTTGGCCGGTGGCAAACAAATAATTAAACAAAGCAGACCGCGCCCCTCCAATATGCAGAAGCCCGGTCGGACTGGGTGCGAAGCGGACTCTAACCGACATGACAAACCCCCCTTGGTCGTTGGTTCTCCCCATGAAACCCTTCTCATTATCTATTCTTCTTTGCCCCTTGTCAATGAGAAATATATCAAATTGCCCCGGATCGAAACCTTTTTGTTGGATATAATAACGATAGTTACGAAGCATTATAACACGAGCCCACGCAGGTATCAGAATGTCCCTCTTCCATAGCAGATACGTGGGCCAGAAGGGGAGTTGTTTATGGGTCCCAAGAAAAACACCATTGAACAAGTCAGCGCCATCGACGCAAAAATCGATCAACTCAGAAAACAAAAGGAAGATCTGCTTGCCCGTGAGAAAGAGCGTTCAAAAAGAGAACGCACCCAGCGACTGATTCGAAACGGGGAATTAGCTGAAGAGTACTTGCAGTTTCAAGAATGGCACCCGGATGATTTTGAAATTGCTCTTAAGCTTCTTGTTGAAGCGGATCAAATTAAAGAAACCCTTGTCTCCATCAATATCGAGAGAATTCTCGAGTTCAAAAAATCAAACGGAATCGCTAACACTCAACCTGAATACAATCAGCCAGCCGACAATCAGCCAGCCGACAATCACCCTGACAACAATCACCCTGACGACCATTATTCAAACCACAACTATCTGAACGAGAATCATTTGGAGGAGAATCATCCGCAGGAGAATCACCCGGAGGACAACTATCCGGGCGACAATCAACACCAAAACAACGGACACGGAAACGCGTATTCTCCCCAAACAGAGTTTACGTTTTCAGAGCTTTATCGTGAAGATTAACCGGAACACAGCATCACGATCGCCTGAGCGCTGATCCCTTCCTCTCTGCCTTCCGGACCCAGCTCTTCAGTCGTCGTCGCTTTCACAGATACCTGCCCCACTGTCAACCCTAAACCGGCGGCCAGCTTCTCACGCATATCGTCTATGTAGGCTGCCAAGCGCGGTTTTTGCGCACAGATGACCGCATCAACATTGCTCACAAGGTATCCCTGACTCTTGACCATAACTGCCACCTTTTCCAACAACCTCAAACTGCAAATCCCCTTATACGCAGCGTTCTTGTCCGGAAAAACCTGCCCGATATCCCCTAACGCTAAAGCCCCCAGCATAGCATCCATAATGCTGTGGGTCAACACGTCGGCATCGGAATGCCCCAGCAACCCTTGGGCGTGGGGAACATGGACACCACCTAGAATCAAGTCCCGCCCAGCCACCAAGGTATGCATATCATACCCCAGCCCGACCCGAAACTTAGGAAACCCCTTCGACCCCTCTGACATATCCGGCCCTTCCTTAAACAACGCGTAAACCACATCCTCCGGCGTTGTTATTTTTATGTTCTCATAAGACCCCTGAAAAACGGTCACCTCACACCCCAGCCGCTCAAGAAGAGAAGCCTCGTCTGTTCCGACAAACCCTTCAGAACAAGCCTCTGCCTGCGCTGTAACAAACAAATCCCGCTTAAACATCTGGGGGGTCTGAGCCTGCCACAGATCTTCCCGTTTGGGTGTATCCACCACCAGACCCTTTGGGTCGACCCTTTTCACTGTATCCTTAACAGGAACAGCCATAACGAGACCATCCACCTCCAGTCCTTTTTGAACAAAAGCCTCCAAATCAGAAAGCTTAAGCAACGGACGGGCCCCATCATGTACAATAATATATTCGACATTGTCCTCAACATGAGCTAAGGCGTTGGCCACTGACTGTTGCCGGTTAGCCCCACCCAGTACCACGTTGACGTTTGTCATCCCCGCAAACAGTTCCCGGGTTCGGTTCAGATCGCGAGGGTTGACAGCCACAATGACCGGCACAGGTGTCAGCACCGTCTCCCCGCCCAACGCCAAAAAAACCTCTACCGTACGCAACAGCACAGGTCGCCCGGCCAAATCCAGAAACAACTTATTCAATCCCCCCAAACGTCGGCTTTCACCGGCGGCGGGTACAATTACCGCGATCTTCGTTCTCATCTTCATCAATAACTCATTCTGGCCTCATAATACGCCGCTGAATCGTCAAGATCATCCTTCGGTTTCACAAAAATCATTCTCCCGGCGGCTGTCTGCAAAACAGTCGTCACCGTGACCTGGGCTTCCTGACCAATCAAATTGCGTCCGCCGTCAACAACGACCATCGTGCCATCCTCCAGATAAGCAACCCCTTGCCCGGCTTCTTTGCCCTCCTTAAGCACCTGAACCGTCATGCCCTCACCCGGTAACACGACAGGTTTGACCATATTCGCCAGCTCATTAATATTGAGTACCTTAACCCCATGAAGTTCGGCAATTTTATTCAGATTGTAATCGTTTGTCAGAATCGGCATCTTGATGCTTTGAGCCAACCGCACCAACTTGCTGTCAACTTCGGTCACATCATCAAAATCCTTGTTGCTGATCTCAATCTCAGATCCTTCTTTCTTGGAGATCTGATTAAGAATATCCAACCCCCGGCGGCCGCGGTTGCGTTTCAACATATCCGACGAATCAGCAATCCTCTGCAACTCATCCAGCACGAATTCCGGCACCATCAGAATCCCATCCAAGAACCCCGTGTCAATAATATCAGCGATACGCCCGTCAATAATCACACTCGTATCAAGAATCTTATACAATTTCGCCGGGGCAGCTATCGTTTCAACATCGCCTTTTTTATCAGCCTTGCCCTGACCCTTTTCCGCTTTTTCCGGCTTTTCCTTGCGACGACCAACAAGTCCCGCCAGATCTTCCTTGCGCTTCGCGCCGATAGCCAACCCGACATATCCCCCGATATAGCCGAAAATCAAGTTGACCAACACCGATACAATCGGTCCGACGATGCTAATGTCGGCGTACGCCATATTGAACAGAAAGGCCAATAAAACGCCCAAAAAGAGGCCAACCGCGCCGGAGATAACTTCCAGAATTGACATTCTCACCAGACGAATCTCAATCCAGACGATACTGGCACCGGCAAAACGCATAATTGCCGGAGCGATAAAAAAACCAGCAACCCCAAAAACAACAGTCACAACAGCATAAGCCCAGTACTTATTAATAAAATAATCATTAAGTGCACTTGAAATGAGATTCGTTTTCGCCAATTGAAAAATTAAATAGAACCCAAGTCCCGCAATAAACATTGCGATGACTAACCGCATAACCTTTCTCAGCTTCATCTCCCCCTTCACCAGATGATAATCCGGTATTCCCCCACCGGGAAACACCAAAAATTGTGAGACAATTAACCAAGCAATCCTTGAAAAACAATGCCGTTGTGTTGTATCTCTTATTATATCAGGAATATGAAAGAGCCGCAAAGAAAATTTTTTTGAATTCCGAAATGTTCCTAGTTGTTCCCGCCGTAAAGACGCAAACCGACACAATAAGATTTACTTTTTGAAATTTTTTTCTTATACGACACAGCTTTAAATTGACAAGGCTCAGGCATCCTGCCTATAATGGGAATATCAGGACCTCAGGAAAGGGTGATCACCCATGACCAATAGCGGAAGTTTTCAAAAAACCGTTGACACCATGCTTATCCGTCATCAAAGCATCCTCGACATCTTAGCCAAAAATCAAGAAGCCTCCGCCCGTGTGACCAGGGCCGTCACCAAAGCCGTTACATCCTGTGGTTGCCTGGCCATTGAGGCCCACAAAGAAAGCATCCCGGAAACCGCGACCATCTCGGATCTCAAAGGGTTGCTCAGTTCCCATGTAGCGGGCACCCTGTGTCCCAGTTGCCATGAAATCATTGAAACGGAGCTGGGTCGACAGATGTTCTATATCGCGGCCTTGGCCAACACCCTTAACCTCTCCCTGGATGAGGCTGTTAAACGGGAAGAGAATATGCTTAAAACATTAACTGTTTTTACGCTTAGATAAATGGGCTGCGGGTCCTGTCGCAAAGAGCCGGCAATAATTAGCCGTCAACTGTCAACTGAATAACCTCCTCAACACTTTTTACCGCATAAAACCCCTTGCCGTTTCCGCCTGCCTCGCTCACAATATTCTCCAATCGGGGAGAATTGGCTTCCGGATACATACAACGTTCGAATCCAAAATCCCGGGCCTCCAATATGCGTTGCTCTATCTGAGCCACACCTCGGACTTCGCCGGTCAAACCCAGCTCACCTACCATGACCATGGTAGGCAATATTTTTTCTCTTAAGGCGGAAAGCAATGCGCCGACGACAGCAATATCCACAGCCGGTTCGGAAATTTTCAGTCCGCCGGCAACATTAATGAAAACATCTTTAGCCGCAAAAGGGAACCCGATACGCTTATCCAATACCGCCAGCAAAATCAGCAGTCGGTTGTAATCAAGCCCGTTAGCTGTTCGTCGGGGCTGACCGTATACCGACGGCGTCACCAGCGCCTGGATTTCCACGAGCAGGGGTCTTGTCCCCTCCATCGTCACCGTAATCGCCGACCCCACCGCCGGCCTGTTGCCTTCCAGAAAAACCCCCGACAGGTCGCGAACTTCAACAAGCCCGTTGCCCCGCATCTCGAAAACGCCGATCTCGTTACTCGGCCCAAACCGATTCTTGCTGGCACGCAACAACCGGTAGATGTGGTATTGGTCTCCTTCGAAACAAAGAACCGTATCCACCATATGCTCAAGCACCCGCGGCCCGGCCACAGAACCGTCTTTAGTCACATGCCCGACCATGAAAACAGCAATTCCGTAATCCTTGGCCAATCGCATGAGAAAAGACGCACATTCCCTCACTTGGCTGACACTGCCCGGTGCCGATTGCAGGTCGTCTAACATCATCGTCTGGATCGAATCAACGATAAGAACCTGATACCCTCCCTCTAGAGCTTCTGCCCCCACTGTGTCGAGAGAGACTTCAGCCATAACGAAAACCTTGCCCTCCCGGCGCGGGCCTTCCTCTTCCCGGCGCGGGCCTTCCTCTTCCCGGCGCGGGCCTTCCTCTTCCCGGCGCGGGCCTTCCTCTTCCCGGCGCGGGCCATCCTCCTCCCGGCGCGGGCCGGTTGACGGTTTCTCTAAGCGGTCAGCCCTGAGTTTCAACTGCCGAAGGGATTCCTCTCCGGAAATATACAGAACCTTCGCTCCGCTTCCCATAAACTGAGCCATCTGCAACAAAAATGTGGATTTCCCTATGCCCGGTTCGCCGCTTAAGAGAACAAGGGAACCGGGAACAACGCCGCCACCCAGAACACGGTTGAGTTCAATGCTCCCGGAATCCCATCTCTCCTGGCCCACAACCTCAATTTCAGAAAGAGGTATAGCCTGTCTGCTCCCGACGGACAGACTGCTCTCGACAAGCGCCCCTTTTGCGGCAATCAACCCGTCCGACGCCTCACGCAATTTGCGCAAAGACCCCTGTCCCGACGCAGACCCGGAACCGGCCGGTTTCCTCGCCAGCCGTTCCTCAACAAATGTGTTAAACACACCACAACCCGGACACTTTCCCAACCATTTGGCGCTCTCATAACCACACTCGCGGCAGAAGAATACCGATTTATCCTTGCCCATTATCAGATCCTTGACTGCCGGAAGAGCCATCTCCGTCAGCCGGTCCCTTTCCGTCGACTGGCCCTTTCCTGTCGACCGACCCTTTCCTGTCGACCGACCCTTTCCCGTCGACCGGCCCTTTCCCGTCGACCGGCCCTTTCCCGTCGGCCCCTTGCTTGGTAGCGTTTTTCCTGGGTCTTCCAGGCGGTCTTTTTTCCTGATCCCCTGCCTTCGCGGACCCTGTCTTCGCGGATCCTGTTTTCTCGGATCCTGTCTTCGCGGACCCCGTCTTCTTCGACCCTGCTTTCTTCGCTCCGGGATCACCGCTCTTTCTCAGATCATCTTTTCTCGGATCCCCCGGGGATCCCACTTGGACAATTTCCGTTGACCCTTTGGCCTTAAGGGGCACCGGTTTGGCTATCTTCGATTTTTCCAGGGCTTTGTTTCTGGGAGTCCCTTTTACAAAAGCCAAAGCGTTGTCCTTGACAGTAATCACAATATGATCCCCCAAAGCAAACTCCCCTGACAGAATTTTTTCGGAGAGCACATCTTCAACCAGACGCTGGATGGCCCGGCGCAAGGGTCTGGCACCATAAGTTTTGTCTTCGCCTTCCCGGGCAATAACCTTATAGACTTCACTGTCCGGCGTCAGAGACAAGGCCTGCTCCTCAATCCTTTTGACCACTTCGTCCATAAGGATCTCTGTAATCTTGACCATGTCATCACTGTTCAGGGATCGGAAGACAACCAGATCATCCACACGATTGAGGAACTCTGGGCGAAAAGTCTTCTTCAACTCCTCCATAACCCGATCGCTCATCGTCTTATACTCGCTTAGCTCACTGCGAACCGCGGCGAATCCCATAGCTTCTTTGTTTAAAAAAGTCGCGCCAACATTGGACGTCATAATCACCACACAATTGCGGAAATCCACGACCCGCCCTTTGGAATCCGTCAGCCTCCCGTCTTCCAGGACCTGCAATAAGATATTGAAAGCGTCGGGATGCGCTTTCTCAATCTCATCAAAAAGCACAACACTGTAGGGACGGCGTCGCACCAGTTCTGTCAGCTGGCCCCCCTCATCATGACCGATATATCCCGGAGGCGACCCAACCATCCGCGAAACGGCGTGTTTCTCCATATATTCGGACATATCCACGCGGATTAAAGCACTCTCATTGCCAAAAAGAACCTCCGCCAATGTGCGGGCTAACTGGGTTTTGCCCACACCGGTGGGACCAAGAAAAATAAAGGAACCGATAGGCCGTTTCGGATCTTTGAGCCCGGCTCGAGCTCGGCGGATGGAAAGGGAGACGGCTTTGACAGCCTCATCCTGTCCAATGACTCTTTCCCGCAATTGCGCTTCCAGACGCAAGAGTTTTTCGCTCTCCCCCTCAGCCAACTTGCTGACCGGGATCCCCGTCCAGCTAGCCACAACCTGGGCGATGTTCTCGGTTTCTACAACCAAACTCTCTTTGTCCCGGGACGACTCCCATTCCAAGCGAACCTGATTCAAGCGACCCCGCAGGAATTGTTCCTGATCTCGAGCCTGGGCGGCTTTTTCGAATTCCTGCCGCCGAACGGCTTCTTCCTTTTCTTTCTTCATCGCGTCGGCTTGTTCTTCAAGATCCTTGAGATCAGCCGGTATGGTGAAACTCTGGATCCGCACCTTCGAAGCGGCTTCATCAATCAAATCGATAGCCTTATCAGGCAAAAACCTATCGGAAATATAGCGCCCCGACAACCTCACCGCAGCCTCAATGGCTTCATCGGTAATCTTAACCCGATGATGGGCCTCATAGCGGTCACGCAATCCCCGCAGAATAGCAACGGCCTCTTCAACAGTAGGTTCCCCAACCAGGATTGGCTGAAAACGGCGTTCCAAAGCCGGATCCCTCTCGATGTGCTTGCGGTACTCGTCCAAAGTTGTGGCCCCGATACACTGGATCTCACCACGTGAAAGAGCCGGTTTCAGGATGTTGGCGGCGTCGATGGCCCCCTCGGCCGACCCCGCGCCGATCAAAGTATGCAGCTCATCAATAAATATAACAACATTGCCGGCCAGACGAATCTCTTCCATGATTTTTTTCATGCGCTCTTCAAACTCGCCTCGATACTTGGTCCCGGCCACAATCGTCGACAAATCCAAAGTCAGAACCCGTTTATCACTCAGAAGTTCCGGCACTTGGTTAGCCATAATCCTTTGCGCTAACCCCTCGGCAATGGCTGTCTTCCCGACGCCGGGTTCGCCGATAAGCACAGGATTGTTCTTCGTCCGGCGACAAAGGATCTGAATAACCCGTTCGATTTCAGTCTCCCTGCCCACAACGGGATCAAGCTTACCTTCCAAAGACAACATGTTCAGATCCCGCCCGAACTCATTCAAAAGAGGCGTCCCCTGTCCGGTTTTCAGACCCATCCCCCCCGTCCCCGGACCCGGAATGCTGTCCGAATCGCCGCCGAGAACATTCAGAACCTGTTCCCAGACCTTGTCCGGATTCACCCTCAACTCAATAAGCACCCGGGCGGCGATACCTTCCCCCTCTATGATCAAGCCAAGAAGCAGATGTTCTGTCCCAACATAGTTGATCCCTTGACGTTGGGACTCTTCATGAGCAATTTGAAGTACACGTTTGACCCGGGGAGAAAGGGAAACATCTCCGGTAACCGGCTCCCCGATACCTGTAATCTGAACAATTTTGGCGCTGGTCTTCTCAGCATCCACACCCAGATCGCTGAGCACCCGAGCGGCAACGCCCTCCCCTTCCTCTATCAACGCTAATAAAATATGCTCGGTTCCGATCACCTGATGCCCTAATTTTCTGGCAATGTGTTCCGCAAGAATCAGCGCTTTCTCAGCCCTCTGGGTATATTTGTCCATTTTCTGTATCCTTTCTTTGTTAAACCTCGAAGAGGTTCCTAATATAGAGTGCACGGGTCACATCCAGCATGGTTTCATCCATTTCCACCTTTTCGCCGGGGTTCACCATGCGTTCCTGCCGCTTTTCCTCTCCTTGTAAGACGCCTTGTGCTGTATCATCAACCGCCAACGCTTCCCCCTCCAACTTCCCGCTTCCCAAAGCGCCCCGCAGGCAGTTGACGAGTGTTTCGATATAGCTGACCTCTATTGTCGGCAGAATATCCATATCCATGCCCAAGCGATCTATTGATAGGGTTTTGAAAGCTTCTTCAGCGGATAGGATGCGAGCGTTTTGCAGTGTCCCCCGAGCACGCCAGGCCCGATCTTCCAGCTGGAGTCTGCCCTCTTTGCTGAGATGATGGCGGGCTTGCATTTCCTTTTCGACAATTTTTTGGGTCATCGCGTCCAAATGGCGCATGGTGTCTTCTTCAGATTTGCCAAGGGTTATCTGGTTTGATATCTGATAGAGGTTTCCAAAAGCTTGGGATTTCTCTCCGTAGAGTCCCCGCACAGCTAACCCCATTTGGGTGAGCGCCCCTGTGATCTCTCGGATCTGACCCAATACGCTTAAGGCCGGTAAATGAACCATGACGGAAAGCCTCAACCCTGTCCCGACATTGGTTGGGCAGGCTGTCAGATACCCGAACTTTTCGTGGAAAGACAGGGGCGTTTTCTTTTCTATTTTGTCATCAATTTCCGAAGCCAGAGCCCAGGCCTCCTCATATTGCCAATTCGGTTCGAAGACCTGGATACGGATATGATCTTCTTCGTTGACCATGACAGCAACCCTATGGTCTTCGGACAGAAACAGGGCCCGTGGTCTTTCCAGGTTCGCAAAGTCTGGACTCATCAGATGTTTCTCCACAAGAATTCTTTTATCATTTTCCGGGAGGGTTTCCAGAGATAAGTATTGTAGGGGCTGCCCGCTAACCTTAATATCCGAAAACACGGCCGCCATATTCTTTTCAAGCTCTTGACTCTGTTCCGGTGTCGCGACATGGGGGAAGGGTCGGCTGACCAGATTACGAGCCAAGCGGACCCGGGTACTAACCAGAATGTTGGGCCCCTTGAGGTCGGATCGCATCCAGCGGCTCGATCTTTGGATCAGACTATGGGTGTCAACTTGCTGATTGGTCATTGACGATCTCCCCTTTCATCGTTTGGTCTTCCAATTCGCGAATACGGTCACGCAACACGGCAGCTTCTTCAAAGGCTTCTTTTTCAATACAGACTTTTAGATTGGTCTTGAGTTCTTCCAGAGTAGCCGCTTCCTGCATAGCCGTCGCGTAGCGCTGAGGCGCTTTCCCGGCGTGGCGAACCTGCCCTTGTATACGGCGCAACCAACTGTCCATCTGTCTGGAGAAATATTCATAGCAGTCGGCACATCCGACAAACCCTGTGTGCTGGATACGCGCCGCCGATGTTTGGCAGGTCGGGCATGCGTCGCCGGTTGTGATTTCATATCCTGTTTCCTGCATGGCATTGGCGGCGGAAGCGCCGAGAAGCGATTGCAGGAATCCCGCCACCAAAGCGGGGTAGCTGCTCTGTTTCAGCTCTTGGGCGCATTGTTGACACAGATACACCTCCGAAAGAGTCCCATTGACATTTTGTTGGACATGGACGCTGGCTTGCCGAGTCTGGCATTTCTGACAAATCATGAGGCCGCTCACTCCTTTACTTCTTTCTCACTTACTGCCCACGCGCCAATTAGCGCACAAAATCTTAATGAAAGCGGCAAGGGCCCCTTGCCAACAAGGGTCCCGTTTCTAACATGCTGCGTTGATCGGTTCTTTCACACTTATCTTCAACGGTCTCTTGGTACCTGTCAATTAATGTCTGTACGGGATATGCCGATCAGGATCTCTTTCATCATCATAGCCCGCAGTCGGGCAGCGTGGGTGTCACCAAGGGATTCACCAATGATTTTATCAGCCAGGACACTTTTCAGCAATATCGTTTCACGTTCTGATATTATGCCTTCTTCAAAAAGATTATCCAAGAGATTGTTCGCGCGCCGTTGGGAGACCTCTTTGCCGAGAAGCTCGTTCATGATCCTATGAAAGTTGCTCTCCTCATCAAAACCAAGCCGCACAATGCGCAAGAACCCGCCGCCGCCTCGCCGGCTCTCAACAAGATATCCTTTCTCAACCGTAAACCGTGTGGTTAAAACATAATTGATTTGAGAAGGGGCACATGAAAAAACTTCCGCCAAAAACCCCCTCTGCAGAATGACGGATCCTCCCTCGGATTCTCCTAAGATGTTTTTGAGATAGGCTTCTATTCTATCTGCAAGATTCCCCATGCATTCATCACTGACCTTTTTTGACCTTTAAGAATAGTCTACCCCATTTTCCGATTCTTTGCAAATCCTGCCCCGTTGAGTTAAACTAATGCGGGCTTTGCCCGCAAGTATTCAGTATTCAGTATTCAGAATTCAGAATGTGGATTTTCTTGTTTTTTATTGACGCTTCGCGTCTATAAGTTACTAAGGCGGGCTACACCTGGCTCAGCCCAAGAAGGTATACAGCAGGACACCACCAATGCCGACAGCGATAACAGAGAGGACAATGATGATGATTGTCAGAACGCTGATGGGTTTCTTCTCGTAATCTTCATCATAATCGTCGTATTCGCTATATCGGGATTCCATATTGACCATTTCCTGGCGCGCTTCTCTCTGAGAGGACCGCATGGCCCGTCTGTCCGAAGAAAAGTATTTATCAACCGGGTCTTCTTCTTCATAGCGATTGTTGCCGCCGTAGTATCCGTCCTGTCCAAGATCATAATTCAAAGCGAAATCTTGTTTATAATCGGAAGATGAGTAGCCGTCTTCACGCCCCCACTTGTCATCTTCGGCATAGTCGTCAAAACCAGTATTAAATGAGTCGTACTGATCATGTTTTTGGAAACGATCCCGATTCTCAAATCTTCCCGGATTTTCGAATCTGCTTGACTGCGTGTAGCTTTGACCGGGCTCGTCGTACTCAGAGTCGGCATCATAGGCGCCCCGGCCAAATTCACCCCCTCGCATCGATCTGTGCATCTGGCTTATCTTATCCTCTTCCTCGTCCAGTGTAACCGTCCTGTCGTATCTGTTCTCTTCACCATAGTCGTCTCGCGGTGAAGAATCCTGATGCATAGAATCAGCCCTGGCGACTTCATAAAGAGACGCGAAAGGGCTACGGGAAGAAGAATATTGGTTCTGCTGTTCAGTCGCGAACCGGTCATAAACATCCTGTGCAACAGGTGCGTAAGATCCGTATGGATCATTTGCGACGGTGTAAGGTTCTTGCCCGGATGCGTAGGGATCCTGTGTCGCCGCAAACTGGTTGCGAGCAAAGGATCCGGTATTATTCAAGTTTGTTGTGGAAAATGGGTTGGTCGGGTACAACGTGTCCATCGGAAATTGCTCCGGTGGATAAGGATCCAATTGGGGCGCGCTGTTCGTTTGCGCATGATCGGCTGGCATCTGATGACCGCGAGTTGCCTGTTGTCCGAATGGCGCCTGTTGTCCGAATGGCGCCTGTTGTCCGTGTGGTGCCTGCTGTCCGTGTGGCGCCTGCTGTCCGTGTGATGCCTGCTGTCCGTGTGGCGCCTGCTGTCCGAGTGGCGCCTGCTGTCCGTGTGGCGCCTGCTGTCCGAGTGGCGCCTGCTGTCCGAGTGGCGCCTGCTGTCCGAGTGGCGCCTGTTGACCGAGTGATGCCTGTTGCCCGAATGAAGCCTGTTGCACAAGCGGCATCTGCTGCCCTTGTGGTTGGCCGGGAGCAACCTGCCCTACCGCAAAACGCACCGTTTTATTCATGTCGGCTTCACTTAACCCGGCAAAAGAAAAACGACCTGTTGAAGAAAAATCAGAAGACGGTTTGTTCCAACTGTTTTGATCATGAACGGGCTCCGCTTCTGAAAGATGATTGGCTCCTCTTGGGATGTTTCCTGTATAATATCTATCCTCCGCCACTTTGGTCTGGTAGTCTGCCTGAGGGCCTGTTGTATTGTTACCAAAGGGTTGATAACCCGCCTGAGATGTCCCCCACGAACTGTCGCTCGCCGGAGGATTTGAGGAGGGACTAGGCAACGCCAAGGGTTGTTTTCTGGCCGGTTGATGAGCCCCGATTGAAACTGCGGGGGCTCTGCGAAAATCCGCCACATCAGAATACACAGAAACAAAAGGTGCGTCCGAACCTGTTGTTTCCTGCGGTTTCGCTTGAATGAAATAGTTTGCCGAAGCCGGAGGATCCCCCGTCGGGCGAGAGTCATCCCCTTGAGAGAATCCGCCGGAGGATGTCCGGGCGTCAAAGAAATCAGAACCGGTCTGCTCAAAAAATCCTTTATCGGCGGCAGCCGCCGCCTCGCTCAAGAAGAATTCACGGCCACCGCTGTACAGGGACTGTCCGAAAAAACCTCTCGAATCGGCCGGAGGGTCAGGCTCGTAGTTCTGAAAAAAACCACCAAACGCCCCTGTATCATAAAAACTTCCTGATACAGGCTGTTTATTAAGCTCGCTAAAAGGCGATCCTTTTTCTTTTTCCGTTTCTGACTTCTGCTCTCGATGGTCCGCGGCAAATTTATTCGGGAGAGGTGGTGCCTCCGCCAGAATTCTTGCCGCTGATATCGTTGAAGCAGGGGTAGCATAAGGGTCGGCTGCATTCTGAAGATAGACGACGTTCTGATCGTTGGTGTTGGAATTCGTGTTGTGCGTATCTTGTATATACGGATTTTGAGGGCGCATCCATTCTGTCGCGCTCGCCTGTCCCGGAAGAACCTGGGGTTGTTGTCCTTGAAAAGGTGTCCTATACGGTTGTTCATTCGAATATGCCTGGTTAACCGAGCCAGGTGGATAGTTATGATTCGTTATATAATTCTGATTCGGGTAGCCCTGATTTGAAGCATGACCCGGATTCGAGGAATATGCCTGGTTCGACTGATAACCCGGGTTCGGTGGATAAGCCTGATTTGACGGATACCCTTGATTTTGCGAATGGCCCGGATTTAACGGATAACCTTGGTTTGATGAGTGGCCGGGATTCGACGCATTCCCTTGCGTGTTTGGCACGCGCTGCACAACCTGGACATTTCCGCTAACCGGCAAATTTCCCCGGCGACCGCCCCTTGAATCCCAGGCTTGACCTTGGTTCCCTCCGGCATAATTGTTTCTCGGTCTGGGCCCAAGCTCAGACCCATTGTGAGCCTGATCCCAAGGCGATTTCACGTCAAATAGATCATCCTCGTTGCCCCAAAGCTCTTTTTCTTCTCTCATAGCTTATCCCTCTTCACTTCCTTGGAATACAAAAACGAATACGTTATTCTTTATTTGCTATTGCCAAAAAAAGAACAACCACATATATACTAATTTTATATCAGAGTTCTACACAAAATGCAAGTATCCTCTAAAAAATATTGCAGGCATTCAAAATTCCATGCGAACTTATAATCTGCTTATCACAAGGATCGCCGCCCGCGACTGCAAAATATGGGTAACGTTGTACAAATTTTATCGTGAGCCAAATTCTTTGGCTGCCAAAAAGTATGATTCTTTCACATCTTTCGGGCTCCAATAATATGAAGAAAACGAATATCCCACCATTTATAGGTGCTCAACGGATGAAAATGGACATCCTTGCTGTGGGTGGACACCAAAATATTTTCGAACGAAAGCGGCTCTTTGATGTCAACAACGATCAGACAGTGTTCAAAACGTTGGCCTTTAAGAGACAATTGTATCAGATCGCCGCACACTATATCCTTTAAGTCAACACATTCGCCGAACGGACCGCAACCGTTATTGTTGAGCAGAAACCGTCCGAGGAATTCCACACCGCTCCAGGCGGGCGCACGACGGTTGACGTCAATATAATACCAGCCGTACGTATCGTAGTTCATAACGCCACAACCGGCGTAGATGGCTTGAGAAGCGAAATTCGTACAGTCGCCGCCGATTTTCTCGAAATTGTAGTATTGGGGATTGTAATTGAAAACCCATTTTTCCACATATGCCAAAGCCTTTTCCCGGTCATATGGTATGTCTGTGAGCATAGTCCTCTTCCTCTCAGTTTGTCTTGCCAGCGATAAAACTGATCTTTGCAGTTTTGTTGTGAGGTATTTTACGCAACAGAATTGCCATTTGACAATTAACGGCAAACCGAAACAAAAAAAAGCCCGCGAAAGGGGCCACCTGCGTTGCCGAGCATGTCGGCGACCCCGACTTCGACCCGCTAGTGCAGTAATCCGTTAATTCCGACCCCAATGAGCGAGCAGAAATTTCAAAATGTAAGGAAACGACGACGACGCGTACTAGAAGTACGCTAGGAGGAGAACCATATCGGCGGATTTTCCACTTCAACTTTTGCGCTTGCCCTCTTCGCCCCGGTTATCAGTTTGCGGTCTGTTGAGAGGAAAACATCCGCGCTGCCAATTTCCCCCGAATACGCGGAGAATGTGATGAACATCCTGACCTTACTTTTGATCCAACAGTGCTCTCAGTTTTGCGATTTCAGCATCCTTGTCAGCAAGAATAGCATCCTTGTTGGCAAGAACGGCATCCTTGTCAGCAAGAACGGCATCCTTGTCAGCAAGAATAGCATCCTTTTGCAGGATCACCGATTGCCACTTGCGGTCAGATCGTTCTTCCCCGCGCTTTTCTCCGCGCTTTTCCCCTCGTTTTTCCCCGCGCTCCTCAGCCTCTCTCTGCCATACGGCTTTGGCGTCTTCTATCTTCCACTCCTGCAATAACATATTTGACACCTCCGAACCATTATTTCTTAGATATTCTGTCAATATCTCCTGTTCTATGCATTCTTTTATGGCTCTCTCTACGGCTTTGGCCCGTTCCAAACCGTTCTGTTCGTAT
>WRJI01000016.1 GCA_009778595.1 Peptococcaceae bacterium | reverse complement strand
CTAAGGTATACTTTTTTTGTTGTATATTGATGTTTGTCATACCTCAATTCTACAACAAAAAGCGAGCTTTTTACAAACTCGCTTTTTCTTTTTTGGGGGGACTGTTGTTTTGCAACAGCCCCCATCGGGCCCAAAGGAGACCTGGGTTCTGTGGGCCCTCAAGGCCCGGCAGGTCCGGCAGGAGTCACCGGTCCCAGCGGTTCCGTGGGCCCCCAAGGCCCCATGGGCCCGGAAGGCCCGGCCGGGACAGAAGGTCCCATGGGCCCGGAAGGCCCCTTGGGCTGTCAGGGTCCCCAAGGAGACCAAGGCCCACAAGGAGACACAGGACCCCAAGGGGTTCAGGGTATCATCGGCCCCACAGGGCCTATAGGAGCAGGCGACACCGGCCCCACCGGTCCCACCGGAGCGGACGGAGCCACCGGCCCCACCGGTCCTCGCGGAACAGCAGGAGACACGGGCCCCACCGGCCCTGCCGGAGCCACCGGAGCCACCGGCCCCACCGGTCCCACCGGGGTCACAGGAGATACCGGACCTACAGGTTCCGACGCATTTAACTCATATCCGACCACAGAGACGGCTACCGGGGCTATGTATAACGGCAAGCCTGTTTACCGGCAAACCTTCTCACTCAGTATCACCGCTGCCGCCGGTGTAGAAGTTAACGGCACCCTCATCGCTACTCCCAACTATATCGAGACAATAGTCGACGTCGGTGGGTATTGCAAATTTACTTCTACTATGAAAACAATGATAAATAATGCCTATCACAATAGCAGTTTAAACGTTCGTTATCTCATTGTCTTTATAGACAGCAGCAGCATTTTGAGCTATCGCTCTTATTATCAGAATGATCGAGTCAATACTGACGCAGTGATCTGGGTGGATTATACGAAGGTATAGATATTGCAGGGCGAACCAAGACCAAAAAAGCGACAAGCGACGAATTGAGAACTTTATTATCACCATCCATCATTAATTAAAAATAAATAAAACTAAAGGAGAAAATACCATGGCGAACAATTGCAATATATATCCCAAAGGCGAACAGGGGGCCCAAGGGCCGATAGGGGCTCAAGGATCAACAGGACCCACGGGGCCTCGTGGTCCTATGGGGCCAAGGGGAGAGAAAGGAAGCAGAGGCGACCCCGGCTGCCCCGGTCCTGATGGTCCTTTGGGGCTGATGGGATCACAGGGAACCCGGGGTGCGCAGGGTGTTCGCGGAGATATAGGGCCCCAGGGAGATTCAGGGTGTCAAGGGCCCCAAGGGACGAGAGGCAATACAGGTACTCTGGGACCGACCGGACCCATGGGGCCCATCGGCGCCAAAGGCGATCCGGGATCTATGGGACCCCGGGGGCCGGTTGGTTCGGAAGGACCGGCCGGATCGGAAGGTACTGTCGGGCCCCAAGGACCTATAGGGCCGGCCGGCCCGGCGGGGACGGAAGGTCCTATGGGCCCGGAAGGAGGCCCCGGATGCCAAGGTTCCGACGGAGAGCAGGGGCCCCAGGGAGAGCGGGGACCCCAAGGGGAGCAAGGCATCACCGGTCCAACCGGGCCCACCGGAACCGCGCCCACCGGCCCCACCGGTCCTACCGGTGCGGAGGGGGTAACCGGCCCCACAGGTCCCACCGGTGCCGAGGCCACCGGTCCGACAGGCCCTGTGGGTGTGGTTGGAGTTATAGGCAACACCGGGCCGACCGGAAACAACGGGATTATCGGCCCCACAGGACCGATAATGAATTACACGTCCACCGAGAGGGCGACCGGGGCAGTATTCGATGGCAAGCCTGTCTATCGTAGAACCTTCTTTCTTATTATGAGCGCCGCCGCAGGTAGTTACGATTCCTTTTATTTCAGTAATACAATTAATGTTGATACACTTGTCAATGTTGGCGGTTCCTTTAGAACCGGTAATGGGTTAGAACAGTATATGATCAATACCGAATACCCCTCGACACCGAGCCCCACTTTTTTAGATGCTGTTGTTATTAGTAATCATTTGTATTATTATTCAATGTCGCCCTATGCAAGAAGTAGCCAACGAATTAGGTTCTGGGCAGACTATACGAAACTATAACGGAACCAGGGGTCATGGTTTCCTATCATCATTGATCATCATCGGGACTGTTAGCAAGATGACGCTGCCTCCTGCCCGCCTCCTGTCCCCTCCGGCCGGAATGATGTGAGTTTGACCACAGGCCCGTTGTCGGGTAAAATGACGGTATGTACTTTTTTTAGGCGGATTAATGGAGGGGAACAGATATGGGTGAGCAGGCGACAGTGGGCATTGTTATGGGCAGTGATTCCGATATCGGTGTGATGACGGAAGCGGTGAAGACCCTGGAGTTTTTTGGCGTGCCTTATGAAGTTAAGGTGTCGTCGGCTCACAGAACTTTGGCCAGAACCTTGGCTTGGGTTAGCGATTTCGACAGAGGAGGCGGCAAAGTTATTATCGCGGGGGCGGGTATGGCGGCCCATTTGCCGGGTGTTATTGCGGCGGCGACGGTGTTGCCGGTTATCGGTGTGCCCATCAGTAGCGGAGCTTTGCAGGGTCTTGACGCTCTCTATGCCATCGTTCAAATGCCTCCTGGGGTTCCTGTGGCTACGGTAGGCATCGGAGGTGCGCGCAACGCCGCGTTGCTGGCGGTTCAAATCCTGGCTTCCTCTGATGAGGATCTGCGTGGAAGCTTTCTTAAATACAGAGATAACATGGCGGCAGAGGTGGAAGCCAAAGACCAGGCTTTGGCAGAACGCGTGCGCTTGGGATCGCTTGTTCAAGTGTGAATGAACCAATCATCGCAAAGCGTTAGGCACTGAGCGCCGACGGCGCATAACAGTAATGAGGTAGATTATGGGTATAACATATGAAGATGCCGGGGTTAACATTGAGGCGGGGGCTTTGGCGGTCGACAAAATCAAACCCGCTGTTGCCCGGACCCGTCGACCGGAGGTCTTGAGCGGTTTGGGCGGGTTCGCAGGTTTGTTTGCCCTTGATGTGGATAAGTATCCTGATCCGGTGCTTGTGTCGGGAACCGATGGGGTGGGGACAAAGCTGCGGCTGGCTTTCGAGATGGACAGGCATGATACCATTGGCATCGATGCGGTGGCGATGTGTGTTAATGATGTTTTGGTGCTTGGGGCTGAACCGCTGTTTTTTCTGGATTATGTGGCGACGGGGAAGCTTAATCCGGAACGGATGGCGGCTGTTGTGGGCGGTATGGCGGCGGGCTGCGAGCTGGCCGGATGTGCGCTCATCGGTGGTGAAATGGCTGAGATGCCCGGGTTTTACCGGTCGGATGAGTATGATATTGCGGGGTTTGCTGTGGGGGTTGTCAATCGGGATCGCATGATTAACCCTGAGGACGTTCGGGTGGGGGATGTGTTAATCGGGTTGCCTTCTGCCGGGTTGCACAGCAACGGATTTTCTTTGGTGCGCAAGGTTTTTGAAGGTTATGCGTGGGAGACGCGGTTTCCTGAGTTGGCGGCGCCCTTGGGAGATGTGTTGTTGGCTCCGACCCGTATCTATGTGAAGCCGATTTTGGCCATGCTTGAGGAGGTGGCTGTTCCGGGTATGGTTCATATCACCGGCGGCGGGTTTATGGAGAATCTGCCCCGTGTACTGCCGGAGGGGTGTGGGGCTGAGGTTATGGTGAGCAACTGGGAGAGACCGCCTGTTTTTGATGTGCTGCAAAAACTGGGCGATGTGGATGAGACGGAGATGTTTCGGATTTTTAATATGGGTATCGGGTTTGTGATTGTGGCTCATCAGGATGATGAGGGGCGGGTTGTTGATGTATTGCGACGGGGCGGGGAGTCCCCTGTGCGTGTCGGCAGAGTTACGAAGAAGCCCGGCGTGGTTTTGGTTAAGGAGTTGGCTTCATAGAGAGCTCATGGAGAGGAGGGATCAGGCGTGTACTCGGAGGAGGAGATGTTGCCGATTCGGTTGCTGGTGTTGGCTTCGGGACGTGGAAGTAATTTTCAGGCCCTGCTGGATGCTTGGCAGCTGGGAGAGTTGCCGGTGGCGTTCGTTGGCTTGGGGTCTGATCAACCCGGGGCTGAGGCCTTGGAGCGTGCTTGCCGGGGCGGGGTTCCGACACGGGTTTTTGTCTGTGATGATCAGGTTGAGAGGGAGGGGCAGATTCTTGATTGGGTGAAGGAGACGGGTACGCAGCTTCTGGCCCTGGCAGGGTATATGCGTCTGTTGAGCGGGGATTTCATTAAGGGTGTTGGGGTGCCGATTCTGAATATCCATCCGTCCCTGTTGCCGCGGTTTCCCGGGTTGCATGCTCAGAGGCAAGCGTTGGAGGCTGGGGTTCAGGTCAGCGGATGTACAGTGCATTTTGTGGATGAGGGGATGGATACGGGACCGGTGATTCTGCAGCGTGAGGTGCCTGTGCTGGCGGGGGATGATGAGGAACGATTGTCTCAGCGCATCTTGGCGGTGGAGCATCAAGCCTATCCGGAAGCGGTTCGGAGGGTTTGCGGACAGTTGGCACAGTCGGCAAAGGCGGGAAGGCGTGAAAGATGGTAGAGGCGGGAAAGACAGGAGAGGCGTGAAAGACGGTAAAGTCGGGAAAGACGGTAAAGTCGGGAAAGTTCAATGACAAATACTCTGAAGATGAAAGTGGGGATGAAGGATGAGCAGAAGGGCGCTTCTGAGTGTTTCTGATAAAACGGGTCTTGTGGAGTTTGCCCGGGGATTGGCTGAGCTTGGCTTCGAGCTGGTGTCCACCGGGGGGACGTTTCGGGTGTTGAGTGAGTCCGGCCTTAATGTTCTTTACATAAGCGCCGTGACAGAATTTCCGGAGATCTTGGATGGCCGGGTGAAGACTCTGCATCCACGGGTTCACGCCGGAATTTTGGCGATGGATACGGAGGATCATCGGCGCCAGTGTCAAGAGAATAGTATTGATTTGATTGATCTTGTTTGTGTGAATCTGTATCCTTTTGCGGCGACGATTACGAAGCCCGGGGCGACTTGGGCCGATGCGATTGAGAATATTGATATCGGCGGTCCGGCGATGATCCGGGCGGCAGCCAAGAACCATGACCGGGTTGTTGTGGTGGTGTCTCCGGATAAGTATGACAGTGTGTTGACGGCGTTGCGGCTTGGCAACGTTGATGACGATATGCGCCGGGAGCTGGCTTGGGGGGCGTTTGCCCATACGGCGGCTTATGATACGGCGGTGGCCGGGTATTTCCGGGACCATGTCGGTATGGGTTCCGGGGCTGCCGGAGTTGCCGGAGTTGCCGGAGTTGCCGGGGGGCAAACTGATGACAGCAGGTTTCCCGCGACTTTGCGGATTGTGGCTGACAAGATTCAGATGCTGCGGTATGGAGAGAATCCTATTCAGCAGGCTGCGGTTTATGCGGAGAGGGCGCTTGAAGGGGCGCTGGTGTGGGGCAAACAATTACAAGGAAAAGAGCTTTCCTACAACAACTGGGTCGATATGGACGCGGCTTGGGCTCTGGTCAATGAGTTTGACGCGTGTGCCTGTGCTATCATCAAGCATACCAATCCCTGCGGCCTGGCGCTGGGGGATTATGTTTTTGAGACTTATGAGCGGGCCTTGGCTTGTGATCCGGTTTCGGCCTATGGGGGGATTATTGCTTTCAATCGTCCCATTGATGGGGCCACGGCGGAAAAAATCCGGGAACGGTTCTATGAAGTGATTATTGCGCCGGATTTCGATGGGGAAGCTTTAGGGTTGTTGTCGGAAAAGAAGAACCTGCGTTTGTTCGCCATGGGCCGGGAGGCGGGAAGCGGGACACGGGTTGCCGGTGAGAACGGAGTCAGGACGGCGTCTGTCTCGGTTGTGCCTGTTTCGGGTCCGACTTATAAGCTGAAGTCAATAAGCGGTGGATTTTTGTTGCAGGACGAAGATTTGGGGTCGTCGGCTATGGACGGATGGCGGGTTGTTTCGGCTTTGCAACCGACACAGGCGGATCTGGATGAGTTGTTTTTTGCTTGGATGGCTTGTAAACATGTCAAGTCTAATGCTATTGTTGTGACGATCAACCGGGCGATTCTGGGTGTCGGCGCCGGTCAGATGAACCGTGTCGGTTCAGCCAGGATCGCGCTGGAGCAGGCCGGGGTGCGGTCGAAAGGGGCTTATCTGGCTTCTGACGCGTATTTTCCTTTTGCCGATACGGTGGAGTTGGCGGCGCAGCACGCTGTTCGGGCGATTGTTCAGCCCGGCGGGTCGGTTCGCGATGACGACGCGATTGACGCGGCGGATAAGTTGGGTCTCATTATGGTGTTCACGGATAGGAGGCATTTCAGACATTGAGTGATTATACCGGGGTACCGCCGGCACAGAATAAGGTTACGATTCTCCTTGTTGGTTCAGGCGGGCGTGAACATGCTTTGGCCTGGAAATTGGCCCGGAGCCCTCGTTGCGAACGTTTGTACGTGGCGCCGGGGAATGCCGGGACGGCGGCTTGGAATGTTGATATCGACGTTGACGATTTCGTCGGGTTGGCTGAGTTTGCTTTGGAGAAGGGTGTCGACTTGACTTTTGTCGGTCCGGAGGGGCCTTTGTGTGGTGGGATTGTGGATTGTTTTCTGGAGAGGGGATTGAGGATTTTCGGGCCCGGGAGGATGGCGGCTCGGCTGGAGGGGAGCAAGGCTTTTGCGAAGGAGCTGATGGCGCGGGCCGGGATTCCTACAGCGGCTTATCGGGTTTTTGATGAGCGGGATGACGCGTTGGCTTATGTGGCTGAACAGGGTGCTCCTGTGGTGGTTAAGGCTGACGGGCTGGCCGCGGGTAAGGGTGCTGTTGTGGCGAAAACGGACGAGGAGGCTGTGGAGGCTGTTGAACGTATTATGGGCGGCGGGTTTGGCGCCGCAGGGAAACGGGTTGTGGTGGAAGAGTTTCTGGTGGGCCAGGAAGTTAGCTTCTTCTGTCTGTGTGACGGGAAGACGGCCTTGCCGTTGATGGCGGCCCAGGATCATAAAAGACTGTTAGATAATGATGAGGGGCCAAATACGGGCGGTATGGGGGCTTACGGACCGCCGGTTTTTTGGAACAGGGACTTGGAAGAAGAGATTATGGGGTCTGTGGTTGAGCCGACTTTGCGGGCGATGGACGAGGACGGTGTTCCTTTCATGGGGGTGCTGTTTGTCGGACTGATTCTGACGGAGCAGGGGCCAAAAGTTCTTGAGTATAATGTTCGTTTTGGGGACCCGGAGACTCAAGTGTTGATGATGTTGTTAGAGTCGGATCTTGTGCCGATCTTGGAAGCCGGGATGAACGGATCCTTTGAGTCTGTGGAGCTTAGTTGGTTTCCGGGAGCGGCTGTTTGTGTGGTGATGGCTTCGGCCGGGTATCCTGAGAGTTCA
This sequence comes from Peptococcaceae bacterium, assembly GCA_009778595.1. Classification (GTDB taxonomy): domain Bacteria; phylum Bacillota; class Desulfitobacteriia; order Desulfitobacteriales; family Syntrophobotulaceae; genus WRJI01. The sequence goes on along the minus strand of WRJI01000016.1, from coordinate 28,961 downwards.
ACAAAAGGGGTGCCTGTTGGTGTTCCTGATGTTTCCGGGGAGGATAGGGGTGAGGCGATTTTTCACGCGGCAACGGTTGGCCGGCGTGATGGAACCGGTGTTGATACCGGCGGCGGCAGAGTTCTTGGGGTTACGGCGAGGGGAGAGGATCTTGCTCAGGCACGGGCACAAGCGTATGCTTTGGTGGAGAGAATTGATTTTCCGGGAGCTTGTTTCAGAAACGATATCGGATCGAAAGGACTCGGTGTATGAGTAAGGACACTTCGTTTCGGATCGATTCAACAAGCAAGTTTGCTTGGTTGTCGGTTCTTTTTGTTGTTATTCTGATAACCTCGAATCTTATGGCCGGAAAGCTGGCTGTTTTTGGGTTTGTCCTTTTACCTGCGGCGGTGTTTTTGTATCCGTTCTGCTTTATTGTTGGCGCTGTGTTAACGGAAGTGTGGGGGGTTGGCAAGGCGCGTCAAGTTATTTTGATGGGTTTTGTGGCCAATCTGGTTCTGGTGATTTTTACGAACGCGGCGATTTATTTGCCTTTTGAACAGACCGTGTGGAAGGATCAAGCCAGTTATACGATGATCTATCAGGCTGTGCCAAGAATTCTGTTTGCGAGTTTTGTTGGCTATCTGGTGGGGGAGTTTGTGAATGCGTATGTGATGACGTGGATGAAGAGACTGGTTTCTACCAATCGTCTCTATGTTCGTGTGATTGCCTCGATACTTGTTGGGCAGGTTTGTGACACAGGTTTGTTTATTATGATCGCTTTTTACGGTATTATGCCCACCGGTGCTTTATTAAAGATGATGTTGGTTCATTATTTGGTGAAGGTTCTGATTGGGTCGGTGATTGGGACGCCGTTGGTTTATATTATGGTGCATTGGGCGAGGAATTGAATGGGCGAAGAGACGAGACGGAGGGTCAGCCGAAAGGAAGCGGCGGAGATCTTGGGGGTTGCAGCGGAGAGTGTAACCCATTGGGTTAAGCAGGGGTATCTTAAAACGGTGTCTGACGCGCCCCGACAGATTGATCTGGGTTCGGTTGAGGTGTTGAAAAGCCGGCTGGCGGACGGGTCGGTGGCCAAGTTGCGGGCTCGGGCGAATAAGTCATTTGCTGAGGATTTCTTTGTTCCTTTCGTGCCGACTGATGATAAGGAAGCCCAACAGAATCTGATGAGTCTGGTTGAGTTTGTTGGGAGTCGTTGTTTGCCTCGGGCAGCGGCTCTGTTCGCGCTTGTGCTGAATGTGGTGAGGAAGTCTGAGGGTCAAGGTGAGCAGGTACAGGTTGGGGATAGGGAACAGGTACAGGTTGGGGATAGGGAACAGGTACAGGTTGGGGATAGGGAACGGGAACAGGTTGGGGATAGGGAACGGGTACAGGAGGAATTGCGATCCTGTGAATTCGGGGAGGTTCTCGACCTGGAGTTGATGGCGTTGCGTACATGTCTGGGTTCAGGGTCTTGGTTGGAGGGGGTTCCGACGGAGGGGGCTCCAAGGGAGGGGGTTCCAAGGGAGAGGGCTCCGAGGGAGGGGGCTCCGAGGGAGAGGGCTCCAAGGGAGAGGGCTCCAAGGGAGGGGGCTCTGACGGAGAGAGCTGGTTGGAATATGGAGGATTCGGTGTGGCAGGCGCTTCTGGGTTGGAATTTGCCACAGATCCCGGATATTCTTGGGGTGGTTTATCAGATCTTAACGCGGGAGAATGTGAAGGTTCGTCAGGGGGCCTATTTCACGCCTCAGCCTGTGGTTGAGGCCATCGCGGCGGATCATTGGAGGGAGGGGCGATTTGTTTTTGATCCTTGCTGTGGGACGGGGAAGTTTCTGTTGGCATTTGCGGCGCGAGGGGCGAACCCTGAGGAGCTTTGGGGTATGGATATTGATCCGGTGGCGGTGTTGCTGACGCGGATTAATCTGTTGCTTTTTTATCGGCGGCCTTTTCAACCAAGGATTTTTTGTGGGGATAGCTTACGTGGTGAGGGGTGGGAGACGCCTTTGCGCGGAATGGTTGGACGGTTTGACGTTGTGGCGACAAATCCGCCGTGGGGGGCGGTTATTCGTGGTTCGATGTGTGATTTTCCGGGTTCAATCGATGTAGGATTCAGTGATGTATCGAAGCTCCAAAGTCAGAAAGAGAGTTTTGCGTTGTTTCTGGTTTTGGGGTTGGCGTGCCTGCGGCCGGGAGGAAGCCTGTCTTATCTGTTGCCGGAAGCGTTTCTCATGGTTAAGCGTCATGAAGAGATTCGACGGTTTCTTTTGGAGAATTGCATGTTGAAGAATATCGAGTGTCTTGGCAATATTTTTCATAAAGTATCTTCCAAGGCGGTTAGACTTGATGTCGAGAAGGGGCGTACGAATAGAGAGAAGGGGTTGGCGTCAATGGCCGGGAGGTTTTCCCGAAATGAGGGAGCTATTTATGACGTGTGGACCTCGGCGGAGGATGGGCTGATTTTGGACAAGATGGAGCAGGGGTCTTTTCGGACTTTGGCCGGTCACGCTCAGTGGGCTCTGGGTGTTGTCACGGGTGATAATGGGCGGTTCCTCAGGGACGCCAAAGGGGATGATGGTGAAGGGATTCTTTGCGGCGGTGATGTGGGCGCGTTTGTTCTGCGTGAGCCAAGTCGGTTCTTGGTTTTCCGGCCGGACTGTCTCCAGCAGGTGGCGCCGGTGGCGTTGTATCGCTCGCCCAAGTTGGTTTATCGTTTTATCGGTACCAGGCCGGTGGTGGCTTATGATGCTGTGGGACGGCTGACTTTGAATAGCGCCAACAGTGTGATTGTGAATCTGGAGGGATTTCCTGTGCGGGCTGTTGAGGCTCTTTGGAATACGAAACTTTATGCTTTTTTCTTTTTTCATCGATTTCATGCTGTTAAGGTTCTGCGGGCACATTTGGAACGGCTACCGTTGCCGTGCTGGCCGTCCTATTTATTGAATGTGTTGGCGGAGCTGGCGGAGGAACTTGGGGCGACGGAGTTGTCCTTGACGAAAAGGAAGGCTCTGACTGCCGAACTTGAATACGAAGTGATGAGGGGGTTTGGCCTGAGTGTCCGCGAACAGGAAAGGGTTTTTGCTTGTGTAGATGGAATATAGGCTGATGATTTCGAATTTCGTCGAACCGGATTATTGGGGGGGGATTAATGATGGATAACAGCGTGAGAAAAGAGGACGGTAGTTATGCTCATGTTTTGCTCGATTTGGCCAATCGGCGTTTTGACCGGGTTTATACATATTCTGTGCCGCCGGAGTTGGCGGTGACGGCGGGAATGACGGTATTGGTTCCTTTGCAGAACCGTCAGGTTCGTGGTATGGTCGCGTATGTTTCAGCTGTTTTGCCGGATGAGGTTAGCGGTATGGAAATGAGACCGATTCTAAAAATCATGGAGAGGGATAATGTCTTGCCTTCAGAGCTTTTAGAGCTGGCCCTCTGGATGTCTGAATCGGTTATGTGTCCGATCGCCCAAAGTCTACACGCTGTTTGGCCTTTTTGGCGGCACAAGATTGAGAAATGGGCAATTCCGGTGGTTGGGTTGGCGGATTTGGCGGAATGGCGTGTGTCTGATCCGGATGGGTTCTTGGCGATGAAAATTTTGTTGCGGGCGCGGCGAGGGGGGGTGCCTCTCGATGTTTTCTGTGGGCGTTTGAGGGAGAATGGGGTTTCGGAGGATGCCCGCCTGTTGACGGAGCGTTTGGCGGGGGCAGGGGTCTTGCGTTGGGAAATTCGTGTGGCCGGAACGGATAATAATAAGACGGAATCGTGTGGTGAAGCCGGTGTTGACGGCGAGTCATCTGTAAGCAGAGTTCGGTTATCACCTTCTCAAAAAGAAGTGGTGCAGGGGGTTCTGCGTGCCCTTGATCATGGGGAAGGGGAGACTGTTTTGTTGCATGGGGTCACGGGCAGCGGTAAGACGTTGGTTTATCGCGCTCTTGTGGCGGAGATTGTGGCACGAGGGCGGGACGCGGTTATTCTAGTCCCGGAGATTTCGTTAACGTCTCAGGTGGCGGGGTATTTTGTGGCTGATTATGGTGAGCGGGTTGCGATTGTGCATTCGAAGTTGTCTCCTCAGGAGAAACAGAAGATATGGATCGATATTTTGTCAGGGAGGGTTAAGGTTGTCATTGGGGCGCGGTCGGCGATTTTTGCCCCGTTGCCGGCGTTGGGAATTGTGATTGTGGATGAGGAGCATGACGGCGCTTATCAGCAGGATGAGAATCCTAAGTATAACGCCCGGGATGTGGCGCGGCGACGGGTGCGCTATAACAAAGGGGTGCTTGTGTTGGGGAGCGCCACGCCGTCGCTGGAGAGTTACGCGGCGGCTCAAGCCGGGAAAACTGTGTTGGCAGAGTTGACACATCGGTTTAGCAGGCAGCCGTTGCCTCAGGTTGAGGTCGTTGATATGGCACAGGAGTTGGCCCGGGGGAATAAGAGTATTTTTTCCAAACTGTTGATTAAAAAGATTGAGGCGCGGTTGGGGCGGGGGGAGCAGAGTATTCTGTTTCTGAATCGTCGGGGTTACGCGACTTATGTGTTCTGTCGGGAGTGTGGATATGTCGCAAAATGTCCTCATTGTGATGTGGCGATGACTTATCATAGCCATAAGCAGATCCTGTTGTGCCATTATTGCGATCATCGTGGAGCGGTTGATCACAGGTGTCCGGAATGTGGCAGCATTTATTTGAGGTTTTTTGGTCAGGGTACCCAGCGGTTAGAGGAGGAGATCGCGGTATGTTTTCCGGCAGCGCGGGTGTTGCGGCTGGATACCGATGCGGTCCAACGTCAGGGTGAGAGCGCACGGATTGTGGAGTTGTTTCGGCAGCGGCAGGCTGATATTCTGGTGGGGACCCAGATGTTGGCGAAGGGGCTTGATTTTCCGGGGGTGACGTTGGTGGGGGTTGTGCTGGCGGATCCTCTGTTGAATATGCCTGATTTTCGTGCGCGGGAGCGGGCGTTTCAGCTGTTGACCCAGGTGGCGGGGCGGGCGGGGCGCCATGACCGACCGGGTGAGGTGGTTTTGCAGACGTATATGCCGAAGGATTCGGTGTTGTTGCATGTGGCGGATCATAATTACCGACGGTTTTTTCGCGATGAAGTAGCTTTTCGGCATGAGGCCGGGTATCCGCCTTTCGCGCATTTTATCAGGCTGATCGTTATCCATGAGAGTGAGGAGCAAGTGATTCGGGCTGCCCGGGAGCTACGGGGGGAGTTAGACGCCGGGTTGCGGCCGGAGGATTGGAGACATTTGGCGACACAAAAAACTCCGGCCCAGATTCTTGGGCCGGCCCCGGCTTTTATCAGCAAATTACGTAATCGTTATCGTTGGCAGATTCTTGTGAAGGGGAAGGAACTTTCTCTGATGCGTCAGGTGGTTCATGGGGGATTGGAGAGGTTCTACAGGGTGGGGGCCGCGGCGAACGGCGTGGATGTCAGTGTGGAAGTGAATCCGCAGCGGTAAACTACCTGCCAGGAATAATGAGTATTGACAAGCGGGATGGGTGACTGAACGATTATCTTTTGCATGACCGCCCGCACCCTCAAGCTCTGCGCGACTCATTTTCCGTCATTTCACTATCAATAGTAAATAGCGCAGTTGGGCAAATAATACCTCACATATTCTATTTGGCTCCTCCTTAGTCCGTTGTTGGCGACATACAATTGATTGAGGTCGGTCAATTGTATGAGGCTGGTGATATCGTTGATATTGTTGTTGTTTATGATAAGTGTCGTAATGTTCGTGAGAGATCGTAGGGAACTGACATCATACAATCGGTTATTATGCAAGTCCAGCCAAGTGAGACAATGCAGGGAACTTAGCGGCTCGACATTATAAATGTTGTTATAATCCAAGACAAGTACGGATAATTGTGTTAATGATCTCAAAGATGTGATATCTGTAACATTGTTAGAGCTCAAGTTCAACCATTTGAGGTTCGTCAATGAGCTGAGGGAGTCGATGTTACTAATATTGTTGCGTGATAAGTCCAGGGATTCTAAATGGGTTAATGATGCCAAAGGCGCGACATTGTTGAGATAATTATGGGATAAGTCTAAATGTGTAACATCCCTGGGAATGGTTCCTTTGTTTATCATATCGGTAAGATCTGTACCGGTGAGTTGCCTGTTCGGATAATTCACTTCTATCGGTTGAGGGTTTGTTGCTGCCCATTGATTGCTTTGTCCGGGATTAGGTGAGGAGGGATTGTAATAATATGGCGACGACGATTTGGGGTTGGTTGATCCATAGCTGTTTGAACCGTCAGCGGTTGAGGGATCCGGAGGGATTGGAGGCGGTGTTGGGAGAGCGTCCGTTCCATTTGGATCCGGCTGAGTTTGTTCTATTGGCGACGGGTCTGGAAATTTTGATGATGCCAAGTCGTTGGATAAATTGTTGCTTCGTACCGCGACAACATATCCCCAGACTGTCACAGCTACCAACGCTGAAGCGATCACCGCCTTGAGTGGGAGACTTTCCATGTTGAAGAGTTTTCGTTTTGACGGTGTGTTTGAGGGCTTTGTTGTATTTGGTTCTGATCGATTATGATTGTTTCCTGTTGACACTTTGACCACCCCTCTTGAGTATGATTAACAAGCTTCATGAGCCAAGACCATTTTATCAGATATTTTGGGAGTTGTCACTGATTTTGGCGAGTTTTCGGGGATAATGGGGATTGGTATATATTACAATATTGGTTTTTTCAGGATTAGACTTGTGCTTTGCGTTTGTATTCGATAAAGTAATAAGGTGTGAGAGCCAGGGAAGTGAACATTGTACTATCGAGTGGAGGGATGAAACGAAACCAAGAAGTCGAGGACGCCTCTTAACAGGACAGACTATATCCTTGGTGCAAAGAGAGAAAAAACTGTATCAGAGAGTTTAATAAATCAGGACTTTGTTTCATTTGGAACGCCGTCAGCACGGCAGAATGTGAGGTTACTATGGCTGTCTACAGAATTGTCAATGTTGGGGAATCTATTCTAAGAGAAAAAGCTAAGCCGGTTTCCAAAATCACACCGAATATTCTAAAGCTTCTGGACAATTTGGCGGATACATTAAATGACGCCAAGGGGTTGGGTCTGGCAGCACCGCAAATAGGGGTTTCTAAGCGTGTGGCTATTGTGCAAATGGAGGATATTGGGCTTTTTGAATTAATCAATCCCGTGATTGTGCAACGGAAAGGGGAATGCTTGGGTGTGGAGGGGTGTTTGAGTATGCCGGGTGTACAGGGAGAGGTTGTTCGCAGTTCGTTTGTACGTGTCAGGGCATTGGACCGTAAGGGGGCAGAACAAGTCTACGATGTTGACGGATTGCTGGCGCGGGCGTTTCAACATGAGATTGATCATTTGGATGGGGTGTTGTTTGCCGATAAAGCGAGTCGACTGGAGAAATCAGAATGATTCTGGGTGAAAGGTGCCGAATTCCGAGTGAGAGTAGGGGTGTGCTGTGCGTGTTGTTTTTATGGGAACGCCGGATTTTGCGGTTCCGATTCTAATGGGTTTGGTGGATTCTGATCATTGTGTTGCAGGGGTTTTTTGTCAACCTGATCGGGTGGCGGGCCGTGGAAAGAAGGTGCGCGCCTGTTCGGTTAAGGTGAAGGCTGAGGCTTTGGGGATACCGGTTTTTCAACCTGAGCGCATACGGGACAAGTCGGATTGGCAGGAGACGTTGAAGCCGGAGTGTGTGGTTGTGGCTGCTTACGGCCAGATTCTGCCTGAGTGGTTGTTGGAGTTACCTGTGTTCGGGTGCGTGAATGTTCACGCCTCGTTGTTACCGGCTTACCGTGGGGCGGCTCCTATTCATAGAGCCGTTATGAACGGGGATGACGTGACGGGTATCAGCATTATGCGGATGGATAAGGGTTTGGATACCGGGGATGTGTTGGAGGCGGAGTCGGTGAGGATCGGGCCGGAGGCGACGACGGGGGAGGTTCATGATGAGCTGGCGGCGGTCGGCGCACGGCTGCTTCTGAAGACGTTGGAAAGCTTGGCGGACGGCACCGCTATTTCTTGGCCTCAACCTGCGAACGCGACATACGCGGCGAAGCTGGGACCTGCTGATGAGGTGATCCGGTGGGAACGTCCGGCTGTTGAAATTCATAACCAAGTTCGTGGACTTAATCCCTGGCCGGGGGCTTGGACCTCTTTTGAAGGCGAAAAAATTAAGGTGTGGCGGAGCCGTCTTGTTGACCGGGCGTTTGTTGAGAAAACGGAAAGTGTTGCGGAGGCCGGTTTGGGTTCCGAGGTGAGATCCGGAGCCGGATGTATTGTTGGGATCTCTGCCCGGGGGCTGCTCTGCAAGACCAACGATGTTGACCTTACCGGCAAAGCCGGCCTTCCCGGCGAAGGGGATTATTTGGAGATTCTTGAGGTGCAGCCTGCGGGCAGAGTCCGCATGTCGGGCCGGGCTTTTTTTAACGGTAAGAAGGGGATTCTGGGCAAACGATTTGAGTGATTAATACTTAAAATTTGAGGTTTGACATGGCTTTGATTATGAACGCGAGGTTCTTGGCTGTGCGCATTTTGGAGCGCATTGAACGAGATAGGGCGTATGCCAATATTCTTTTACGGCATGAGCTGCCTGTTTTGGCCGATGCTCGTGAGCGTCAGCTCTGTACGGCGTTGGTTAACGGTGTGCTTAAACAACGTGCCACGTTGGATTATGTTCTTCGTCGCTATCTGCGCAAGCCTGTGGGTGATTTGCCCGGAGAGGTGAGACAGGTTCTGCGCGTGGGGGCTTTTCAATTGCTGTTTATGGACAGGGTGCCGGTGTCGGCGGTGGTCAATGAGAGTGTGATTCTGGCAAGGGTGGCTGCAAGCCGCGATGTTGGGAGGCCGGAAGCGCAGAGGGGCGGTGCCCAAGCGGAAAGTTCTCAGGACGAACGCTTTACAGGGTTGGTTAACGCTGTGTTGCGTCGGGTGGCTGAGAAGAAGTGGGATTTTGACTGGCCTGATATGAAAAAAGATGCTGTGTATGCTTTGTCCGCGCGATATTCTCATCCTCAATGGATGGTGCGGTTGTGGCGGGAACGCTGGGGAGATGATCAGACAGCAGCGCTCTGTGCGGCTAACAATGAGGAGGCAGCTTTGTGTTTGCGAGCGAACACGTTACGAAATTCCAGAGAAGAGTTGTTGGCCTTTTTGGAGGAGGAAGGGCGTCGGGGTATGATGTTGTCTCGGTGGGCTCCTGATGGGATCTGTTTGGGGGGTGGCGTCGGTGGAACCGGGGTCGAGGCTGGCGCGGTCGGCGGGGTCGTTGGGGCGGTCGGCGGGGCTGGTGGCGTCGGTGGAACCGGGGTCGAGGCTGGGGCGGTCGGCGGGGCTGGTGGCATCGGTGGGACCAAGGTCGAGGCCGGCGCGGCCGGCGGGTCTGTTGGGGCCGGGGTGGTCGGAGAAGGGGCTGGGCCGATGGGTTCGGTTGAGGATTGGCGTGCTTTTCGAGAAGGGCGATTTGTTGTTCAGGATGAGAGCTCTCAGCTGGCAGCCTACCTTCTCGGCGCGAAGCCGGGAGAACGGGTACTTGATGTTTGCTGTGCGCCGGGAGGGAAGACGGGGTATGTCGCGCAATGTATGGAGAACCAAGGGGAGATTGTGGCGGTGGATATTTCGTCTGGCAAGTTGGCTTTGGTTAACGAAATGTGCGAACGCCTTGGCATTGACATTGTGAAGACCAGGATAGGGAACGGATGTGTGCTCTTTGGGCTCGACGGGGTGTTTGACAGGGTTTTGGTGGATGTTCCTTGTTCCGGACTAGGGGTGCTGCGGCGCAAAGCCGATTTGCGCTGGCATAAAAAACCCGAGGATTTGGCGGAATTGCCGTCTCTGCAGCTGGCGATTCTGTCCCGGGCAGCGGATTTTCTAAAACCGGGTGGGACATTGTTGTATTCAACTTGCAGCGTGGAACCATCGGAAAATTTTGAAGTTGTTAAAGCTTTTCGCGCCCGGAGACCTGAGTTTGTGCCGGATGATCTCAGGGAGGAGCTTGCTCCTTATATGGAGATGGTACGCAATGAAGATGTGACGCAATGGAAAAAGGGCATGTGGCAGATGCTGCCCCATGTCCATGGGACGGATGGGTTTTTTGTGAGCCGGATGAGACGCAGCCCGCTTTAGTCACGAGTCTTAGTCGCTTAGGTTGCAACAACATCAATAAAGAACAAGAAAATCCACATTCTGAATCCTGAATCCTGAATACTGGATACTTGCGGTCGAAGACCGCATTAGCGTTTTTTCAGGATATCCCCGTGGCCATGATCGTCGACCCATTCACTTGGTAGACGTAAGTTGGATCCATCGATTTCGCCGTTAACTGTTTCTTCGTCGCTGGTGAAGGCTACGATTGTTTTGTTGTCTTGCTCAGTTTTGGTATAAGTGCCTTTGTATTTGTCGCCATGGATGAGGGTGGCCGTGAATGTGCCGTCCTGGCGTAGGGTGATGACTTGGTTGCCGTCGCTATACCTTTCTGTTCCGGCAGATTGTATCGCGCTGTAGATTCCAAGGGTGATAATGACAAGAGCCACAGCGGCCACGGAGGCTATAATGATCATTCTTTGCCGCTTTGCTTTCTTGATGGCCTTATCCCTGCGTTCCTGCTGTTTTGACATATGTTGTGTACACCTCTTTCTGGAGTCTGATTTTTTCATGATGTTGGGTGCTTACCCAAGGCCATAGTAACACCTTTTCTACATTGAACGCAAGTTAGTCGCTTAGTCCCTTACGGACGCGAAGCGTCAAAAAAGAACAAGAAAATCCACATTCTGAATACTGAATCCTGAATACTGAATACTTGCGGGCAGAGCCCGCGTTAGGACAACCTATATTGGATCTTTACCAAATAGACGGATTTTGGTATGATGTTATAGGAGGTTCAGGAGGAGCAGGATATCCCTATGAAAGGTTTATAATGGTAAAAATGGGTGAATAATACATTATGCATCAAGGTGAAGGTATAAAAAAACTTGATATCAGATCTTGTTCGGAAGAAAGCCTGGAAACGATTTGCCGAGAGCATAGTATTGCCGGTTTCCGGGCGCGTCAGATTTTCACCGGTGTGCATCGGCATGGGGCAGCTTCCTGGGACGAAATTCCTTCTCTTGGGGCTGATGCCCGGGATATGTTGCGGAACGTACTGGTGTTTGATGGGGTTGAGATTGTGCGGGAGAAACATTCCAGGGATACAACCGCCAAGTATCTGGTTAGCTTGGCAGATGGCGAACGGGTGGAGACGGTTTTGATCCCTGATGCTGCGACAGGTCGCCGGACGATTTGCCTGTCCACGCAAGTGGGATGCCCTGTGGGGTGCACGTTTTGTTCTACGGGACAGGAGGGGTTCCGGCGTGATTTATCAGCGGGGGAGATAGTCGGGCAGGTTCTGGAGGTTATTCGTGCCGGGAGAATGGGCGATACCGGATTCAAGATCAATAATGTGGTTTTTATGGGGATGGGTGAGCCTTTTTTGAATACGACGGAGGTTATGGAGGCTGTTGAGCTTCTTAATGCGGAACGGGGGTTGAATATTGGGAGACGCAAGATGACGATTTCGACCTGTGGTGTTGTTCCGGGAATCCGGTTGTTGGCTGAGCGTAGAGATCAGATTGGGTTGGCTGTTTCATTGCATTCGTGTTTTGATGAGACGAGAGATCGGTTGGTTCCAATGAACAAAAAGTATCCGTTGGCCGAGCTTATGAAAGCGTGTCGGGAGTATTGTGCCGCAACGCACAGACGGGTTACTTTCGAGATGGTGTTGACCCGGGAAACGTGTACTGATAGAGAGGCGTATGCTTTGATTAAGTTGTTGGCCGGGATGATTTCTCATGTGAATCTTATACCTGTGAATCCGACACTGGAAGGGTCTGAGAGACCTGAGAAGGAACGGGTGTCCCGCTTTTTGGCTCTTCTGATGAAAGCGCGTATTCCGGCGAGTTTGCGAGAAGAAAAGGGCGTAGATATCGAGGCGGCTTGCGGGCAGCTGAGACGGGTAGCGGCCTGCGAGGGGCCCGCGGGTATTTGAGATAGTCCAGCGACACTTGGGGGGTGATACACGTGAACCTATTATCGAAATGCGAGGATGTGGCTGAGGTGATTCTGACTTTTCTGTTTAAAAGAAACGCGGAGAGTATTCAGCCGGTGGAAGTGGCCAAGGAGATTTTGCGTGCTATGCAGCGCAATAAACAAATCAGTATTTCAAATGTGTATGTGCCAAATGTCTATACAGTGACGCTGAATCCGGAGGATTATAAGACGATTACGAATTTCGGCCAAACGTTTCTCACGGAATTGTCTCACCATATCTTTCAGGAGGGGACGGCTCAGGGTTATACTTTTTTGACGCCTCCTTCGATTTCGGTGAGTTCGGATAACTCGATTCTTCTGGGACGGATGAAGCTTGATGTGGCGTTTGACGATCAGGCTGTCGCCAATTGGCAGCCAAAGGAGGGAGAGGATTATTTCGACGATTCTCTTGTCGAGAAAACTTCTGTTATGTCGCAGGATAGAAGCAGAATAAGGATGGATAATCCGGGGTGTGGCAGGAATATTATCATGAATCACGAAATAGATGCTTACTTGGAGTTTGTGGAGGGGTTTCATCTTGGGAAGGTGTATCATTTGGTTCAGGACGCGGTTGTTGTGGGGAGGCAACAGACATGTGATTTGGCCTTGCGCGATGATGAGGTGTCCCGTCAACATCTGAATGTTTTTCGTGAGGGACAGAGATGGTGTATTGAGGATCTGGGCAGTACCAACGGAACGTTTGTGAATGGTGTGCGGGTGGATAAGTCGATTCTTAAACCTTTGGATCGTGTGCGTTTGGGGCAAACGACGTTTGTTTTCCGGGTCCCGGAGTACCAGGGAAAATGAGGAAGGACAATCGTCGCAAAATGTTGGGCACATGAGCAGGAAGTGGGGGAGATATGCAGATCCTGATTTTTTGCGGCAAAGTGTTGTTTGTTGTTGGGATCTATCTATTTTTGATTCGCATAATGACAATTCAGTTGGCTGATTTGCGTGCTCGGGGGTTGGTACCCAAAAATGATTTGGGGGCGGCTTGTTTGGAGGTTTTGAATGGGACGGATTATTTGCCGAAAGGCCGCCGGTTCAAAATTGAAACACCGGGGTTGACGATCGGTCGCGGGAAGACCAATGATGTGCCGTTGGCGGATAGTTTCTGTTCGGTGGAGCACGCCAATTTCATGCATAGGGGTGGCGTGACGATTCTGGAGGATCGGGGCAGTACCAACGGAACGTGGGTAAACGGGGAACGCATTGAGGAGAAGATCCAGCTGGTGCCAGGGGACTTCATCAAGGTGGGGAGTGTGACTTTTCAGTATTCGCGGTGGGGGTAGGATGGTTTCGGTCGCGTGGAGAGAGAAAAAATTACGAACAAATGGGGAAGTCAGATGAAAGCTTATTCAGTTACTCATGTAGGATATGTGCGAAAGGTGAATGAGGATAGCTTGATTGCTTTGCCGCAGTGGGGCCTGTTTGCTGTGGCCGACGGTATGGGAGGGCACCAGGCGGGGGATATTGCTTCGAAAATGGCGGTTGAGTCTTTGGAGGAGATTTCAACGCAGTTGCTCAGTTGTTTGGCTGGTGAGACGGCGGATGTTCTTGTTGCCGAAATACATAACGTCAATAAGAGGATTATGCAAGAAGGCCTGTCGATGAGAGCGCAAAAAGGTATTGGTACGACGTTAACCGCGCTTTTGATTAAGTGCGGGAAAGCGATTATTGGTCATGTGGGCGATAGTCGTGTCTATCTATGGCGGGATAAAAAATTGACCCAGGTGACGGAGGATCATTCGGTGGTAGCCGAGTTGGTACGGATTGGGCAGCTGACGGAGGAGGAGGCCCGTGAGCATCCGAACCGCAATGTCCTTTCACGGGCTCTTGGGATGGGTGAGGATTTATTGGTTGATTGCGTTCAGATTGCCGTTATCCCCGGGGATGTGTTTTTGTTGACCAGCGATGGGGTGACAAATATGGTTTATGATCAAGAGATGACGCAGGTGTTTGCCGAGGAGGTGGGTGGGAAACAGGAGAAAGATCCGTGGCATACCAACCTAGAGGTGCTCAGCCATATGATCCTGGCTCGGGGAGCAACTGATAATTTTTCGATTGTGTGTTGTGTTGTGGAGCCGGAGGATTTTGTGGAGCAACCGACCCAACCGTCTGTCGCGGAGTCTGTGCGTGAGGATTTGGTTGAGGATCTGGTTGAGGCAACAGCCGAGTTTGATGTCCTATCGGATGATGAGCCAGACAAGGGGTTATGACGGTGAAGAGTTTTTTGAATACTGTCCTTTTAAGATGTTTGGCATTGGTAGCTCTTGGCGTAGGGTGGGGGACGCTTTTTTTGCAGGGGCGTACCGATTTGAGCCAACTGAGCTATTTGGGCGTTTTTGCGGGGCTCATTATTCTGGGGATGGTGTTGGAGTTTTTCGGACATTCTCGGGGCGATAGCCTGATATTTTCTGTCGTTTTGATGATTATGTGTATTGGGTTGGTCTTTGTAACGCGTGTGGATGCCGAACTGGCGTCCCGACAGCTAATCTGGGCGGCCATTGGAATCGTGCTGTATTATGGTGTGGTATTCGGGCTCAAGGATTATCGTCGCCTTGGGAATTATAGTTTTATTTGGGGTCTCTTGGCTCTTGTTCTGCTTATTATTACCCTGGTGTTTGGTGTGACAACGGGAGGGGCCACGAGATGGCTGGAATTTGGCGGGTTTACTGTGCAACCGGAAGAGATGGTTAAGGTGTGCGCGCTTCTGTTTTTGGCATCGTATTTGAACGCGAACAGGGAACTGTTGAGCATCGGGAACACGCAGGTTGGACCCTTTTCTTTGCCGGGGCGTCAGGTTATCGGGCCTTTTTTGTTGTTGATGGCGCTGGTGATGGGTTTTTTAGCGGCGCAGAAGAGTTTGGGGACAGCGATGGTGTTCTTCTTCTTGTTTGTCCTGTTAATGTATTTGGTGACAGGGCGTAAACTGTATCTGGTGTCGTCGCTACCTCTGGCGGCTATTTGTTCAGGGTTGGGGTATTTGTTGTTCAGCCATGTCCGAGTGCGGGTGGATACTTGGATTAATCCATGGCCGGAGGCGACGGGAGGGGGATTCCAGATCTCTCAATCTCTTTTCGCTATTTCGGCGGGGGGGTTGTTTGGGACGGGGCTGGGACAAGGTGTCGCGGCTTATAAGGTGCCGGTGGCGGAGACGGATTTCATTTTTGCTGTGGTTGCTGAGGAGACGGGTTTTGTTGGGGCGATGGCGTTGATCGCGCTTTTTGTCATTCTGATTGTCCGTTGTTTTATTGTGAGTATGCGTTCGGTTGATCGGTTCGGTCAGATTCTGGCCGGGGGGATTGGGATTCTGGTTGCTGTGGAGACACTGGTGATTCTGGCGGGGGTGTTGAAGCTTTTTCCGCTGACGGGGTTGGTTTTGCCCTGGGTGAGTTATGGCGGCAATTCCTTGATTTTGCATTTGATCTTGCTGGGTTTGATGACAAATATGTCCAATATGTCAGCGACGGTTTGGCCCGGGGTTTTGGTCAGAGGGGGTGAAGGGGCATGAGCAGCGATCTTGGCCGCGCAAAGAATTTGGCTCAAGCACCGTTGTTGCGGACAACTCGGCAGTTAGCGGTTATTCTGACCTTGAGTTTCTTGTTTGTCAGCGGGGGTTTGGTGTACTGGCAGATCGCAAAAGCTGATGACCTCCTGGCGCACCCAAGCAACGTTCGGCTGGCCATCTACAGCGAAGGGATCCAGCGAGGTGGGATCTATGATCGTAACGGTAAGGTGTTGGCCATTTCAAAGGTCGCGACGGATATTGACGGGACGATTAAGTATGAGCGATCTTATCCTTATGAGGATATGTGCGAACCTTGGTTGGGGTTTGTTTCCGCCAAGTATGGTTCGACAGGATTGGAATCGATTCGAGAAAAAACACTTTTGGGCTTGACCGGAGGCCCTTGGCTTGATATGCTAAAAAGGGAGTTTTCTGATCATATGAAAGGATACGATGTTGTTCTGACTGTCGACGCCGGGTTGCAGAAGGTTGCCGCGGAGGCGTTGAAGGGAAAGGTTGGTTCGGCTGTGGTGTTGGATCCGAAAACAGGTGCTGTTTTGGCGTTGGTCAGCAGTCCGAGTTTTGACCCGAATTCTCTGGAGGAAAACTGGGACGGGATTATTACGAGGGAAAACAGCCCAATGGTGAATCACGCGTTTGGTTTATTTCCCCCTGGGTCTGTTATGAAGATTATGTCTTCGGCGGCTCTTTTTTCGACGGAGATTGACACGGGGGCCCTTTATCATTGCAGTGGTTCGACCGTGGTGAACGGGCAAACAATTTCCGAACAAAACGCGAATGGTCATGGATGGGTTAATTACGATCTGGCGTTGGCGTATTCTTGTAATACGTATTTTGCGGAGAAGGGTTTGCAGGCCGGGCAGGAGGCGCTGAAGAGGACGACAGATGATTTCGGGTTCGGGGCTCAGATTCCTTTTGATTTGCCGGTGAACAGGAGCGCTATTGTTCGGACCGCTTTTCCGGGGGATTCGATGAGTGATAATCTTCTGGCATCGAGTTATTTCGGGCAAGGTGAAGTTATGGTGAGCTCTTTTCACATGGCGTTGGTTGTAGCGGCGGTGGCTAATGAGGGGAAGATGATGTCGCCTTATTTGGTGGAGAGGGTGCTGGGGTTCAACCAGATGCCCATTGAGGTCTCCGAACCGAAGGTGTGGCGTCAACCCTTGTCTCCGGACCAAGCCAATAAAATAAAGGGCGCGATGATTGTGGCCGTGAAAGAGGGGACAGCTCAAAACGGGCGGATCCCGTGGGTGACGGTGGCAGCGAAGACCGGCTCGGCTGAGCCGGGAGGGGCGACTGAGGCCCATGCATGGTATGCGGCTTTCGCCCCGGCTGAGAATCCACAGGTTGTTGTTGTGGTTTTGGTTGAAAATGGCGGCTCCGGAGGACAAACGGCAGCGCCGATCGGGAAAAAAATAATGGAAGAAGCTTTGACGAAGAAAGGAGGTGGAATCTGATGGCAGAGAGATTATTGGGAGATCGATACAAAGTTGAGGGCAAAATCGGCGCCGGCGGTATGGCTATTGTGTATCGGGCCAAGGATACACTGCTGGAGAGAACGGTGGCCATCAAGGTACTCAGAGAGCAGTTTGTTACCGACGAGGCTTTTGTGAAAAGATTCCGCCGGGAGGCGCAGGCCGCCGCGAGTTTGTCTCATCCTAATATTGTTTCGATCTATGATGTGGGGCGGGATGGGGATATCGACTATATTGTCATGGAGTATATTCACGGACAGACGTTGAAAGACATTATCCGGTCGAACGGTCCCTTGGAGACGTTGGATGCGGTCAATCTTGTTTATCAGGTGGGTGAGGCTCTGCGACACGCCCATGCCAACAACATTATTCATAGGGATATCAAGCCGCAGAATATTCTTGTGACTTCGGACGGTCGGGCTAAGGTTACGGATTTCGGGATTGCCCGGGCGGTGACGTCAGCAACGTTGACCCACACGGGGGATATTATTGGTTCTGTTCATTATCTGTCTCCTGAACAGGCGAGAGGAGCTCTTGTGACCGAGCAATCGGATATATATTCGTTGGGGATCATTCTTTATGAGTTGATCACAGGGCAACTCCCTTATGATGGAGATACGCCGATATCCATAGCGTTGAAGCATCTTCAGGAAATACCACAGATGCCTGGGCAGCTGGGGAACAGCGAAGAGCTGGACGGTGTGATTTTGCGGGCCATCGCTAAGTCAACCAATGACCGCTATCTGAACGCGAAAGAATTTCTGGATGATTTGTCCCGGGTTCGGGCCGGTCAGCAGGTGTCCTACAGACCAAATCTTCATGACGATGATATGACAGTGTTGCACCGGGGCATGGCCAATCAGGTTAACCGCGGCGCCAACGCCCATCAGAGCGGAGGTATGGCCGGTAACAGAGCGGGGAACCCGGGTAATATGGGGAATATGGGTAGTATGGGCAATCTGTCGCCTGAACCACAGAAGAAAAAAGGTCGGCGTCTGAAGATTGGCAGGTTTGAAATCGCCCCCTATGTGATCATACTGCCTTGTGTGGCTATTCTTGCTGCCATTGTTGCAATGTATTTCTTTGTTGATTATCTGAAAGGGAGCGAAAGAGAGGTTCCCGATCTGAGCGGGTTGACTGAGGTAGAGGCCAGATCGAAACTGGAAGGGGTCAAAATGACTTTGAGCAATGATGTTGATGCTAAGTACTCAGATGAAGTGGCGGTAGACAAGATCATTGAGCAAATTCCTGCTCCGCACACGATGGTTAAGGGCCCCAGAGAAGTCAAGGTGACGATTAGCTTGGGGACGGCGAATCTGGAGATGCCATCTGTGACAGGGATTACCCTGGATGAGGCTTATGAACTGCTGGAGAGAAACGGGTTTTCCAAAGGACAAGTGGAGGTCGAGAGGAGGACGGACGACAGGGTAACGGAAGACCGGATTATTTCGCAGAGCCACGCGGCCAAACAGTCGGTTTCGAAGAATACGAAGATTACTTTGGTGGTGAGCTCAGGCGCGAGCATTATCTTGCCGGATTTCTCCGGCGAAGATTATGTCAACGCCGAAAGGATTCTTAAGGAAAAGGGTATCCTGAAGGTTGAGGTTTTGGCCAGGATGTCTCCTGATAAACCGGTGGGGGCTGTTCTCTACACCTATCCCGGCGCGGGGTCAAAAATCACTAAGGAAACGCAGGTCACGGTCTATTATTCCAGTGGACCGGGTCCGAATCCGTAAGGGCGGAGTTATTTGTTGGCTTGCGAGTCAAGCATGAGAGGGGTTTATGCTGGAAGGCATCTTGCTTAAAGGATATGGCGGGTTCTACTTTGTTCAGGTTCAGCAAGAGGTCTGGGAATGCTCTTTGCGGGGTCGTTTTCGTGTCAAGAAGCAGGATTTTTTGCCTGGGGATCATGTGCGAATCTTGCCGGTCGGAGATCATTCGGCAACCATTGAACATGTCTATCCCCGTTCCAGCGAAATGGCGAGGCCGCCTGTGGCAAATGTGGAACAGGTGATTCTGGTGTTTCCGTTGACAACCCCTGCACCGGATAGAGTCTTATTGGATAGAATCCTTCTACAGGCGCTTTTCAGCGGTTTGGGAGCCGCCATTGTGTTCACGAAAATCGATTTGCTCAGGGACCGGCAGGGAGAAGAGGTGGATCTGAGTCTGTCGGCGGTGTATCGCCGTGGGGGATTCCCGGTCGTTATTGTGTCGAACTTAAGCGGTGAAGGCCGCGATAAAGCGGAAGCGTTATTGCGGGACAGGATCTCGGTTCTCGCCGGTCCTTCCGGTGCCGGGAAATCAAGTCTTCTCAACATGCTTCAGGTAGGTCTGGGACTAAAAACCGGTGCGGTGAGTGAAAAAATCGGTCGAGGCAGGCACACCACGCGCCATGTTGAATTGTTGCCGATCGTCGGGGGTCTGGTGGCCGACACCCCCGGGTTTTCGTCTCTCCATCTGCCTGTTATGGTCAAGGAGGATTTGCAGAAGGGGTTTCCGGAGATAGCGGCTTATCAGGGTCAGTGCCGGTTTTCGGGATGCTTGCATGAGACCGAGCCTGATTGTGCGGTCCGGGAAGCTGTTGAGGATGGGTCACTCGATAAAGGACGCTATAAACATTATGTGATGTTTTTGCGGGAGATAAGTCTTCAAGCGAAGTATAACGATACAAAACGACGACATCCGGACAATTCTCAACGTCGCAGGAAACAGTAATTAGGAAACAATAATTAGGAAACAATAAGGAGAATTCAGAGCGATGGCAAAGGTAGTTGCCCCATCTATTCTCTCGGCGGATTTCTCGTGTTTGGGTCGCCAAGTGGCGGTATTGGAAGCGGAAGGAGCACAGATTCTTCATATTGATGTGATGGACGGGCATTTTGTGCCGAATATTTCAGTCGGGCCTTTGGTTGTCGGGGCTTTGCGTTGTCATTCGAAATTGTTTTTTGATGTGCACTTGATGATTGAGCGGCCGGAAACCTATATTGATATTTTTGCCCGGGAAGGTGCCGATCATATTACCGTGCACTGGGAAAGCACTAAACATATTTATAGGCTGATTCAACAAGTTAAGGCATCCGGATGCCAGGTGGGGGTCGCGTTGAATCCGGGAACATCTTTTGAGGTGTTGGATTGTGTGGCTGGGGATCTCGATATGGTGTTGATTATGAGTGTGAATCCTGGTTTCGGCGGCCAGGACTATATTGCGGATATGTCGGCAAAGATAGCGAAGGCGGCGCGGTGGCGCGCGGACAATAAAGCTCATTATCGTATTGAGGTTGACGGTGGAATCAATATGGATACGGCCGCTGTGGCAGCCGAAGCCGGCGCGGATGTTGTTGTCGCCGGGGCGGCTATTTTTGGGGACGGGAAGCCTGGGGAGGCTTGGAAACGGCTGCAATTAACGATTAATGGTTGAAGGATATCAGCTGTCGTCGGTTCTTCCTAGCATCATGTCGAAATGCTTGCAATCCATTTAAGTGATTTGGACCGGTCGGAGTACCAGCCGACGGCCGTCAGTTGCCAATGTGTTTCCGGGGAGGGTCAGGTATGTATGTCATCGTTGCCGGCGGCGTTCTGGATATTGAATGGGGAAAGCGGTTTTTGAATCGGCCTGAGATACGAGTTGTGGTTGCTGCCGATGCCGGTGCTGACGGAGCGATTTCTTCCGGTCGGATACCGGATATTGTTATTGGGGATATGGATTCTGTTACAAAGGAGACGTTGGCGATATGCGAGTCTGAGCAAGTGTGCATCGTGCGGTATCCCTCAGAAAAGAATGAGACTGATGCAGAATTGGCCTTGGATTGGGCTCACGCCCACGCCGGGCAGCATGAGGTGG
This sequence comes from Peptococcaceae bacterium, assembly GCA_009778595.1. Classification (GTDB taxonomy): domain Bacteria; phylum Bacillota; class Desulfitobacteriia; order Desulfitobacteriales; family Syntrophobotulaceae; genus WRJI01. The sequence continues at coordinate 8,089 of WRJI01000016.1, read as the reverse complement.
TCCTTATCGGGGCCGGGGGGGGACGAGTGGATCATTGGCTGGGAAATATTGGGTTGCTGCTAAAATATGCAGATCTCGGAAGGTCTGTTCGTATGCTCGATGAAAGGAGTCAAGCTTGGGTAGCCGGCTTGGGCCGTCATGATTTGTCGGGGTATCAGGGGCGGACTTTTTCTGTGTTGCCGCTGAGTGAAGCCGTGGAAACCAGCTCGGTTGGGGTGAAGTATTCCTTTGATCATCTCACGTTGTATCGGAAGCAGACTCGGGGGGTCAGCAACGCTGTGGAGGACTCCGGGCCGAATTGGGTGGAGATTCATCATGGGGTGGCGCTTTTGGCAATAATCGATTGATGGGGTATGAAGTCTACGGGGTTTTGTAAGAGATTTTATGCGGCCAAGAGAAATCAGAAGCGGGCTGCCCTCCAACAGAGAGTGGCCCGCTGCCGTTTTTTGTCAATTGTGCCGTTACACGGCCCGTTTCACTTTGCCGGACCGAAGACATCTTGTACAGACGCGAATATGAGTCGGGCTGTTATTGACAATGGCTTTTACACGCTGAAGATTAGGCTTCCAGGTGCGTTTGGTGCGAATGTGAGAGTGGCTGACACGCATTCCTGTCTGAACACTTTTGCCGCATATTGCACAGGTATTAGCCATATTATGAACCTCCTTCACCTGTAATAGTAAAACAATAATAGCAGTCTACCAGATATTGTGGTTCATAGCAAGGGCGAGCCGGTTTCTTTTTGGATGTTTATGGTGTTTTTTTGTCTCCGGCGCTTGTTTGGCGATTTGTTTGGCGAAATATTTGGCGAAATGTTTGACGAAATCATAGCTCTGTATTATGCTATGGATATCTGAACGTGCGTATTCATCATATATATTATTGTGTGTTTGATTCTGTGAAAGAGTATGTGGTGGATGACATTTTAGTTTTGTATCGAATGTGATGTCCGGATGTATCGAATGTGATGTCCGGATGTGCCGGACGGAAAGACTTACTAGGAATAAGAAAGAGAGGTATTTGTCTGTGACAAAAGAAATGGTTGCGCAAAAGATAGAAGCGTCGTCGGGCAGTATTTTTGTTTACAATGATGTTATTGCGGCCATTGTGGGTTTTGCCGCCGAAGAGTGTTATGGTCTTGTCGGGATGGCATCTCGTAAACTTTCTGATGATGTTGCCCGTCTGCTTAACCGCGAGAATTTTGCCAGAGGTATTCAGATCAGCCAGAGCGAGGACGGTATGATCATTGAGATGAATGTCATTGTTGGGTATGGGGTGAAAATCTCTGAGGTTGCGGCCAATGTTATTGAGCGGGTGCGTTATTTTGTTGAACTGATGACAGGGATTAAGGTAGCTCTGGTTAATGTTAAGGTGCAGAGTGTTCGATACGCCGAGTGAGTTGCCGGAGAGGTTCCAGCAACCGGTACATGATCAGAGAAAAATGGGAGGATAGTTAGATAAATATGGGTGAGAAATACAAATTAATCGATGGATGTATGTTTAAAGATATGCTGTCAGCCGGGTTCCGCTACCTGGACGCGCGAAAAAATGAGGTCGATGCACTCAATATTTTTCCGGTTCCCGACGGAGATACCGGGATCAATATGTCGATGACCATCGGGTCAGCCGATAAGTATGCGCAAAAGGTGGAAGGGGACAGTATCGCCGATATGGCAGGGGCTGCGGCAACAGGGTCGTTGTTTGGAGCTCGAGGAAATTCGGGGGTGATCCTGTCGCAAATTATGCGCGGCGTCGCCAAAGGGTTAGAGAACCTGGATCGAGCCAACGCGGAACAAATCGCCCAGGCTTTTAAGTCCGGAGTGGATGCGGCCTATAAGGCTGTAATGCGTCCTGTGGAAGGAACGATTCTGACGGTGTCTAACGAGTTGGCTAAAGGAGCTTTGGCTCAGGCTCGGTCCGGCGATGATGATGTTGTCAACATCCTGCGGGCAGGGTATACCAGAGGACAAAAGGCGTTGAAGAGGACCCCGGATTTGTTACCGGCTTTAAAACAAGCCGGGGTGGTTGATGCCGGCGGGTTCGGTTTTTTGCTTATTATTGAAGGTTGGATTGCCGCGTTGGAGAAAAGAGTTGCGCCGGGGGGAGAGGTTGACCATTTCTCTACGCCGGTTTCGGTCGCGAGCCGCGAACAGGCTGATTCTTCGGTTGTGGCAGAAGGTTTTGTGCCTGGGATAACGGAAATCGTCAATTTGGATTTCCCATACTGTACGGAGTTCCTGGTGCAGGGGGAGAAGCTGGATGTGGACACGATTAAGGCCGGATTAGAAAATGTGGGGGATTGTTTGCTGGTTGTCGGGACGCCCCAGGTTGTGAAGATTCATGTTCATACGGACAACCCCGGCAGTGTCTTGGAATACGCTATCGGTTTCGGCAGTTTACACGCAGTTGCGATTCACAATATGCTTTCACAAAATGAAGCGGCAAGCCATAACCGGAAACAGGAAAACGATACCGGAGCCGCAGAGTCCCGGGGAGCCGGAGAGTCCCGGGGTGTCGCAGAGGGGAAGGCTGGGGCGGACACAGGGACAGGCCATGGGATCTTGACGGCGAACAGTCTGGCGGAAACGGATGATGGGTTGGCTTTTGACAGCTTGGATGCCGGTGATTTGGGGGCAGGTGACGCGTCGAACGTGGATCCGGCGAACGCTCAGGAAACCGGGGAGCTTAAAAAATATGGTATGGCAGCTGTGGCTGTGGGTGAGGGCATTGCGGAGATTTTTATGAGTCTGGGTGTGGATCAGATTGTTCACGGCGGACAAACCATGAATCCGTCGGCGCATGATATTGTGGAAGCTGTTCGCATGATTCCGGCAGAAAATGTTTTTGTGTTTCCTAACAATGGCAATATTATTATGGCAGCCCGCCAAGCTGACGAACTCATTGATGATCAACGCATTATTGTTATTCCTAGCCGGTCTATTCCACAAGGTATCGCCAGTGTGTTGGAGTTCAGCTTGAATGCTGAAGTCGAAGAGAATGAAAGGGAGATGACCGAGGCATTGGGAAAGGTCGGCTCCGGAGAAGTGACCTTTGCGGTGCGGGATTGGGAAGCGGATGGCATGGTCATTAAAAATGGCCAGGTCCTCGGTTTGGCTGATGAGAAAATCGTGTCCGGCGGCGAAAGCGTGGTTGAGGTTACCCAGAAGGTACTTGAAGCCATGGGGTGGCGGGAAAAATCTCTTGTGACCATATTTTATGGCGAAGAGACGAAACAAGAGGATATCGATGCTCTGAACAAGTGGTTGGCTTCTGAGGACGGGTCGGTGGAGATTGAGGTCTATGAGGGTAAACAACCGCTCTATTACTTTATTATTGGTGTTGAATAAGGTCCATGACTGATTCTCTTGAAAACGTATTGATTCGGGCGTTGCGCGCTGAAGTCAAGCAGGGCTACTTAAATGCCGGTGCTTGGGAGGGGTTTGACGTGTTGGTGCGTCAAGCGGTGCCCTCTTTGGGAAAAAAAGGACTGACCGAACAGAAGAGTTCACGGCTGTTTGAGCTTTGTGACGCGTATAGGACGGCCAGCCCGGTTGAGCGGCGCAAACTGTTTGAGGAATTACTCTATCACTTGCCTATAAACAATACCGGGATCCTTCAGTCCGGCGAGACGGCGGGTGTTCGGACCGATGAGGCGGTGGGTAAACAGGGCGGCGAGACGGTGGGTAAACAGGGCGAAACGGCGGGTGTTCGTGTTAGCGAGTCTATGGGCAAACAACCTGGCGATCAAGGGATCTCACCGGATTTGCAATATATTAAGCCGGATTTACAATATATTAAGGGGGTTGGGCCATACCGTCTTAAGCTTTTGCGTTCTTTGGGTGTGAATACTGTGGAACAGCTATTGCGCTATTTTCCTCGTCGGTATGAGAGGGTTGTTACCAGGCGTATTGAGGATCTGAGGGACGGCGAGTTGGCCACTGTTGAGGGGACAGTGGCTGAGGCTTATTTCAGCGGCGGTCGTGTTAAGGTGGTTAGGCTTTCAATTGCTCAAAGCGGCGGCCGATTGATTCATGGTATTTGGTTTAATCAAGTACATATTCCAAAGTCCTACCCCTCCGGGACACGGGTGGCTGTGACTGGCAAAGTGCAGTGGAACAAGACCGTACCGGAGATTTTGGTTTCTGATATCGAGAGAATACCGGATTCTGCTGATTTCAGAGCGGTTAATGAAGTTGTTCTTGTCCCTGTTTATTCAGAAACGAAAGGGCTTAATTCGAAAGCCATTCGTATGATCATTGGAAACGCGGAGAAATACATTGATGATTTCTTTGGGGAGATCCTGCCCGAGCAGGATCCGATGACGGCTTTTTCTCGGGTTGAGGCTTATCATCAGATTCATTTTCCTCAAAGTGATGACCTATTGCAGGAGGCGCGGGCAAGGCTTATCTGTGAGGAAGCGTTGATGCTTCAACTGGCTTTCGCCCGTGTCCGTTCTCAGCCTTTGGCGGAAACCGCCCCGATGCTGCCGGGGGATACCGGGGAATTGGCGGCGTTTCGGAGGGAGTTGCCTTTTCAACTTACGCAAGCGCAACAGAGGGCTATCTCTGAGATTGGGGCTGATTTGCGGCGTAGACTGCCCATGCGGCGGCTGTTGCAGGGAGATGTGGGGTCGGGCAAAACGGTTGTGGCGATGATGGCTTTGTTACAAGCTGTGACTTCCGGGTTTCAGGGAACGATTATGGCGCCCACGGAGGTGTTGGCGCAGCAGCATTTTCAAACTTTGGAAACTTTCTTTTCGTCCCGGGGGGTGATTGTCCGATTGTTGACCGGCAGTCAGCCTAAGAGGGATCGTGAGGAGATTTTGGCCGGTATCGCGGAGGGATCTGTTCACGTGGTGGTGGGGACGAGCGCTCTGATTCAAGAGAGTGTCCGGTTCTTTTCTTTGGGATTGGTGGTGGCTGATGAACAGCACCGCTTTGGTGTTCGGCAGCGGACACATCTGCAGGACAAAGGCGAAAACCCTCATGTGTTGGTGATGACGGCAACGCCCATTCCCAGAACTTTGGCGTTGACAGTTTATGGGGATCTGAGGATGTCGGTTCTGGATGAGTTGCCGGCGGGACGCAAGCGTATTCTTACGCGTTGTGTGGGTTCGGTGGGGCCTATGATATATGATTTTTTGGATAAACAGATGGAGAAGGGGCGCCAGGTCTATGTGGTGTGTCCCCTGGTGGAAGAGACGGAGAAAAGCGATTTCGTTGCGGCTGTCCAGCGGTTTGAGCAGTTGTGCGAGCAGTTTCCCCGACGGCGGGTGGTATTGGTTCACGGGCGCATGAAGAGCCGGGAGAAAGAAAGTGTGATGGGGCAGTTCCGAGCGGGCGGGATTGATATGTTGGTGGCGACGACGGTTGTGGAAGTGGGTGTGGATATCCCTAACGCGACGGTGATGATAATTGAGAACGCGGAGCGGTTCGGGTTGGCGCAGCTGCATCAGCTCCGGGGTCGGGTGGGGCGCGGCGACGAACAGTCTTATTGTATTTTGGTTAGTCGGCAGCGGAACGCGGCGAGATTGCAGATTTTGTGTGAGACTGAGGATGGGTTCAGGATAGCCGAGGAAGATCTGAAGCTTCGTGGCCCCGGAGAAGTTGTGGGGTTGCGTCAGCATGGGTTCCCGGAGGTGCGGTTGCTTGATTTGAGTCGGGATGGGTGTCTGATTGAGCAGAGTCGTGATGTGCTGGAACGGGCGTTGGCGGATCGGGAAGCGTATGAGAAGGTTTTTGCTGAGGTGGAGAGGGTTTATCCGTTGTCGGGTGTGGGGATACATTGAAATGGGCTGTATAAAGTTTTGCTAAAAACCCTGAAAACGGCAAAACTTTTTCTTATTTGGCGAACTCAGTTGACGTTTTCCGCGAATCTATTGTATTCGCCCCAAACCCTATACAAAGCGCCATTGTTCAGATACAATATAAAATGAGCCAAACCGAGAAAGGATGTGGGTTATGAAAGGATTAGGGGTATCTGCAATACTTTTGGTTTCGATAGTATTGGTCATCAGCATCATACTCTTTGCGGCTACCGACATTATCATGCCAACACACAGATTCCTGACAGCAGCGGTAGAATTAGAAAGCGGAGAAATTCTTAAGGTCAATGGGATAGGCCTGCTGGGAGCTGTCACGAAAAATGGCGAGTATTTAATCGAATATGACTCACGGGCTGAAAATGCGTTGGGAATATTCGTAGCATTGTATACGGACTCATATTATGGCCAAGGGAATCGTCATCATCGAGATCCTTCGGATCCTTCGGATCTTTCGGATATACTGGATCTTTTGGGTCTTTCCGATGTTTCGGATCTTTCGGATATTTCGGAGCTTTCGGATATTTCGGATCTTTTGGATTTTTGGGATCTTGAGCCAGTAAAAACCGACAGGGGATGGAAGATAAGTGACAGTTCAAATCCCTGGTTTGACGGCGAGATTAGCAACTATTATTCGACAGGCAAGTACTGTTCATCAGAAAGGGTTTACCACTCGCCAACCGAGTATCATGAGGTGATCACCCTTTATGATCAAAACGGCACCGCCAAATGGTCACATGACGACAGGGAAAAGCTAAGCGGCTCATACAGCCAAAGAGTTAAGTTGGGCTACAGCAAACATGGATCAGGCAGTAATATCCTTGATTTTGCTTACCCAAAATGTATCAACGTGAATCGTCTCCTGGCGGAGGTATATGGTATCAATGTTGAATTGGTTTATGATAAAAAAAACAAGCTGGTCACCTTTAAGGTTCCCCGGAAAGTCATGATACCCTATGAAGAATAGTCAGACAGGGTCACGACATTGAAGCTGCCGGATTGAAAGCGAGGAGAGAACATTAATGAGCAGTGGAACAAACATTATCACACTCATCGGCATGATAGGACTTGCCTTATTAGCATTTCTATTCATAAAAAATAAGGTCACACGATTACGCCGTGAGAAGGCAATACGTGTTCATGGAATCAAAACCACCGCAGAGATAAAAGAAATTGTGCAAGCTGGGGCAAATGAGTTTGGAACGCGTGTCAGGCTACGTTTATTGGTAGAAGATCATCAAGGGGGGCGTTATTACGCTCAAACAGTCGTATCGATAGACAATACTCATATGCCCCAATTTCAGCCGGGATGCAAAATTGATGTTGCCTATGACCCTGCTAACCCCAAAAGCATTGTCGTACTCTCGCCGACAAGCGGCAGATTGACATCAGTGAAGGCAAACACCCAGGAAAGTTGGCAAGAAGGAGTCCAAGAATCTTATAAACTTGTGCTTGATGATCCCGGATACGACAGAGCGAATGTCACTAAGATTCTTGGAAAGATTCTATTCGAGCAGGTCCAATCTCTTGACCCGCTTTCGCATTCAAGTCAAAATCTCCTCAAATCATCGATGTTATGGGGGTGAATATATATGGATATATGGGTTATTATTGCCTTCAGTGTCATTATGTTGACGGCATGTTTTCTCCCGGTTATTCTCTTGCTGAAAAAAGAATTCGGGGCTATCAACAGAAATGATGCAATTCTTTCTAAAGGAATCAAAACCATTGCGGTCATAAAGGAAATTAAACTGGGGGGCAAGATTGCAGGCAATGAGTTGAAAAAAAGGGGAATTCTTCTCTGCCAAGATATATGATACGATAGCTGTCACAGATATACCACAATTTCAACCGGGAGCAAAAATTGATGTTGCCTATGATCCTGCTGACCCGACAAAAGTAGCCATGTTTACCGGCTCGGGCTATTCTTATGAAGATGTTGCTGCCATTTTGGCAAGATATCTTTCTAAAACCAACAACCAAAGTAAGGCTTATGTTGTCTTAAACGTGGAATTGGATGTGAGGAAACTCAAAAACACATTATCAGATAGTCAAAAACGACAACTAATCTCTGATATTGCAGAAGGGAGACTAAGTGATGTTGTAGAAATTGCCGAAATACTTAAAGATCAGCATGTAAAGTAGAACCTAAATCCCGCCCTATTTTAAGCACATACAATCTATCCGTCATATGCGTTGGCAACATAAGCTCTCAGGTCATCCACCGTGAGGGCAAATGACTCAATTATCAAACGTTGTGTTTTGGTT
>WRJI01000015.1 GCA_009778595.1 Peptococcaceae bacterium | reverse complement strand
CGCGTGCGCCAAGCGAACAAAACAATCTTTGAGGAGGTCATGAATATGAGTACTGCGGCAGAATACTTCTTTGAGGTAGCGGAGAAGAAGGGCTGGCTTGAGGAGAAGTGGAAAGAGGGCAGAGAAGAGGGCAGAGAAGAGGGCAGAGAAGAAGGAGCCCTTAGGCGATTGGTTGATCAAATCAATAGAAAGAAGCTAAAAAATAAAACCCGTGAACAAATTATCGATGAGTTGGAGATGAAGGATTCCGACATTAAGGTGTTGGATCAGTTTGAGAACTACACATATTTGCTTGACGGGAATAAAGGTTGATTCCGACAGCAGAAGCACGAGGTGCAGGTTTGGGCGGGAGAACCCAACGGTATCTCTGCCTGACGGAACCAGATTGAGGCAGAACAAAATCGCGGGCTTTTGGATTCTCCAGAAACAACCAATTGGTCCTGTCACCAAGACAGTGAACATTCATATATTGGGAAATGGAATGTTCCCTCCTTATGCGTTGCCCGTGCGCGGAACAGATAAGAAGAAAGCCATTTTGAAGGAAGACGACACCCCAAAAAAGGAGAAATGAAACTATGCCGTTTATCGAAGTAAGCGCGAAAGATCTAAAAACCAATCCCTTTTCCATATTGTACGATCAATGGGCACTGGTGAGCGCGGGGGGCCAGGAGCCGGTACTGACCAGTTCAGGAACCGGCCAGGAGCCGGTACTGACCAGTTCAGGAACCGGCCAGGAGCCGGTTCTGACCAGTTCAGGAACCGGCCAGGAGCCGGTTCTGAACTGTAATACCATGACAGTGAGCTGGGGTATGATGGGAACCATGTGGAACAAACCAGTAGTAACGGTTTTTATTAGACCTCAGAGATACACGAAAAAATTTGTGGATCAGACTGATACTTTTACCCTCAGTTTCTACCCCAAGGAGTATAAAAAGGCATTGGGCCTCTTGGGTTCCAAATCAGGCAGAGACGGGAACAAGATTGCCGAAAGCGGATTGACGCCTTATTTTGTTGAGGACACCTTGGCTTTCGAAGAAGCTCATACCATAATTGTTTGCCGAAAACTTTTTGGCGATCAGACGTTGGATGCCGTAAAGTTTGTTGACCGGAAGTTGGAACCGGAGTTCTATCCGGAAAAAGATTTTCATCGGATCTATTTTGGCGAAGTCGTTAAAGTGTTGGTCAAAGAATAAAAATATAATGCCATCCAGATTCAAACTGTTTGTGACCAAGAAACTTTCGCCGGCAAGGGGCGAAGAGATAAAGGCGGTTCTGCTTTGTCAAGATCTGGGCAGATTGAGCAGATTGAGCAGAATGAGAAGAAATAATTTTAACCGTTCCAGTAAACCCTATAAAAAGAATGATCGGACGCCCAATCATGAAGGAAGGAAAAAAGTTCTCAATGAGCCCAGACCGCAAAACAATCTTCCTTGTTGATGACGATGTAACAAATCTGACTGTAGGCAATGATGCCCTCTCGGATGTCTATAACTCCTTCACTTTTAACTCCGGATCACGCCTCATTCAAGCTATGGAAAAACGTATCCCCGACCTCATTCTTCTCGATGTGGAGATGCCGGAAATGGATGGATACGAAACGATAAAACGGGTGAAAAGCAAACAAGAGACGCGCCATATTCCTGTCATCTTTTTGACAGCCAAAAGCGATAACGACAGCGAGCTGCGGGGATTATCCCTTGGCGCGATCGACTACGTGATCAAACCATTTTCTCCGCAGCTTTTGCTTAAACGCATCGAAGTGCATCTGCTGGTTCAAGAGCAAAAACAAGAACTCATGCATTTTAATACCAACCTGCAGGAAATGGTCGGAGAGAAAACAAAAACCGTCATCGAGCTTCAAAACGCTATCATAAGAACAATGGCGGAACTCGTGGAATGGCGAGACGATGTTACCGGCGGACATATAGAGAGAACACAAAGATATGTGAGTATCCTGCTGAATGCTCTGTTGGAACGAGGATTGCATAAAGAAGAAACGGATCTGTGGGACATTGATTTGGTGCTCCAATCGACCCAACTTCATGATGTCGGTAAAATAGCTATCAAAGATAGCATACTACAAAAACCAGACAAGCTGACTCCTGAAGAATTTGAGATCATCAAAAAGCATACGACATGGGGCGAAGAAGTGATCGAGAATATTAAGAAGAATACAACGGAACATGCTTTTCTGGATTACGCCAAAATTATGGCCGGATCTCATCATGAAAAATGGGACGGCAGTGGTTACCAAAGAGGGTTGAAAGGCACTGAGATTCCTCTTTTGGGCAGGATTATGGCCGTAGTTGACGTCTACGATGCTCTCGTTTCGGATAGACCCTATAAATCGGCATATCCCCACGAAGTAGCTGTAGAAATCATCATAGAAGGTAAAGGAACACACTTCGATCCTGAGTTGGTCGAGCTATTCTTAAGCATAGAGGATAAATTCAAAGAAATCACCGAAAAATAAGCGATCATGTTCATTCTTCGCTAACGCGGGCTCTGCCCGCAAGTATTCAGTATTCAGTATTCAGAATGTGGATCTTCTTGTTTTTTATTGATGTTGTTGCAACCTAAGCGACTAAGCCCGTAATGACTTGTATGGATTAAGTGGAATAGCGTGTATTTTGGCTGGACGGAGTACCGGCTAGGAGAAATGATATGGAATTTGGCAATACAGAAAACATGAGTAGATCCAACCCAGGCGTGCCGGTATGGGAGGATGATGCAACGACAGGCAATTGGCTTGGCGTGGAAGAAATAGCAACTGATAAGGACTTGCCAATTAAGATTGAAGGATTGAATGTGGAAAGAGGGTTGATGTTTTCGGGCGGCGTCACCCGAAACTATTTATCAACCCTTGCAGTTTTTCAGAAAGAGGCCTGGAGAAAGATAGAAATGTTGAAGCTATGTCTAGAAACAAAGGAACTGTCTTTATACAGGATTAATGTGCACGCGCTAAAAGGGGCCTTGGCAAATATTGGGGCACAATCCCTTTCGGAAGATGCTTTTAGATTGGAGACAGCAGCCCGAACCGAGGATATAGCCTATATCCAAGCTCATAGCTACGTCCTATTCACTGATGTTGAGGCACTGAGCCACAGCATTAGCAAGGTAGTCGCGACACAAGTAGGAGGCTGGAATAAAGAGGAGGATTTTGATCAGGAGTTATTGAAAACAGGTCTTGCCGATCTCAAAACCGCGCTTTCTGAATTTGATCATGATTTGATCAAGAAATCCGTCAGAGATCTGAAAGAGTTCGCACAAGCCCCATATGTGGGGAACGATATTGAAAATATCTTGCAAAACGTATTGGTAGGGGAGTATGATGGGGCTACAGAATTAATCATGCACGCCGAGTCTGCTATATCGGAATTAATAGAGACAACGAATTGGGCTAGCATTACAAATTCAAAACAATGAACATGGCGGACATAGATGCGGTTCTATTAGGCAAGGAGCTTGATGCCCAGGTCGCAGCGGTAACCGTGAACTTGGTCAGATCCGCTGCCAGCGGCAGAATCGCCATTCCAGGAGATCAATCACAGCGAAAAACAACACGCCCAGGAAAGCCATGATGAGAATCCCTGCGTACATCTCGGGGTATTCGACCCGGGCGTTGGCGTTCATGATATAACTGCCCAAGCCGTATTGGGTGGCATAAGATTCAGAGATAAAGAGCACAGCCATAGCTATGCCGACACTCAGACGCAGCATGGTCAGAACGTCAGCCAAAGCAGCCGGTAACAGGACATGACGATAGGCGTGACGACGCTTGCCCCCGAGAGCGTAAAAGGAATCCAACATTTCGGCGGGTATTTTGTTGACGGCGTCACGTGTGGTAACGATGACTTGAAAGACCAAGATGAAAACGATCAGAAATATCTTGGACGTGTCTCCGATGCCCAAGAGCAGCATGATCAGGGGCATGAATACGATTTTTGGAATCGGATAAAACAGATAAACCAAAGGAGACAGGATCCGCTCAAAGAGGTGTTCGTAGCCGATAAGCAATCCCAGAGGTAAGCCGATAACAAACGAAATGATAATCGAAACAAAGATCCTATAGAAACTCGCTAAAAGATGGGGCTGAGCCGTACCGTCAGCAAAGAGCCTGATCATTGCGGTCAGGGTTGCCAAGGGCGATGGCAGCATAGCTTGATTAAGAAAATAAGAAGATGTCTGCCAAAGAAGGAGAATCAACAAAGTTGTAACAATATAAGTGAGGGGTTTGGTGAAAATCGAGGCGGTCGTTAGGGTGGGTCCAGTGGGGTCGGTTTGTTGTACATGACGAGGTTGCTCGGTGTGTGGAATTTGTTCGGCGTGTGGAGCGTGCTCGGTGTGTGGAGGTTGCTCGGCGAGTGGAACCTGCTCGGCGAGTGGAACCTGCCCGGTGTGTGGAACCTGCCCGGTGTGTGGAACCTGCCCGGTTCGTTTTTTGCGTTCTGTCCCCTTAGGCATCATCAGTCTCTCCTTAATTAACAATCGATCATCGATTGTGCTACCAGTTGCTGACTGAGAAGGGTACGCACACGCTTCGTTTGCAGGAAGAATTCTTCACTGGCGCGATAGCCGGAGGTTCCTGCTAAAGGGTTGGAGATTTCGCCGGCAATCCGGGCGGGCATAGAGGTCAGCACCAGTATACGTGTGCCCAGCAGAACGGCTTCGTCGATGCTGTGTGTAACCAGGATGGTGGTCAGCCGGTGGTTTTTCTGAATATCCAGCAACAGCCGCTGCATGGATTCCCGGGTCAAAGCGTCCAGGGAAGAGAAAGGTTCGTCCATAAGGATCAGATCAGGATTCAGTACCAGCACGCGCGCCAAGGCGACGCGCTGCCTCTGGCCGCCACTTAACTGATTCGGATATCTTTTCTTTGTGGCACGAATATCAAGTTCTTCAAGCAGGTCGTCGATGCGGCATTCTTCCTGGCGACGGTCTAAACCGCGGATTTTTAGGCCAAGGCGGATGTTACCCTCAACAGTCAACCATGGAAAAAGTCCATATTCCTGCAAAATAAACCCGGTTTCCAAACGGGGTGCGGTCACATTCCGGCCATTAATCTGAACCATACCCCGGGTAGGGGGTCTAAGGCCGGCCAACATGGACAGCAAGGTGCTTTTGCCGCAACCGGAAGGCCCGATCAGCGCCAGGCACTCGCCGGTGTCGACTTCCAGAGAGAATTTTTCGTATACCGTCACAGAAGAATTTCTCTGGGTATAGACTATATCACAGTTACGGCACGAAACCACAAATCATCCCCCACTTATACGACGACTTCTCAAAGAAAAATGAATAATATAAATCAATTGAAAAAGGTTGTGTCCACAAGACTGTCATAGGCATAAGGCTGAGCCAGGATGCCTTTTTCCGTCATCCAGGTCATGACATCGTCGAAATTGGACTTGAGGGGGGGCTGTGGGGGAGAGAATGTAGGCAAGGTGTAGGTATCGGTTAGATTGGCCGGGACGTTGACACGTTTAGTGATCAGGGACCGATAGTTTTCCGGGTTATCCATATAGATTCTCTGGGCTTGTGACAAGACGGCCATGAGGGTTCTGATTTCGTCAGGATAGGTGTTCAGGAGGTCCCTGGTCAGAAAGAAGACTGTCTGGGAAATATCCTCCCGGGTATCGTCGATAACACGGATACAGCCTTGACTGACGGCGTAAGAAGATTGGGGCTCAGGAAAAGTACCCGCAGCCAGGGTATCTTGCATAACCATATTGAGACGATCCGGGATTTTGGTGACATAGACAATGTTGCAGTCCTCGGGGGCAATACCAACTGAGTCCAGGAGCCGCACGGTTACATATTCAACAATGGTGTTCTCAGCGATACCGATAGAAGCGCCCTTGAGATCTTCCGGTGCGGTGATACCGGAGTTGGGGGAAGAGATCAGGCTGAAAGGGCCTTCCGCCGGGGTGGCACCAAGGCACAGGGTGAGAATGGCGACATCAATACCGGCTTTCTTACGCAAAGCCACGGTCATGAGATCGGTGATTTCGCCATCGATTTGTTTGGCTTGCAGGGCCGCGTCACGTTCCGGAGCACTGAGGAATTCAACGAAGGTGACATCAAGGCCGGCCTCCGCGAAGAGGTTCTCGAAATCGGCAACGTAGAAAAGAGTATTGTCGTCGGTAGGAATGAGTCCGATCCGGATTTTGCAGACATCGGAGGCTTTTTCGCCACAGCCTGCCGTGGTGAATACACAAAGACTCATGAGAACCATGAGCAGGACAGTGCTCAGAGCTCTAAGGGAGACGGGTTTTAAGGGTTTGATCATAACGGGTGTCCTTTCTGGGCCGGTAATGATTTGCCTCTATGTAAGGCGGCGCTTTCCAAATGATTTGATTGCGCAGTCTCATTCTATCAGAGGTGTTGAGGCTTGGCAAACGATTAAACGTGTATAGATTGCTTGAGACCCACAGGGTATTCTATTTCTTTCCCCGGTGAAGGGCGGCGCTTCCTAACAAATACGTGCGCACGGCGGGTTTTTGAAATCCAACAGATTGTATCAGCTGGGCGAGCTCATTTTTGTTCAGGAATTGTTCTGTGGAATCGTTGAGCCACTTGTATTCTTCTTTGTGGTTTGAAAACAGATGACCTACGGCAGGCATAATATATTTGAAGTATAGCTTAAAAAAGGGCCGGACAAAAGGCGATTCCGGATAGGAACTGTCCAGGCAGTACAACATACCGCCAGGTTCCAAGACGCGGTATAGTTCTTCCAAGACCTGACCGTAGTCGGGAACATTGCGCAACCCGAAGGAAATCGTGACACACTGAAAAGAGTTGTTGGCAAAAGGCAGTTCCATAGCGTTGCCGTGTTGAAACCGGATGTTGGTGAGGTCGCTTTGGGCCTTCCGTTCTTCTGCCACGGACAACATATTTTCTGAGAAATCGAGACCGCACAATGAAGCCTTGGGGTTATCCCGAGCCAGTTCCAGAATGATGTCGCCCGTGCCGCAGCACACGTCCAAAATGGATGTGTATTTGCGTTTGTTGATCCTGTTGACGAGGTCCCGTTTCCATCTGTGGTGCATTCCGAAACAGATGATGTCGTTCATTCTGTCATAATCGTCAGAAATGTTCTGAAAAACTGTATAGACCTTTTGTTCTTTGTCTGCCTTAGTCAGAAAAAACACCTGCCCCTATGATGATAAGAATGAAGTAAATATTGAGAACACTGATGAGTCGTAGGGTTGACATCATGGCGGCTCTGCGGTTGATCGCCGTGTATTCCATGCGCCAAAGGCGCTTGACATAGAATAAGAAATGAATCAGCATTGGCAAAGCAATCCAAAAACCCGGACGAAAACTATAAAAACCTAAGTGGGCGACACAGGCGGCGATAAAGACAAAACCCCAGAACAGCAGCCGGGACGCGTTTTTGCGGCCAAGGAGAATAGGGACTGTGTGCCGGTTTGCGAGCTCATCTTTTTCGATATCACAAGTATTGTTTGTCAAAAGGATCCAACCAATACCGACGATAAGAGGGAAAGTGTAATATAAGACGATGGGGGACAAAGTGCCACTGATCACATAGACGGCGGCTAAAGGGATCAGGCCGCCCATCAGCAGACCGCTGACCAATTCACCCAAAGGAAGATAAGAGATGGGCAAAGGACCACCGGAATAGAAGAAGACCGCAGCAGCGCCAAGGAGACCGATAAGCAGCAAAGGCCAGCCGGTTAACCAGACGCAATAGATTCCTCCCAACAGTGCCAGCCCCAACAAGACGAGCCCTGTCCGGAAAGCCGATTTGGGGTTAATGTGATTATAGATTATGGACGCGTCATGAGTGTCAAGGGAATTGTTCTCGTTGTCTGTTCCCTTCACGTAATCATAGTAGTCATTAAGAGTATTTACGGCACTTTGCAACAGTATTGATAAAATCAGGAGCAGGATAAAAGGAAAAAGTGCAAAAATGTGATACGTCGTGAAGCTGAGAGCACCGGCCAGCAAAACCGGCAGCACGCTAGCCGGCCAAGTTTGCGGTGCGACAAGTTCTTTTATCGCTTTGAATGTGAGTGGGCTGTACATTGTTGTCCTCGTTAGCTGTTTATTAATAAGGCGGCTTCGTCCCGGTCAAGGGTCTTCATACCTTCGCTGAGGCGGCTTCTCAGGCCACCCTGAGGTAAGGCTTCCCGCATCTGTCGCATGAGGTCAATTGTTCGTCGAAAGATGCTGATGATGTCGCCTTCGTCCAGGTTGCAGAGTTTTTGGACTTGGTTTAACGGTTTGCCTTCGCTCCAAGCATAGGCGACGACGGCGACTCGGGGGTCAAAGCGTACGGCGTCGGGGCCGCAGACGCTTTGCAGGAAGGTAAGGATCTCGCGTATATCGTGCCTTGGGATCAGTTCCTGCTGGGGGCGGACAAAATAGTCATTTTTGCGGTTTTCATAATCGATGCAAGAGATGAGAGCACATAGGGAGGGGATACTAAGGGTGTCCAAGTGACCGGAAAAGATGAGCTCGGTGACGAAGAGTTCTTCCACATAGATCTGTCGGGCAAGATTACCCCTGGCCGCCAGACGGAGATGGCCGGTGGGGGCGGCTTGATCAGGCGGGATGCCGGTGGGGGCGGCTTGATCAGGCGGGATGCCGGTATCGGGTGGCAGGATGTCCGGGCTGTCGATGTAGCCAAGTTGTTTGAGTTGTTCGGTTTTGTAGATGAATTGGTTATAGAGTGTTTCTGAGTCTGAGAGGGCTAGGGATGCTTTGAGTTGGTCTTGGGTTTCCAGAATGGATAGGCGTTGTTTGTTGAGGTCATGACATAAGGTATCGCTTTGTTTGGGACAGGGGGGGGGCGGGGTGCTGAGCCCGGCTTGGTTCAGAAGGTTTTCCAGGCGCCGGATTTTTTGTTGAAGACGGCGTCCGTATGATTTGCGGCGGTGGCGGTGATCCAAGCGTTTGTAGCTTCGACGAAGCCGGTGGAGCTCGCCGGCTTGGGGGGAATATTCGAGGGGGCAGGATAGGGAGCCGATTTTATCACAGGCGGTTTGATGGATTTGGGTGAGTCGGAGAGTAAGTTCGTCGATTTGTTGCTGGGTTTCGGCATAAACACGGCGGAAGGTGTGAGAAGCGAAGCTTTTGAGGAAGTATGTCTGAATCTGGTCGGGGGTGAGGGTGGCCACCAAGTTGAGGACGGTGTTGTAGGTGAGCCGGAATTGGCTTGCCAGGGGTTCGAGATAGCGGATGTCGAAGCGGGGAATAGGGTTGCGGCGGAATTCGTTGAAGTCGGCAATGGCGAAAGAGAAGCCTTTTTTATCGATGCCCCGGCGGCCGGCTCGGCCGGACATTTGGAAGAATTCGTGGTTTTTAAGGGAGCGGAATGAGTGGCCGTCGTATTTATACAGGGCGTCAAAACAGACAGCTCGGACAGGATAGTTGATGCCGACACTGAAGGTTTCGGTGCAGTAGAGGACACTGAGGAGCCGGGCCAAAAAGAGGGTTTCAACGAGTTGTTTTTGGCTGGGTAGCATGCCGGCGTGGTGGAAGGCGATGCCTTTGCTGCAAGTGTTATAGAGTTGATGGGTGGAGGGAGACCAGCCGGATTCGCCGCCGAATTGTCTGATGAATTCAGATTGGACTTCTTTGCGGTGGGTGGGGTTCAGGTAGTTACGTATTGAGGCGAGTTCGGTGGCTTTTTCGTTGCATTGGCGACGGCTGAACGAAAAGTAGAGGCAGGGGAAATATTCGTTTTCGATTTCTTTGATGAGATCGATGTGGGTGGTAGGTTCAAAGAGTTGGGAGATTTCGCTCAAGTCTTGGAGGGTGAGGTTATGGAGGGTTTTGTCATAATAAGCTTTGAGACGGGGATAGGTGCAGAATTTGGTTTGCTTGGTGTAGTAGCGATATTCGAGAGGGATGCAACGTTTGGGTTCTTCTATGAGGATGAGTTCCTGGCCGCGAATGCCGGCGATCCAGTCTTTGAGTTCATCGGCGTTAGAGATGGTGGCGCTGAGACCCAGAAGACGCATATGGGCCGGTACCAGGATGATAGATTCTTCCCAGACTGTGCCACGGGCTTCGTCATTAAGCCAATGGATTTCGTCGAAAATGATGTATTGAAAGTCGGCGAGGTCAGGATCGCCGGTTATGACCTGGTTACGGAAGATTTCGGTGGTCATGATAAGCAGGGGCGCCCGGGGGTTGATGACGATATCACCGGTCATGATGCCGACGGCTTCCGCGCCGAATTGGCGGGAGAAATCCCGATATTTTTGGTTGCTGAGTGCTTTGATGGGGGCGGTGTAAATGATCTTGCGGGTTTCCGCCAGGGCTTTGTCCACAAGGTAATCGGCGACAAGGGTTTTACCGGTGCCGGTAGGGGCAGAGACTATGACGGAGTGGCCGTCGTCGATGGCGGCGATGGCGTCTTGCTGGAAGGGATCCAGGTTGAAGGTTCGGTAGGTTTGCATTATTGTTAAGCTCCTGGGACGGTTGTTCTGGGGATATGCTCAGGGATTGGCCGGAGGATTGATCGGGGTTATCACGACGAAAGCAATTATTGAGCTCAACAATGTTCCGACGAGTTTTTTTGAAAAGACTCGTCAGAATATTCTGGGCATATTGTTATTTTAGCAGAGGAGATATGGGATGGCAAACGTTTATCAGAAATAAAGAGAAAGACTTGATTCCCATCAACTTTAATTGGTAGAATGAGAGGAGAAGTTACCTCGACAGATGGAAGAAACCGAGGATTCTATGGATTTGCTAAGGAAAAACGAACAAGTGAATTTGGGTCCGCGGTTGCAGGGTCTGGCGGGGCTCATCCAACGAACGGTGAGCCAATATCAACCGGGAACCGTGGCTTTGACCGGGCACAAGAATGGCGTGGTGCTGGCTGATATCGGCAGCGATCATGCCTATTTGCCGGTGTTCTTACTGCAACACAATCTCATCAAACATGCTCTTGCCACCGATGCGCATGAAGGACCTTTCCAAAACATTCTTCGGACAATTGCGTTCACCAATCTCAATGAATGTATAGAAGCCAGAAAGGGTGACGGGCTTGCTGTCCTGAACCCCGGTGAGGCTGATGTTCTTGTCATGGCAGGTATGGGTGGAGGGACGATCGTGAAAATAATAAGAGACGGTGCTTCTGTGGCCGGACAAGCTCGCTGTCTCATCCTGCAACCTCAGAACGGCTTCGAGAGTCTGTGCCGATTTCTTCAGAGTACAGGCTGGATACTGTCTGACGAAGGATTAGCTGAGGAAGGCGGGGAGATCTACCGTCTGATGTCATGGCTGCGGGAAGAGGACATGGATTGGCAAGCAAAGAACGCCATTGATACCCAAGTGCAGACCGTGACTTCCCACATGAGAACAATCAAAAACCAGGCTCAATTCGACCGCCAATTCGCGAAGGTGGGTCCTCTGAACATCGCTCGCCACGACAAGCTGTTGCAACCGCTGATACGAACAGAAATCGCCCGGCTGACCCGGGTTGGGGCAGGTCTTGTTCTAAGTAATCGGACCGAAGCCGAGGCCAAAAAGCAAGAGGTCGCCGTTGAAATACAAATTTGGGAGGGGTTGCTGAAATGGCTGTTTCCGTAGGATCCATCGTCCAGGCCGTTGAAGAAAAAGCGCCACGATCTTGGGCGGAAGAATGGGATAACCCCGGGCTCCTGGTAGGGAGTTACGCCCAGCAGGTGGACAAAGTTCTGGTAGCGTTGGACGGGACCCAGGCAGTGGTGGAAGAGGCTGTGGAGATAGGGGCTCAGCTCATTCTGGCGCATCATCCGATAATGCTCAAACCCCTACAGAATTTGCGCAAAGATAACCGGCATGCGCGGCTGCCCCTGGCTTTGTTGCAGAACCAAATCGCTTATTATGCCGCCCATACCAATCTGGACCAGTCGGAATTCTCATCGAGTCTGGATCTGGTCCGGCTGGCCGGGGTCGTTCAGCCGGCTTTGCTTAGCGAAACGGGAGAACAATTGTATAAGATTGCGACTTTTGTTCCTGTGGCGGAAGCGGAAGCGCTGCGGATATCTTTGGCCCGGGCGGGTGTCGGCAAGGGGTTTGCCGGTGGCGAACACGGAGAGTGCTACGAGGAGTGTTTCTTTCAGGTTCAGGGGCAGGGGATGTTTCGGGCAACGGACGGGGCGGATCCCGCCGTCGGCGAGGTAGGAGAGCTGACCCGCGTGGAGGAGACGCGTCTGGAAAGCATTGTGACCCAACGGAACCTGAAACGGGCGGTGCGGGTTCTCTTGCAGGAGCATCCTTATGAGGAGCCGGCTTATGATGTGATTAAACAGGAGACGCCGGGGCAACCTCATGGGTATGGTGCTGTTGGGGAGCTGTTGGAACCGATGCCCTTGGGAGTTTTCCGGGAAGATTTTCTGGGCAGGTTGCCGGGGTTGTTCACCCGGGATTATGATCTGTCGGCGGTGCGGGTGACAGGAGATATGAGTCAGCGAATCAGAAAAATTGCTTTCGCTAACGGATCTGCCGGGTCAATGCTGCCTCAAGCGTTGGCGCAAGGGGCAGATCTGTTTATTACAGGGGATTTGGGTTACCACCAGGTTCTGGAGGCGTTGGAGGAAGGTATGGCCGTGATTGAGTTGGGACATTTTCTTAGCGAGATATCGATGATGCAGAATCTGCAGGAGTATTTGAGTATGCGCAAGGAATTGACCCAGGTAGATTGGGTTATGAGTAAGAAGAATGTGGGGCTTTGGGGGAATTGACAATTCTTCGGACATCCTGTACGCTTTTCATATTGAAGTCGGTCAGATGGTCGCGGGGATACGTGACAAAGGAGCAATCCTCTGTTGCGGTTCCCTGAGGAAAGTCCGAGCTCCACAGGGCAGGGTGCCGGGTAACGCCCGGTAGGGGTGACCCTAAGGAAAGTGCAACAGAGATATACCGCCGTGTCTGTTTCAGCAGACGCGGTAAGGGTGGAAAGGCGAGGTAAGAGCTCACCGGCGGTCAGGTAACTGGCCGGCCCTGCAAACCCCACCTGGTGCAAGACCAAATAGGGGAACAATGGGGTGGCCCGCTCCGTTCCCGGGTTAGGTCGCATGAGGCCGGCGGTAACGTCAGTCCCAGAGAGATGACCATCGCTTCGTTTGCCGAAGGGCGACGAGGAACAGAACTCGGCTTATCGACCGGCTTCGAATTAATTCAATGCTCAGCGTGGCTGTGCATTGAATTTTATTTTACCAACTGGAAAAACTATCTTAATGTACAGAACGCCGAGAAAGGTGGCGCATCGTGGGTAAAATAAAAGTTGGGGTCTTGGTTTTCTTGTTGTTTGTTCAGTTGGGATTTATGGCCATACCGGCCGGTGTAACAGATGTGGACTATGATCTGACTGCCGTCGACGTATTCAGCGCTGCCGGTACCGGGAACGATGCCGGGACTGTTTCGGCGGATCCGGCAATCGTTGAGGAAGTGCGGGATATCATTGTTTCGGATTATCCCATGGAAATTCCTCCGGGAGTTCTGGAAGCTACGACGATTCCCGATATGTTGGACGCGTTGGGGGATCCGTACGCCCACTATTTGCGGACGGCTGAGTTCACGGATCTGATGAATGTCATTAATATGTCTTTTGTAGGGATCGGTGTTGTTCTGAATGACCACAGCGAAGGGATAGCCATTTCTCAAGTGTTCCAGGGAGGACCGGCTGCGGAGGCAGGTCTTCGTCCCGGCGATATTCTCATCAGTGCCGATGGTGTGGATCTGCAGGGGAAAAGTTGTATGGAGTCGGCGGTTTTGCTTAGAGGAGAGGTGGGCACCCAGATCGAGCTTTGTTTTAGCCGGGATGGGGAAACGTTGACAGTGTTTCTGGAACGCCGGGCTGTGCAGATACCACAGGTTACGGGCGAGGCGTATGATACTGTGGGGGTTATCGCTATATCGTCTTTTGGCATGGGTATGGAAAAAGAATTTGCCGAGACTGTGAAGGTGTTGCGTCAGCAGGGTGTCCAATCCTTTATCATTGATTTACGAGGAAACGGCGGGGGGTTGGTTGAGACCGCTTTGGAGATGCTCGGATTCTTTATAGGTGATCAATTGGCAGTGGTTTGGGAAACATCGAAGACAAGATCTTCGGAAGTGGCTGTCCCTCAGGATTTGGTCATTGAAGAACCGGTGATTGTTCTTGCGGATGGGATCTCGGCCAGCGCATCCGAAATTGTTATCGGGGCTCTACAGGATTACAAAAAGGCCACCGTTTTGGGAAGAAGAACATACGGTTCGGGGCGGTTTAAACAGGTGTTTCCGCTATCAAACGGCGATTATTTCATGATGACGATAACCCGGTTTTTTACCCCCGGAGAGAAGCCGGTGGATTTTGTCGGACTGTTTCCTGATCTCCAGCTTTCTGATGAAACGGCTATGACGGCAGCAATGATGTTACTGAGAGAGGATTTTTCAACCCCAGGGGAGTCTGACGATGCTATAGCGCACGATGAGAGCGGATATCTCAAATGGCAGGTTGGCAGTCGATCATTTCGAATCTCATTGGACGAGTGGCGCAAAGAAGAGAACTGGTCAGCCGGCCAGGAGATGATCAGCCAGTGTCTAGGGTCGACATCAGTGAGCATAGGGACTGCGCAAGGATGGCAAAAGATCAGTGACGAGGACTTGTTTCGGAGATGGCCGGTCTATTATCCGGGGTACCGATTCTTGAATCAGACAGCTTTGTCGGGGGCGCAAATCGCGGCAAGCCCGCAAGACATGGTGAACTTGCAAGAGACGGCAGGCTCGCGAGATATAGCAAATCCAGAGGCGGTGACCCCTCAAGATATGGCGGATCCGTTTGATATGGCGATCTTACAAGAGACGACGAGTTTGCAAGATAGTCAGCCTGTGATTATCCAGGGGGCGGTGCCTTATGAATTGTTGCCCTATATGAACCAAGCCGAATTCATTGACGTGACTAACGGACACAGAGTTGAGGCGGTCTGCCGATTCCGGGAACAGGGTATTGAAGTTATCCCTCTAAGTTATTTATCGCCGAGTCGGTATTGGTTGGTGATTACTAACGGTGATAAGATAGGCGTTGTGGGGGAAGTCGATGTGGAAGACCCACATTCTGAATCCTGAATCCTGAATACTGGATACTTGCGGGCAGAGCCCGCTTTAGAGTGAAGTAACGACGACCACGATAAAGACAATGTAAAACAATCCGCACAGCAGGAGCTGTCCCGGCCACAGTGTGCGGGAGCGGCGCAGGCTAAAGAACAACCATAGGGCCGCGCATAAGGCCAATAGGGCGCTTAGGAGTCCCAAGGTTTCCAGTTTCCAAGGGGTTAGCAGGATCCCAATGGCGGGAATCAGCGAACTCTGAAACACCATGGCACCGGATATATTGCCTAGGGCCAAGGTATCTTGCCCACGTATAATCCAGATAACGCTGTTGAATTTCTCAGGCAACTCTGTGGCAATCGGTGTGATGATCAGGGATAGCCATAGAACCGGCATACCCAGTGTTTCCGCCACATGGGTGACACTCCCAACAAAAATATTGGCTCCCAGGACAATAATGCCTAGGGCGGCAAGGATCTGGAACATGACAATTCCAAGAACCGGATTGGATTTCCGATATGCCAGGTAGAGGGGATTAATTTGGTGGGATTTATCGTGTTGTCCCACGCTGGTTCTGATGGTCCGATAGACATAGAATCCATAGGCTCCGACAAGAAACAAGGCGACTACGATTTTACCGGGTTGTGCTAAGAAGGACGCCAGAATGGCCACAGTATAGACGATGATAAAGAAACCTATGTCTCTGCTCATGACTGAGGTATTCAGGTTGAGAGGGGTTTTTCGCAGGTTTTTCTTTCGGCGCACAATAACAGCGGCCAGACCCGTGATAAACATGGCCAAAGAAACCAACATGAACGGGGCGCCCAGAATGGCGCCGATCCCAACATGGAGGCTTTCTTCGCCCCCTCTGAATATGGCGATAAGGGGAATGAGTGTCTCCGGTAAAGCTGTGCCCACGGCGGCAAGCACGCTGCCGACAGCGCCTTCGCCAAGATTGAGTTTCTTGCCAAGCCATTCGATGCCGTTGGTAAAAAACTCCGCGCCGGCTAGGATAATAGCCAGACTCACAACAAGCCAGAGGATATCACTAACCATGCCCCACACATCCCAACAATACGTATTCACGAAAACCCGTCTGTATCCTTGCGCCCGAAAGCTTTATTACAATATGGCTTGGAGCGCTCATTGTTTCCTTCTCATATTTCGTCCTTGAGTTGATCCGCAATATATCTTCCCATTTCCAAATACCCTTCAGCGTTAGGATATTTACCGGCGGTAGATGTGTATTGTTTCTTGATGCCGTTATCCTCGTCACATAGAAAGCCTTGAAAATCCACCAGCATAATGGTATTGGCTTCAGAGAATTCACTTAACCAAGCGCGATATTCAGAGATATACTGCTGTTTGTCTGCTTCCGGATAGGAAAACGGCATGATCAATACGGGTTTGATGCCATGATCCTGTGCTTTCTCAACGAGATTGTTGATATACCTTTCAAACGTAACGACAGAAACCGGTTCCTCACTCAAAGCGTCCCCCATTCCTGCAAAAATGATTATGATAGCGGGGTTTGTTGTATTCTTTTCGATAATGTCACTGTCAAAACGTTCCAGTAAATCCTTAGAGGTTTGTTTCTGCTTTCCTTCGTTGGCGACCTTGACATTGAGTATTTCCCCCAGATGATGGGGCCATGAGGGATCGGATTCGAGGTTTCTTTCGGGATAGCCGTATGTGTAGGAATCGCCTAAACAGATGATGTAGGGAGAGGTGTCTTCTTGTACAATACTGGTGGTATTATACGGATCTGGATCTGTGGTTGTAGGCTGATGTCCATATGCATTTAATACAAATACAACACCAATGACGAGAATGGTTAGCAGAGATGAAATTTGAATCAGCCTCATTTCGGCTTGATATACACGCATAGTCACACTCCCTCCTAAACCAGCTATCTTCTACGTTTATGTGGATAATCCTCTTTTTATTCAGGCTTGTTCGATAAGCACATATTCCCAAATGTATTCCCAACGGAAAACATACTGCATAGAATATGGAAAACCACATATGGAGGTCGTCAGATGGACTATTTAGAAAAAGCCCGTGATTTGGGCGCATGCCTCGCTTCTTCAGATGAATTCCTCCAACTAAAAGCCGCAGAGGAAGAGATCAAGAAAGACCAAGCAGCTTGGGATGCATTCCAGGAGTTTCAGCTGAAAGAACAGGCTCTCACCGCGGGCAAATTGTTTGGCAAGATATCTTCTGAAAAGGAAAGCATAGCCCATGTTGATCACAAGGTCAGAATCATGAATCGATATCCTGCGGTACGCAGCTACTTCAAACTTTTACAGGCTTTCGAGAAACTTATTGCAACGGCTAATCTTGCAATTACAACATCACTCTATGGATTGCCCAGTGCCGATGATCTTCCGCTCCCCGATAGTCTCAAGGGACTCGCGCAGCAAGTCCTGGATCAGATTGGCGATGGGGCGGATTTGGGGTCTATGAAGATACCGGAGAATTTCAAGTTACCGTTTGACCTTAAGTGAACATCGAATTATGTGATTGATCATGACGGGTTACGGCCGGCATCCGGGTTTCCCGATATGCCGGCTTTTTCTTATATGTGTGGCGTTTAAGGCCGAGTGCTCATATATTGCAAAATAGATAGGATCCGGGTGTCATAAGGAATTGTCAATTACCAAGGCCGGTTATACGGACTGTGATGACCGGTTGTCCATTAATAAGGGGGAGATTAACATAACTATTCAGAGAAATCCGTTTGGACAATCTTCGCTGACATCGCCGATGTCGTCTCAGATGAATTTGATGGGGACACAGATGGGGACACAGATGGGAACACAGATGGGGACACAAATGGGAACACAGATGGGTTCTCACGCGAGAGGGCAAATGCCGCCGGGGCTGGGGGGAGCCGGGGTCAGACAATATGTTTTGGAGACGACCCAGGGTTTTCCCGGCAGCGGAATCGCCACAATTTCAAGCGAACTCCAGTTATTTGTTGTCGCGTATCTTCCTCCACCCGGAGCGGTGTTCAATTTGGCGACAGCAGTCTATGTGGTTTATCTTGTAGATAAAAAGGGGCAACAAGGATTCGCCGCCGGCAGAATGTCCCCGAATAAGGACGGCATGTGTCAGTTCTCTTTTCAGAGCTCGGTTCCACTGAGTTTCTACACACGTGTTGTTGTCTCGGTTGAGGATTCCCGCAATATTATGGCTTATCCTCAGGGACCGATTGTGCTTAAGGTTAGGGAAGATCTCAAATCCCGGTTTGTTCAGGGGGATTTTGCGAAAGGAGCTGTCGGCAAAGCCGGCATTGCCGCGAAAAGATTTGGTGGTTTCGTACAGAAAAAGGCCGGGGGGTTTGTCCGTGGACGCAAGAACAAAAACCCCGTTCCGGCGGAAGGTATGGGGGCGACAGGTCTGCCTCCCGGAGGTGCCGTAGCGGGCATGCCCGGGGTGATGCCCGGAGAAGTTGCGGGAGCGGTGCCTGGGGGGGTTGTTGCGGGCGGGATACCCGGGCCAGGCAGCCCTTATAGTTCCTCTGGCGGGTCGGCCGGCGCGGGTCAGGGCGTAGGTTTGGGCGCGGGTCAGGGCATGGGTCAGGGCGCTGACACCGGATATTCTTCAGATATGGGCTATGCTCCACAGAATCCATATACGCAAGGGGCGCAACTCAAGAAGCAAGCGTATTCGTCAAACACGGGTCAATGGGATGGCGGTCAATATCAACAAGGGGCCTCGCTACGGGGAAGTTATCAGTATCAACAAGAGGTTCCCCCAAATCTTGCGGGTTATCGGTAAGATACCGGATAGAATGCTTTCGGAAGAATTTCGAAGAATTGTTTAGAGGATTGCTCAAAAGGGCACAATAGGGACGTTGAGTTTTTGGGAAGCCACCGGGGAAAGGTGTCCGGGATGGCGTTTCTCGAATATCGGAGGAGAGATATGAATAACTTTACGTCCTATTTTTTTGGAGTTCATACTTCGCAACGGGGTTTTAGAGCCATTCCCGGTGTGATGGTTCTTATGGTTATGGTTGTCGGACTCTGTGCCTGGGTGGGCGTTTGCTTTGGGTTGGAGGGGAATTCGATTGCTGTGGAGGCGGGTCGCCAAGGAGAGTTAGATACTGGAAACGATTCGGTTCGAGACATGGAAAATCTGGGGCCGGAGAATTTGATTCGATTCCATATATTAGCCAATTCGGACAGTGAAGCGGATCAGGAGCTCAAGTATGCTGTCCGGGATGCCGTGGTAGCCCTAGTAGGCCCGCGGCTGGCTGTTCTGAACGACCTTGACGAGGCGCGAAGGGAGCTTGGCGCTGTGGAAGACATGATCTTGGATTGCGCAGAAGAGGTCATTCGGCAGCACGGGTTTTCTTATCCGATCGCTTTAATTTGGGAAGAACGGGAATTTCCAATGAGGGCTTATGGAAATGTGATTTTGCCGGCGGGTAAATATGAGGCTGTGCGGATTTTAATTGGGGAGGCGGAGGGTGCAAATTGGTGGTGTGTCCTGTTTCCGCCGTTGTGTTTTGTACAGGAATTGGATCCGGAGCCGGGTTCTTCAGATATGGGACAGGCTAACAGTATAGAAAGTTTTTTACCACAACAGTGTCAGAAGAAGTCCTTCTTCAAGGAATTTGCCAGGAACCTTTTCGGGGGTTAGATAACGTCTGCTCTCAACGCAACCTTGGTCGACTTAGTCACTTAGGTTGCAACAACATCAATAAAAAACAAGAAGATCCACATTCTGAATCCTGAATACTGAATACTGGATACTTGCGGTCGAAGACCGCATTAGAAGAAGAGTTGTTGTGCGCTGCCTAAACAACTCGTTTTTCTTTGATGTTCTTGCCACCTAAGGTACTAAATTGATTGTCAGCGCATATTTTCTTAGGGATGGTTGTCCGATCTTTGAGGCATGAAAAAGGCGGTGTCTGATTCGGTGACCTGTGACATGGCGAACCAGAGATTTGAAGGAGGTAATGATATGAGTACGAGGATAATCAAGGGTTTGCTTGTTTTCATGGTTTTTTTTGTTATGATGTCAATGGCGGGATGCGGGATTCTGGAAGAGTTGGTGGGACAAGATCCTGTGGCGACGGGGTTGTCTCAGTTGTTGAATTTCTTTACGCAAAGTGAAGCTGTTTCGACCCAGGGGGTTGCCGAACAGCCGGATGGGCCGACTCAAATCGTGAAGCTTTATTATGCGAATCCTGAGGGCACGAAGCTGGTTCAAGAGACACGAGAGATTCCGCATACGCTGAGCCTAGGTCGTGAGACTTTGCGGCAATGGTTGTTAGGTCCGTCGGAGCAGAGTCCTTTACGGAGGACGGTGAGTACCACAACGATTCTTAAGGATATTGATATTAAAAACGGTGTGGCGACAATCGATCTCAGTAAGGGCTTTTTGGAGCTGAATGGCCCGACTAATGCGCAGTTGGCCCTTTACAGTCTGGTGAATACGATGTGTCAGTTTTCAACCGTGAACCAGGTGGTGTTGCTGGTTGACAGCAAGCCGGTAAGTTCATATCATGGGATTTCTGCGGAGAATCTGCAGTGGCGAAACGATCTTATTGATTTGACGGTTGCTGAGGGGGCGACGGTCTTGGATGAAGGGTTTCGGGTTGACACAGATGTTGAGGGATCCTCGAACCCGAATACGGATGGGGGAGTGTCCCCAAGCAGTATTAATATTTTCTATTAAACCAGGAGGGATTAATGTGATCCAGGAGGGATTTTGCTGTTTTAGGCTGACAGGCGTATAATAGAAATCGTGAATGATGTAATTCTGACAATTGATACGTCTAAGGAGAATGGAATGCAGCCTAAGATTGGCATGTTTGATTCGGGTGTCGGGGGTTTGACTGTGGCACGGGCCGTTCGGGAGCGTTTGCCACAGTCTTCTCTTATTTATTTTGGAGATACAGCCCGGGCTCCTTACGGCTGTCGCAGCAAAGAGGAGTTGATGGTTTTTGGGCAGGAGATTATTGGGTTCTTGATAAGTAGGCAGGTGGATGTGGTTGTTGTGGCGTGCAATACGAGTTCTGCTCATGTGCTTGAGGAGTTGCGTGAAGTGTGTTCTGTGCCGGTGATTGGCATGATTGATGCTGCCATCGCTTTGGCCGGGCGGTGCGCGCCGGGTAAAAGAGTCGGGGTGTTGGCGACGGAAGCTACGGTAGCCAGCGGTGCTTTTGAACGGCGGGCGATGCAGTGGAATGAGGAGCGACCGGAGGCAGAGAGGCTGGTTTGGACGGTTTCACAAGCTTGTCCGCGTTTTGTGCCGTTGGTGGAAGCGGGGTTGTCTGATTCGGCGGAAGCGTTGGCGGCGGCTCGGGCTTACGGGGAAGCGATTTTGCGGACAAAGACAGAGGCTGTGATTCTGGGATGTACGCATTATCCTTTTTTGCGGGGCGCGTTGCGAGCGTGTTTGGGGCCGGATGTGCTTTTGTTGGATCCGGCGGACGAGGTGGCGAAATTTGTCGCTCACGGGGCGTTTGGCGGGGTTCGAGGGTTGAGGTTCGAGGATCGGGAGATAGGTCAAGGTGCAGAGCCGCCGAATGTGCGATATTATGTTAGCGGCAGTACGGATTTGTTCTGGCAGGCGGGTCGTGTTCTGATGGGAGAGGGTTTTGCGCGGGAGCTGGTTAGACAAGGGCAGTTGAATGACGTTGATGTAGGGATGGTGAGAATTCAACCGTGACTGGGTTGGGATGTCAAAAGTGGGGGTTTCGAGTCGTGGGGGCGGTACTGGCTTTGGCGGCTTTTATAGTGGTTTTAATTGGTTCTATTCTTGTGGTGTCTCAGGATAGGAGTTTTTTTGCGCGGGAATATGAAGAGCTGGGTGTTTATAAATATGTTGGTATGAGCGAGGTGGATCTGGCGCGGGTGACAGATGCCTTGTTGGTGTATTTGAGCGAGCCGAATCCGGCTAGGGTGGAGGGCGTGCTTGAAGTTGAAGCTGATATTTTTGGGGAGTGGCGGCAGTTTTTGAATGAGCGGGAAATTGATCATATGGCTGATGTCAGGAAACTCTTTCAGTTTGGGTTGTGGTTGTGTGTTGGCTCTGTTGGGGTCGTGCTTGGGATGTTGGTTTTGCTGGCGGTTTGTTTGTGGAGGTTTCGGGCTGAAGATATTTTTGCGAGGATCTTGGGTCCGACCTTGACTGGGTTTTGGGTTGGCAATGGGTTGATGTTGGGGTTTCTGGCGTTCTTAGTGCTTTGGGCGAATATGGATTTCCAAGGGTTTTGGACGGCTGTGCATATGACGTTGTTCACCAATGAGTTGTGGTTACTCGATCCCACAAAGGATTTGTTGATCAGGATTATGCAGGGGGAATTGTTTTTCAATATGTCTATTCGTATCGTGGTTTGGGCTGGGGCGATTTGGTTGGGGATTTCAGCCGGTATGGGTGTGGGTCATTTCTTTTGGCGTAGAAAGTCTCTCCGGCCTCGGACGGAGGTAACGGGTACATAAATGTGCCGGGAATTGAGAAGAGGGATTTGCGCAGAATGGCGAGGGGAGGTTGGCTGGGTTGGCTGGGGAAGGGCAGGAGCCTGAGACCAAGTGCCTGAGACCAAGTGCAAGGAGACAAGGATTGTGAAGGGTAGGTTGGCATGGCTGGAGACAAGGATTTTCAGACGCGTACAAGGTTGTTGGTTGGTGAGGCCGGTGTGGCGCGACTCGAAAAGGCCCGGGTGGCGGTGTTGGGATTGGGCGGTGTGGGATCGTATGCGTTGGAAGCGTTGGTACGGGCTGGTGTCGGGTCGTTTTGGTTAGTTGATGCGGATGTGGTCGAGATGAGCAATCTGAACCGTCAACTCCTGGCGTTGCGCTCGACGCTGGGGATTGCTAAGACAGAGGCGGCCCGGAAACGGGTTGCCGATATCAATCCCCAGGCCGATGTCCGGTGTGAGCAAAGGCGTTATTCGGCCGAGAGCGGTCTCGATTTTGCCGGCTGGGATTATGTGGTTGATGCTATTGACGACATGGAAGCCAAAGTGGCGTTAGCATTGGTGTGCCGGCAGGGAGACATTCCTTTGATTGCGGCTATGGGTGCCGGGAGACGGTTGCGGGCCGAGGGATTCTTTGTGTGTGATGTGGGGGTGTCCCGGGGGGACCCCTTGGCGCGCCGGTATCGACGATTGTTGCGGGAACGGGGGATCACGGAGGGTGTGAAGGTGGTCGTGTCGCCGGAACCGCCGTCGGCTCAAGAGCCCGGTGAGGCCATAGGAAGCGTTTCGTTTGTGCCTGCGGTTGTTGGGTTGATTATGGCGGGTGAGGTTGTGAGAGATCTCATATGTGAGGCATCAATTAATTGACGTTGAGTGATTTAGGCTTGACGGAGTAGGGATGGCAAAAATATTAAAGGGGGATGACCATGAATCGATTGGATGGACGCGAAGCCCATGAGTTGCGACCGGTTCGGATGGTACGCGGTTTTACGGAGCCACCGGAAGGTTCGGTGTTGATGCAGATGGGGAAAACAACTGTTCTGTGTACAGCTTCAGTTGAGGAGAAGGTGCCTGTTTTCATGAGAGGGACAGGTAAGGGTTGGGTGACGGCGGAGTACGCGATGTTGCCGCGTGCGACGGATGTGAGAACCCAGCGGGAAGCCAGCCGGGGAAAATTGTCCGGTCGGACGATGGAGATTCAACGGTTGATTGGGCGGTCATTGCGGGCTGTGATGGATTTGGAGAAACTGGGGGAGCGGACAATTTGGCTGGATTGCGATGTGTTGCAGGCTGATGGGGGCACACGGACGGCTTCGATTACCGGAGCATATCTGGCTTTGGAGGACGCGCTGATGGCTGTGTTGGATAAGGGGTTGATCAAGTCTATGCCTTTGCGTGAGCGTGTTGCCGCGGTATCTGTGGGGCGCGTGGAGGGGAGTATTCTCCTCGATTTGGCCTATGATGAGGATTCACGGGCTGAGGTGGATATGAATGTGGTTATGACGGAATCCGGTCGTTTCGTGGAAATTCAAGGGACGGCTGAGGGCAAACCTTTTGATCGCGAAGAGCTGGGGCTTTTTTTGGAATTGGCTGAGCTGGGTGTTCGGAGTTTGTTTGAGTACCAGAAGGGTGTTGAGATGTGAGAATGCGAATTGTCTTGGCTACAACGAATCCCGGTAAGGTGGGTGAGCTGGAGGATCTACTAAAGGATGCCGGGTTGACGGGAGTTGAAATCCTTTCATTAGCTGACTTTCCCGGGTTGCCTGTTGTTGAGGAGACGGGGAAGACTTTTGCACAGAACGCTTTGCTGAAAGCGCGTGGAGCGTGGCTGGGGACGGGATTGCCTGCCTTAGCGGATGATTCCGGGTTGGAGATTGATGCTCTCCGGGGAGAGCCGGGCGTCCGATCTGCGCGATTTGCCGGGGAAGCGCATGATGATGAGGCCAATATCACTAAGGTTCTGTCTCTGATGGCGGGTGTGCCAACGGATCAGCGGGGTGCACGGTTTCAGTGTGCTTTAGCGTTGGTCGGGGCGCGGGGTTTGGCGTCTGTGGCGCGAGGTGCGCAATCCCAGTCGCGGGGTATGGAGTCCGATACACGAAGGTCGGAATCTCCGGAACCGGTTCTGGTTATGGGGAGAGTTGAGGGGGTGATTGCCACGGAGAAGAAAGGGGATAGGGGGTTCGGGTATGATCCGATTTTTTATTTGCCTGAACGGAATTTAACGATGGCACAGCTTCTTCCCCAGGAAAAGAACACCATCAGCCATCGTGGACAAGCATTCAAGAAAATGCTGCCGATTCTGTGCGCGTACGCGGGTCAACTCTCCTCTTCTTCAAGATCTCCTTCGCCGGAATCGTTAGAATCGTTGCCAATAATTAATGAGGACTGATTGTGAATAGTCTGTATGAATTCATCAGATAAATAGGCGCGGATATCTTCATAGTAGAGCCGGTAGAAATAGAAGCCGCCGATAAAATGCTGAATATCATCAATCCTCACCCGGAAACGATCGTTCCTGATGAAGACAGAGCCAACCATACGATCCGGATATTTCATGTACATAGCGTATTCGGGATAAAAGTATGCGTTAAGCATGTGGAAGGCTCTTTTATATATTGTTTCCGCGAACCCCTCGAGGTCAACGCTGTCAACATAGTCGATACAAAGGCCGCTTTCCTGATAACGTTCATAGGTTTGCCACGCAGCCATCAGGAGCTCAAGGTAGGTTGGGTGTGTTTTTGGCCGGGGAAAGATGATTTCCAGGTTATCAACCGCGTTTCTGAGAGCGAACTCGTAATAGCGTGGTTCCGGGAGGTATTTCGTAATCTCGTTTAGGGAGTAGGCCACCCAATGGTCTCTGTACTGGATGTAGTTTCCTGCAATGAAATTGTCAACAGCCAGAGCGGCGGCTCTAAGGTATTTGTCATCTTGTGTGAACGTATAGGCGCGGGTTAAGGCAAAGGTTGCCTCGCCGTCATAATAAACGGTTCTGAAGGCCGTTTTGGGAGAGTACTCGGGAAACTTCAGAACATGATAAAACCGGCCTGTTTCCATATCCTCCAGCTCCAGGATTCCGTTGGCCAGATGTCGAATGGTTTCGAGGTACTTATCTGTTTCGAAGACGGTCATGTATTCTGAGAGCATGATGATGGTTAAACCGTTGCCGCCTAACTTGATTTCATCGGCTTTTCTCTCAACCACATAAGCGACGTCAGGGTCTTTGTAGATGACAAACCCTTCCAGCAGGTAATCAATCGCGGCGTTTATGTCAGGAACAAGGGACTCATCATGGGTCATGCGGTAAAGGTTGATCAGGCTCCAGATGGACCCTGCGTGACGGAGGATGTTGTAATTGTTAATCTCTTCGCCAAGAATAGGGTAGTAGCCGTACACGAATGCTCCATCCGGTTTGATCATATGGTACAGATACCGGGAGGCATTCAGCAAGATATCGTCCACAAGGGGGCCGTTCACTTCTTCTATGATCCGCCGACCCGATTCCGGCCCTGTTCCCCCATACAGGTCATAGACGTCATTATTCTCATCACAAAAGAAGCCAATCGTTGAAAAAACGGTGACCGTCTCCGGAATCTTTTTTAGAGGCGCTATGTCAGGGTAATAGGTTGCCAGGTAATTGTTGATATTTGTCCGGTTGAGCCGCGATGAGGTATCATCTATTTCTGCGATTTGCAATTGGCTTTCAGAATAATACCGGTAGAGGCGGTTGCCGTTCATCTCGCTTTCCAAAAAAGCCAAGCTGAAACTCGGATCACAAGCTACGCCTTTTCGCAGAAAAAAAGGACCGTAGCCTTCCGCCATCTCCTTATTCAGATGAGTTGCCGGCATATCCTGTGTGGTGGTCACAATATCCGCTTTCACCCAAACAACATGCAACCCTTTATCCGCAATCATTTGATTGGCATTCTTCTCAGCTTCCGCCCAAGCGACAGCCAGGGTCTTGCCGATACCTTTGACCACAGAGGCTCGTTCTTGACCATCGCATAGAGAGAGGAAAACGATCCGGTCGTCCCGCCCATAGTTTCCGGCAAGTTCCTCATTGATCTGCGCCAGCACCTGATCGCTGAAGATGTGTTTTTTGAGGGCGTTAAAATGGGATTTGGCGTCTCCGGGATTCCTTGGATACAGCAAGATGAAACACACAATACCGATAATGAGAGCAACGAGAAGCAGGCCTATCCACGTGCCAATATGTCGCCGATTTTTGGTCATCCCAATCATCCTCCCTCCCTCATTGTCCTTTGTCACCCCTTTCTTGTCAACTGTCAAGAGCCCCCATAGAATACTCGAAGCTGGTATAGGGACTCTGTTCATCAAAGAGAACCTGATCTCCTTCCGTGAATCTGAAGCATGCGGAACAAGACAGGCTCTCATGAATAACCCGATCCATAGCGCCGGAGAGAGGAGCGGCGAGGGACTGGCCGTGAGTTTCGTCGATAGTTACGATCAATCGGTGTTTGCCACGTTTGATATCAAGACAATTCGGCTCACAACGCAAGATTTTTACGCCGTTGTAGGTAGCGAGACGATACTCGCGTCCCTTCAGCCGAACAACACAGATGCACCCCCAGAATCTCGACCCGTAGAAAGGGATTCTCGCTACTGACGCCATGACAGAGAAGTCGGATGCCGTCTGAAGCTCAAAGACGTTGCATTGAACCCATATATAGCGACATGGGAATGAGCGACCGCTGTCAGACTCGATATAACCTGTACCGCCTGTCAAATCATGATCTTCGCCGTTGAGTGTAACAGAACCACGAAGACGATGTTTCATGCTGGCGATGCCGTGGCGACACTCCATTGGAAAAAAACGAAAGGGCCCCATGATATCACCACGAATGGGTGTCAGATCAGAATAGCGAATCTCGCCTGACAGAGCCAAGTTCGGGTGTTTGATATCCAGCTTAATCCCGGAAGAAGTAAAGGTATTGTCGCCAACCTGAAGGGCAGTACCTTTGTGAAACGCGGATAAGGGGTAAGGGATATTATAGGAACAGAAGTTGGTAATGACCTGAACGAAGGCATTGGCCATAGATCGGCCGGGAATAACCGCCAAAGATAAATCATTTGTCTGATGTTTGTAGTACCATCCCTCGAAATGTCCTTTAGCCATACTTGGAGATTACACAGGCCTTTCCTATAGTACCTTGCAGACGCGAAGCGTCAACAAAAAACAAGAAAATCCACATTCTGAATCCTGAATCCTGAATACTGGATACTTGCGGTCGAAGACCGCATTAGATTAATGGTAGTTACAGTATATTGTGGCTCAAAAGACACCGATTATCCCGCAGGGTTCGGGGTTTCCGGGTCACGAGGGGGGCATCAGGAATTGTTTGATACCCGATAGAGAGACACCGCCAAGGCAAGGGGTACATCGGCGCAGAGTTCCAGAATAAAAGACAGATATCATTGACTATCTGATCCAAAAAAGATGTACATAAAACATATTAAATTAAAAAAATCCTATTGCATTCCTCGAATACGCCAATTATAATTCAACATAGAAGAGGAACCGACAAATATTGAGACGTTGGCATAATTATCGAAACGCTGGAATAATTATCGACGGCGACGTCTGCTACAATAAACTTGGTTTAAAGAGAGGAAGATGGCTCATGATTTGTCCCCAGTGCAAAGCGGAAACCCCTCAATCAGAGTTTTTGTGTACGAGTTGTGGATATGGCTTGCGCTCAGATCTTAACCAACAACAGCCGTATCAACAGCAATCGTACCAACGACAATCGTCCCAGCAACCATCGTCCCAGCAACAATCGGCCTGGCAACAATCGGCCCGGCAACAACCATTCCAGCAACAACCGTTCCAGCAACAATCGTCCCAGCAACAACCTCGCCAGCAAACATACCAACAGCAATCGTACCAACAACCCTATCAGCAGCAAACTAATCAGCAGCAGTTGTACCAACAACAGCCATACCAGCAACCATCCCAGCAACCATCCCAGCAGCTGTACCAGCAGCCATACCAGCAACCGTACCACCAGGCATACCAGCAACCATACCGGCAACCGTACCAACAGCCGGCCTATCCCTCTCCGAATAAGCAGAGTCTGCCGGGAAAGAGTGCAGCAATCGGTTCGCTTTGTTGTGGAATACTGGGGCTGCTTCTTGCGCTTATTAGAGGATTAAATGTTAATGTCTTGGTCGGTAGTACGGCAGCTTTTGCCATGGGTTATATCATTGGCAGCCTGTTCTTTCAAACGATACTATGCACCGTAGCTTTGATTATTGGTATCCGGGCAAGGAAACAAGGTTACTCCGGCGGGAAAGCTATCGCAGGAATAGTCCTGGGATCAATCGGTTTGGTTGTCATAGTTTTTCGATTCTTTATGTACTTGAGTATGATCAATTCATTATGAGGAGGTTGGCACAACAACATGGACAAAAAATATTCCTGCTATTGTGGTCTATACTGCGAGAATTGCGCGGTCAAGGTGAAAGTGGAACCTGCAGCGAAAGTATTGTATGACGAAATGAAAATTGCGGGCTTTGAGGACATCATATCATTTATCCCCGACGGCGAAGGGTTCTGGACATTTTTGAAAGGCATGGCTGATGACGGTGTATGTGTTTCGTGCAGGGACGGAAGCAGCGATCCCGGGTGTGTTATCAGAATATGTGCGCAAGAAAAAGGCGGCGAGATGTGTGCCTTATGCGGCGAATACCCCTGCGAAAAATTAGCGGTTATTCTCCAAAGACACTCGTTATTGGAGAGCGACAATGTTCTGCTGCGTGACAAAGGTTGGGAAGCATGGGGGTATCTTCAAGACGAACGGCAAAGGTCGGGATTCGTCTATACAGATGCAATTAATGAGTCAAAGAGTGGCGGGTAAGAACCTGGAGCATTGTAATAAAGAGTAAGGCGATGGCGGCAGACGTAAGGTCCGCAAGAACGTTATCCCGCCTCTGAGCTCAGGTATTTGTCAGGTATTCATACCCCAAGGCATACTCAATTAAGGCCTTGTCCTTCAGATTGCTATAGACCATATCATATCTGACATTTTTGGCATTCTGTAACGCATCTTCCTCAAGCCCCTCGCGGTACTTGTCAAAATCCTCCGGGGTTGCGGCGTCCTTGCGATCTATGACCTTAATAATGTGGTAGCCGTCTTCCATCAACAACGGTGCGGAGATTTCGTCAATCTGCAAAGCAAAAGCCGCTTCTTCAAATGCCGGCTTCATAATACCACGGACAAAATTCCCCACGAAACCGCCATTGTTCTTTGTTGACGGATCCAAAGACTTCTCCAGAGCCAACGCAGCAAAATCTTCGCCGGCATGAATCTCGGTAATAATGGCCAAGGCTTCTGCTTCCGTCGCCACAAGGATATGCCGCGCTGTCACAGATTCAGCCAGTTCAATATTTGTGGCATAATTCAGGCAATCAGAATAATACAACCTGACATCCTCTTCAGTCACAGCCATATCCTTAGTAACATAATACCGGTGGGCTAAACAGAGCCGCCATTGTTTTTCGGTCATCCCCACTTTCACGAAATAAGGATCGGAACACCCGGCAAGCATACAAACACAGCAAACGAAACTGAGCACAAGCAGACTCCAACGAACCTTGGTCATGATTTTCCCCTCTCCTTTGACTCAGACAGCATCAACTCTTCGTGCAATTGTAACACAGGGTGGCAATAAATCAAAGTGATGCAGGACAAAAACGGGTATATAACAACCTGTGAACAGTAACGATAAAAATTTTGTGACATAGCTTGACAAAAAAAAAGAACGCGGGCTATAATTTTACCATAATAGTCACAGAGCAGACGCAATGTGTGAAAAAGTGCACAATACAACATTTTAGGAGGAGAAATGAAAATGTTCGATTCAACAAGAGTATGGAAGAAGTCTCTTTGTATCATCATGTCCCTGATGATGATTCTCACCACAAACCTGCCACAAGGCCGGGTCTACGCGGAAGGGAAAACCGGCCCGGAAGAGACCACACCATTTGTAGCGCCCCCTCTGTTTGTTGAAGAGAACATTGAACAGAACATAAAAGATGAACCGGCTGACACAGCTGACACAGACACAGCTGACACAGCCCAGACAACAGAAGACCCGGCAGAGGAAACAGGAACATTCTTCGCAGCGGCTGCCGAAGGGATAGAGGCCTATGCCATGGAGGCCGATACGCCGGACCCCATAATCAGCCACAATCCGCATAATAACAACGCGTTTGCTGAAGACGTCACGGCATTGGTGGGCGTCGATATGCTCACAGGTTCCTTCCAGACGGAAGTCACCGACCTAGAGATTCTGGGCGAACCCGGATTGACCTTCAGCCGTATATACAACTCCAAACTCACCGGAGACTTCCAGGCATTCGGATCATTCGACCATAATTTCGGAAACGGCTGGCGCCATAATTACAGTTACCATTTGCTCAAAACGGAAGACGTCCTCGTCTTGACAATGCCCCACAACCAAATCTACGTCTTCGAAGATACAGACGGAACCAGCTACACAACACAAACCGCCGATTTTGAAATCAAGACCGCCGGAACCGGATATATCCTCACCGACCGGGAACAAACCCAATACGAATTCAGCAACATCACCGGCGACGGCACCAGATACATGCTGAAAAGCATCACCACACGAACCGGCGAAAAAACCACACTAACCTATGCTAATCCCGCATTGGTCCTATCCGAAATATCCAACAGAAGCGGAACGATACGCTTCAGCTACTATACCAACAGCCACCGGATCGCCACAGCCTATTTAGAAGGATACGCCGTAGAATATAGCTACACCGGCGACCAACTCACCGGCGTCAAAAATATGGACGGCGACACATTCACATACAAATACAACAACAACAACAGACTCTTAGAAGAACTCATCGATTACGAGCACGAAGCAAGCCAACAATACTACATCAAAAACGAATACGACAGCGAGAACCGGGTCATCAAACAAACCGCCACAGATCAGGGAGAAACCATCATCCATTACGGGGTAGACTATCATCCGCAACTCGAGAACGTCTACATCCACAATGCCATACAATATCCGGACACCCCCGACCCGGACAACTGGATATACTACTCCTACTCACATCGCACAACCCTGCTCCGCTTCCTTGTTGATGAATACGGACACCGCTCCTATTCCTATTATGAAAATGGCCGTATATGGAGCTACAACGATGGACAAGGGGGCGAATGGTCCTATGAATACGATTCCGTAGGCAACATCACAACATTAACCAAACCCGCCCCGGACGGGGACAACACCAAGATCACCGAACGATTCGAATACAACGACGACAACCAACTCACGAAACACACCAAACCCAAAACCTCCCTTACAGACATCGTTCTCGAATACAAATACGAAGATGGCAGAGGCAACAACACCGCGACAATCGACGGAGAAGGGATCCGGCGCGAATACGTCTACGACGACAACACAAACGATCTCATCATAAGCCGAAACGGACTCGGCCACGAAACCCACTACGAATACTACGGCGAAACAGGGCGCCTCCGGCAGATCAAAGATCCCCTGGACCAAACCACGGGTTTTGCCTACGACAAATTCGGCCGGATAACAAGCATCACAAACCCCAAGGGCCATACCACACAGTACACATTCAGCGCCGGCGGCAAACTCAAGGCCATGCACACCACAGACGAAGAAGGGGACCTCTACGAAGAAACCTATGACGTCAACAAAAACGGGCACAGCACGAAACTGACAGACTACGAAGGATTCTTCGAAGAATACACGTACACCATTCAGAACCAACCCGAAACCATCACAAACAAAGAAGGAAAGAAACAGATCTACGGATACGATAACCGAGGCCGTGTCGACACCCATACCAACGCCGAAGGCGATACCACCACAATTCTATATGACAGTCGGGGCCGCGTCAAAGAGCTCACAGATAAAAACGGTAACAAGACATCTTTCGGATATACATCGAAAGACCTTCTGGAAAGCTCATCCAACCACTTTCAAAACAAAGCCCCAGACAACATCGAATACACATATGATACTTGGGGCCGGCTCAAAACCGAAACAAACCCCCGAGGATACACAACAACCTACGAATACGACTTAGCGGACAACCTGACCCAAGTCCAAGACCACCTGGGAAACACCATCAAATACACCTATGACAACAACGGCAACCTCAAGACCCACACAGACAAAAAAGGAAACACCTGGTCATACGAATACGACGCCGAAAACCAGCTCATAAAAACCAAAGACCCCTACAGCGCGGAAACCGGCACAGAGAGCAAAATCACGTGGGATGAAAGCGGCAGACCCACCCACAACACCACGCCCCTAGGCGGCGTCACCGAAATCGCATACGACGACAACGGCAACGTCAAAACAATCACCGATCCCACAGGCAACAAAAAACAATACGAATACGACGTCTTTGACCGAGTCGTCAAACAAATCAACCCCGACGAACAGAACACCACCATTGCCTACAAATACGATAAAACCGGCAACCTCACCAGAATCATCGACGAAGCGGGAAACAGCACAGAATACAGCTACTATAGAGACGGCAACCTGAAAACCGAAACCGATCCCGCCGGAAACACCACCACCTACACATATGACAACGCCGGCCGAGAAAAAACCATCACAGACCCCATAGGCACAATCACAACCAAAACCTACGACAAAAACGGCAACCTGAAAACAGAAACTAAAGAATCAGCCGACGGAGACCTCAAAGAAACCACAACCTACGGGTACGACGAAAAGAACCGCCTCAACACCATAACCGACCCCCGGGGATACACAACAGAAATCAAATACGACCCCTGCGACAACATCAAAGAAATCCACAATCCCAACCCCGAAGAATTCGGCATCCTCACCTTCGAATACGACGGCTTCAACCGGCTCACCCAAGTCACCGACGCCGAAGGCATCACCACCGGCACCGGATACGACGCCAACGGCAACATAGAAACAGAAACCGACGGCAAAAAAACCAACACCACAAGCTATGAATACGACAACCTGAACAGACTGCGCTATATCCGAGACACCATAGGCCTGGTGGGCGAACAAGAATATGACGCGGACAGCCGGCCAACCATCTACAAAGACGCCCTAGGCGCCAAAACCAAAACCGACTACGACACAGCCGGCCGGGTCAAACAAATCACCAACGACCAAGGCGCCGTCACCCAATACGCCTACGACGACATGGGCCGCCTCTACAGCACCGAAGAAGACAACGGAGCCGTCACCTACTATAGCTACACCAAAACCGGCCAACTCGAAACCATTCGAATTGTCGCCGACGGCAAAGAAACCACCACCGCCTACGAATACGACGAACGGGGCAACCCGGTCAAAGAAACAGACCCCCTGGGCCGGGAAACAAAATATGCCTACGACGAACTCTCCCGCCTGACAAAAATCACACAAATCACCGACCTCCTCATCAACGACACCCAAGAAATCGCCTATGACGCCCTGAACCGCATCACCGGCGTCACCGACAGAAACAAACAAACCACCCACTACGCCTACGACGGCAACAACAACATCATCAAAACAACAGACGCCTTAGGCCATGTAACCGACTACGCCTACGACGCCATGAACCGGCTCACCCAAGTCACCCTGCACCGGGTAGACGAAACAAACAACATCAACGAAGACCAAATCACCCTATACAAATATGACAAAAGAGGACTGCTGACCCAAACCCTCGACGCCCAAGAAAACGAAACCAACTACGCCTACGACAACAACGGCAATCTAACCAAAACCATAGATGCCGACGGCTTCACCACCATCCAAGCCTACAACCTGCGCAATTGGATAGAAAACCTCAACATCTACGACCCCGAAACCGACCCCGACACCGCCACCCCCGGCAAAACCGCCACCTACGTCTATGACAACACAGGCAACTTGAAACAAAGCACCGACTGGACAGGCACCAACACCTTCGTCTACGACACCCTGGGGCAGATCAAAGAAGTCACAGACCAAAACGCCGCCCGTATCCAATACGACTACGACACCATGGGCAACCAGACCCAGATCATCTACCCCGACGCCGGCACCGTAGACAAAACCTACAATCAACTCTGCCAACTCACCACGGTCACCTACCGACAAGGGCCCACCCCCTTCTTTTACAACGACCCTGACACCCACGCCGGACCCGGCGGCATAGAATTCACCCCGGAAAGCATCCTGAAAGCAACCGTCACAGCACCCAAGATAGAAGAACAGACGACAACCTATGCCTACACCGCTGCCGGAGAAATAGAAAGCATCCTCTATCCCAACAGTCTGCAAGAACACTACACCTATGATAAAGCCGGACGGCTGACCCAGATCCATGACAGCAACGCGTCCCTGAAGAAACCCATACTCAAACTCAAATACGAATACAAATACGACCCGGAAGGCAACGTAACCTACGAATACCGGCGCCTAACCGGACTCCAGCCCGAAGAGAAAAACACCTACCAATACGACGAACTGAACCGGCTGATCAGCAGCCGGAACAAAACCAAAAACGAAATCACCTACGACTACGACACCGTAGGAAACCTCGTCCAACAAACCACCCACAAAACCAAAACCAGCAAAGACATCACCCAATACACCCACAACAACCTCAACCAACAAATCAAAAAACAAGACCTCAGCCGCACCATCGGCAGCAAAACCACCACAGACAAAATCACAGCCACCTATCAGAACACCTTCGACAAACGAGGCAACCTGACCCAAACCATCAAAGAAGGAGACCCCACCCAGAAAAAACCCATCCCCGACGTCACCACAGCCCAATACGTCTATGACGGCACAAACCGCATGACAGAAGGAACCCACGAAACAGGCGAAACCAGCACCTACACCCACAACAGCCTCGGCGCCCTCATCAGCCAAACCTATCACATCAAAAAAGACGCCCACGGCTACAAAGGGGCAGGAACCGCGATCCCCCAAGACCCAGGCACAGTTCCCAAATGCAGCTGTCAAGCCAAAAAAGACCAAATGGTCCATATCGACAAAGACTACACCATCGACTACACCCGAGACCTATTCGACAAAATCGGGGAAAAAGAAACCAACGGACTCACCTACAAATACATCTACGGTCTGGACAAAATCTCCGTCGACATCTTCACCGCGACAGTCACCCAAACCGCCGCGACAAAAACCAAACCCCACACCGTCACGGCGAAAACCACCGTCACCAGTTACTACTATCACCAAGACAAAAACGGCAGCACCGACAGCCTCACCGACACCCTCAGAGCCGTCAAAAGCAGCGCCGGATATGATCCCTGGGGGACCCCCCAGAAAAGCGCACCCCTCACAATCGGCAGCAGGAAACTGGACCTGGTTACAGAATATACAACGTACGCCTATGACAACATCCTCCGGATCTACCATGCCAAAGCCCGAATGTACGACCCCGAAAACCATCGCTTCATGTCCCAAGATATCATCGCCGGAATCCAGACCATACCCCAGACCCTGAACCGGTACGCCTATGTCATCAACAACCCGCAAACCCTGACCGACCCCACCGGGGAAATCCCCCAACTTGTCGGAATCCTAATCGTCGTCGGAATCATCGTAATCGCAGTCGCAGGCGTCGGGTA
This sequence comes from Peptococcaceae bacterium, assembly GCA_009778595.1. Lineage (GTDB taxonomy): Bacteria > Bacillota > Desulfitobacteriia > Desulfitobacteriales > Syntrophobotulaceae > WRJI01. The sequence goes on along the minus strand of WRJI01000015.1, from coordinate 238 downwards.
CGCAATCTACAAAGAAGTCACCGAACCGGGAACGGGATACACCTGGAAAGGGTTGGATCAAGTCGTCAGGGGAAAATACACAGACGCATTCAACTTCTCCGGACTCATGCTCGAAATCGCGTTGGGATGCACCCCAATCGGATGGCTCATGACCATACGGGATACCCTCTACGACCTAACCCATCTATCCGAGCACAGCGCAGCAGAAAACGCGGTAATCCTGTTGATGGATGCATTT
>WRJI01000014.1 GCA_009778595.1 Peptococcaceae bacterium | reverse complement strand
GACCGGTTGCGCCGGTTGGGCCGGTTGCACCGTTTGTGCCGTCTGTTCCGTCCGCTCCCGGGGGTCCTGTCGGGCCGGTAGCACCGGCACCGGTGGGACCGGTGGGGCCGACGATACCTTGATACCCCTGGGGTCCTTGTTCACCTTGAGGACCTTGTTCGCCTTGGGGGCCGTGACAGCCTTGGGCGCCTTCCGGACCCATAGGACCCACGACTCCTGCCGGACCTTCCGGACCGATGGGGCCTTGGGGGCCGATGAGACCGTTTGGTCCTGCCGGGCCTTGGGGACCGGCCGGGCCTTGGTGCCCTATGGTACCCGGATCCCCTTTAGGGCCAATAGGTCCTATGGGGCCGGGGGGGCCCTGAAGGCCGGGATTGCCCTTCATCCCTTGCGGTCCTTGGCATCCCGGATCTCCTTGGGGGCCTATATCACCTCGAACACCTTGGGGTCCCCGGGCACCCTGAGGTCCGGCCGGACCTCTGGGACCGTAAGGACCGGGGCATCCTGGGTCACCTTTGTCACCTTTTTCTCCCCTTGGTCCTGCGGGACCCCGAGGGCCCTGGGGACCGGCGGGTCCTTCAGGGCCTTCGAGATTGGGATCGCAGTGATCATTTTGGTAATAGGGAAAGCAAATTCGGTTCGCCATGGTCACTCTCTCCTTGTTGATCAATAATAATAATTCCTGATTCTATGCGTATAATCTAATATATTCGCCATTTCACGGCTTGGTTACGATTCTGTACGTGTATTTCCATAATATGGTGTGACGAGGGAGCTGATCTGGTTCGGGAAGGATACAGGCGGACTTTTGGGGGAAGGGTCGAGCCACCTCAATATGGCGATTCAATCCCAAATGGTGTATACTGTCCTTAAGGACGGTGAAAACATATGCTTCGGATCATTCTTCCTGTCAAAAGCGACGTTATCTTCCACATTTTCTTTGCGGACGAACGGAACCTTGAGTTCTTGACAGACTTTTTGAAATCAGCCTTATCGATCCCCCCTGAGGAATACGAAGAAGTCATAATTGTAGATCCTCATCTCATACGGGAACATCCCGCCGACAAACTGGGCATCATAGACGTAAAGGTCAAAACCAAGTCCGGGAAAACAATTCACATCGAAATCCAAGTTGTCCCACTAGTAGATAGTATTTGAAATAACTATGCAAATATGCTCGGATGTGCTATACTATTCTCATATGAAGAATGGGAGGTATCAAGCAATGGGAAGTAAATATAATGCGAAGGACTTGAAAGAAGCAGATATTGAGAAGCTTGAGGCAATCACAAAAATGAGAACAGCCAGCGCCCAGATGGTTCGACGTGCAAAGATCCTGCTATTAAGTTCAAAGGGAATGAGCAACATTGATATTGCTGCTAAACTGGATATCAACCGAAATTCTGTTCAACTTTGCCTGGAAAAATACTGTGAATCCGGGATAGAATCAGCTCTGAAAGATGACCGTGGCCGTGGACGCAAATCGATAATTACTGATCAGGACAAGATGTATGTCATCAATATTGCGTGCCAGAAGCCTGTGGAACTGGGATTCGCCCAAGAATTATGGACTCTCCGCCTCTTGCGCTGTTATGTTCAGAATCACTGTGAAGATGCAGGCTTTGGTCATCTCAAAACGATCGCTAAATCCACTATTAACAACATCTTAAATGAAGCTGAAATCAAACCGCACAATATCAAATACTATCTGGAAAGGAGAGATGCTGAGTTTGATCAGAAGATGAAAGATGTGTTGATCGTCTACAAGCAGATTGAGATTGACTTTGAAAATGGGACCGAACCGGCGAATGTGGTCATCTCCTATGACGAGAAGCCGGGGATACAGGCAATCGCAAATACTGTTGATGATTTAGCACCTACACCGGAACAAGGCTATATTGGTCGGGACTACGAGTACAAACGACTTGGAACGGTTTCCTTACTTGCAGGCCTTGACTTACGAAGCGGTGAAGTCATACCACTGGTAAGGGACACACATAAGAGTTCGGATTTTGTGGATTTTTTAAAGATGCTTGACGAGAAATATGATAAGCGTCTTAAAATCCGGATTATCCTGGACAACCATAGCGCCCACACATCAAAGGAAACGCGCCGGTATCTTGAGCAACATATGGGAAGATATGAGTTCATTTTCACCCCCAAACATGGATCATGGCTGAATATGATTGAAAGTTTCTTTGGGAAAATGACAAGGGTCTTTCTACGAGGAATACGTGTCAAGACCAAAAAAGAGCTAGAAGAGCGGATTTATAAATACTTTGAGGAAGTCAATGAAGAACCCGTCGTCTATCGTTGGACTTACAAGATGGATGAAATGGATGAACCCCTTGAAGGAATAACCGAAAGCAATATCGCATAGTTATTTCGAATACGTTCTACTAGTACTCTACCACTCCCAAATCGCCTAATAGATTGCAAGTATTTCGGCACGAGGCAAGGAAGAACCGACGACGCAAACCGGGCGTCTGCTAGGAGGGACTGACGAAGTATCGTGCCGAAAGATTACTATACTGGATGAGATTTATCAGAGCGGAAGGAGAGATCGAATTGGAAGCTGTAGCCAACAAAGATCCCTTAATCAAGAAAGCCGTTGTACGGCTCATGGAATTATCCGCAGATGAAAGAACCCGCCTTCTCTACGAAGCCCGTGAGAAGGAGCGGATGGATAATGAGAGTCGTGAAGAATGGGCAAGAGACACCGGCAGGGCCGAAGGCAAAGCCGAAGGCGAAAAGGCTGAGCGCGAAAAGTGGCTGGGAGTTGTCTCGGAAAAAGACACTGCGCTTGCGGAACAAGCCACGGCTCTTGCGGAAAAAGATACGGCGCTTGCGGAAAAAGATACGGCGCTTGCGGAGCAAGCGTTGCTCATCGCGGAACTGCGGGCACGCCTTGACGAGGACAAATGAGCCTCAACTTCGGACAATGATCCTGGTACAATCCCTAAAAAACCCAATTCAGTGGCACCCAAAGAGCGCGAATACTAGCGGGCGTAGCCCGCATTAGTGTTGAAACCTCTCGATGTCACCTTGGCAGTACATGATGATTTCCTTATCGGTTGCGGAGACGCCCAGGATGCCGGGAGCCCGTTTGACGGTCTCCCCGGTCTCCGTATTCAGGATGACGGCGTCGAATTCTGTGCCGGATGCAACATATTGGAGAAGGTACTTGTCGCCGATGAAATAGTTTAACGATTCTTTGCGCAGGCGCTTTTCACCGCAATAAAGGTAACGATTGTCAGCGAGATACAAGTCATTGCCTTGGGTGTAGATCTCGGTACGGTTAAGTCCGTCCCGCACCATTTGGGGTCGGGTGTTCTCGTCGGTGCAATCCGCTTGGTAAAGGGTGTAGCTTTGGCCGATCTCGGTAAAGACGGTGTAGTACAGTGTGTCGCCGCTGACAGCACCATAAGTGATATAGCCTTGCAGATGGGGATACTCGGTGAGGGTATTGGTTGCCGGGTCATAACGGACAACGTCTTTTAGAGAGGTGCCGGCTTGACTTTTCATAAAGAATAAGTGGTTGTCGGAAAAAGCTAGGGGATAGATGATTTCACCGGCGGATAGGAGCTGTTCTATGGTGACCTGTTTCTCTTGCAGGTTAATAATGCAGTAGCCGGTTTGGATCGGCGCAGAGGAGGTTTGCGGGGTGGGTCCGACTGTGTGGAAAGGATGCACAAGGTCACCGGGATAGACGGTATATTTGGGGTCCATTGTTTCGACAACTTGATAGGTTTCGGTGTCGTAAGAAAACTGTGTTTCGTTAATTCGGTCGATCAGCAAGATCGTGTTCTCGCCTTTAGCCTCGACGAAGGGATAGGGGGAGACGGTGGTCTTGGTGCAGGCGGTTAGTAACATTGAGATCAAAATCGAAACCAGGATTACGGTCAACATAGTGAAGGCTGATTTTTTTTGAAATGTATTCATGAATTAAGAGCTCCTTTACTGCCCGCGCTCCTATTGGTGCGCAAATACCGCATGAAAGTACTGCTATGAGGTTCTTTCACACTTTCTTAAGCTCTATTATGACGTCTCATGTCACTTTGTCAATATTACCCTTCTGTTAAACTCACCTAATCAATTGACAACAGACATGATAAAAGAGACAATAGACGGGATAGCATGAAATATGCAAGAATAACGGAAGGAGTGTTCTTTATTGAAGATTCAGAAACTTGGGCTACTCATTTTGGTTACCGGAGTTCTCTTATCCTTCGCTTCATGCGGAGGAGATCCGTCAGATATACAGAGTGACGGAACAAACAATCCTCCTGAGGGGGGGTACTATGTTACCCAATACGAATCCGCGGTTCCCGAGTTTGGACGGATTGCTCTTGAGTATCCCGAGGATTGGAAGCTCAAAGAAGATATCACCGGGGCAGATCCGCGCGTTTTAACACTGGAGGTGGGAAGCGACCGGGAAATCATTCGGTTTACCATGACCCATGAAGATGCTTTCTATGAGGCTTTTGAAGAGTCCTACACCAAAAGCGGTGTGCTGATTACAGATAGCGGCGTGCCGGCAACCCTCTATTATGATCCTGCTGCGGATAGCGCCGATATTGTGCGGGCTTTCGACTATAATCCGGGAACGGATACCCATGAATACTATTTTGCGGAGATCTTGATGAGCAAAGAGGTCTATGACGCCAATAAAGACAAGGTGACGAACACTCTGAAGAGTTTTAAAATCAACGGAGGATGAATTCCATGCCGGATCATATTAAAGTCCGGGGTGCCCGGGTCCACAACCTCAAAAATATGAACGTCGACATACCCCGCAACCAACTTGTTGTGATTACGGGATTGTCCGGGTCGGGGAAGTCTTCCTTGGCTTTTGATACCATTTATGCGGAAGGACAGAGACGCTATGTGGAGTCTCTGTCCTCCTACGCCCGACAGTTCTTGGGCCAGATGGATAAACCGGATGTGGATTCCATTGAGGGGCTGTCGCCGGCCATTTCTATCGACCAGAAGACCACCAGCCGCAATCCCCGGTCGACAGTGGGCACGGTAACAGAGGTGTATGATTATTTGCGACTGTTGTACGCCCGGATCGGCCACCCTCATTGCCCCAAGTGCGGGAAAGAGATTGCCCAACAAACAGTGCAGCAGATGGTGGACCAGATTATGGCTTATCCCGAGCGCAGCCGCCTACATATTCTGGCACCACTGGTGCGGGGGCGGAAAGGGGAGCATAGCAAGGTGCTGGAGACCATTCGCAAGAATGGCTATGTTCGGGCCCGGGTGGACGGGGCTATTGTCGATCTGACTGAAGAAACGGATCTGGTTCTGACCAAGACCCAAAAACACTCCATCGAAGCCGTTGTGGATCGCATCGTCCTCAAAGGGGACAGCGCCGCCCGGTTGTCGGAATCCTTGGAAGCTGCGTTGAAGATGGGGGAGGGGACGGTGTTGGTTTTGTTGACGAGAGCGCGGACGGGGGACCCGGGCGGTGGGCCATCCGACAGGAGCGACAGGACCGACAGGAGCGACATCACCGACAGTTCAGACAACGCCGACAGCACCGAGGAATTGTTGACTTATAGCGAAAATTTTGCTTGCCCTGATTGTGGTATTGCCTTGGACGAAATCGCCCCTCGGCTATTCTCGTTCAATACCCCTTACGGGGCGTGTCCCTCTTGTACAGGTTTGGGAGCTCACCTGGAGCCGGATATGAACCTGATTATTCCGGACAGGAACAAATCCCTGAGCGAAGGGGCCATCGCCCCCTGGGCGAATTCAACATCCACTTATTATCCGGCAATGCTGCGCAGTTTCGCGACCAGCCAGGGTATCGATATAAACGCTCCTGTGGCGGATATGACGGCAGAACAATGGGAGCGGTTGGTTAACGGAACGACGGAGATGATAACGTTTTCCTATATCAATGTGATGGGGGAGAGCCGGGTCTGGCGGTCGGCTTACGAGGGATTGCTGCCGCATTTTCAGAGACGCTATCGGGAATCGGCTTCCGATTATGTCCGGGGCGAGATGGAACGCTATATGTCGGAAAAACTCTGTCCGGCTTGCGGCGGTCGGCGGCTTAAGCCCGAAGCTTTGGCTGTTAAAGTCGGAGGGTTATCAATTTATGAGTATACCCGGTTGCCGGTAACAGAGGCGTTGCGGTTTTTGAAAGAGCTGACCCTCAGCACCCGGGAGGAAACCATTGCCCGCCGGATTTTCAAGGAGCTGTTGGAACGATTGGGGTTTCTTATTGATGTGGGGTTGGAGTATCTGACTTTGGACAGGGCGGCTGGGACGTTATCCGGCGGAGAGGCCCAGCGCATTCGTTTGGCGACTCAGATCGGATCCAGTCTGATGGGGGTTCTCTATGTTCTGGATGAACCCAGTATAGGCTTGCATCAACGGGACAACGCACGCCTGCTCAGCACTTTGAAGAAGTTGCGGGACTTGGGGAACACCCTGCTGGTGGTTGAGCATGACGATGAAACCATGCGGGAAGCCGACCATATCATCGATATCGGGCCGGGGGCCGGAGCTCACGGCGGCGAGGTGGTGGCTCAGGGCACGTTGGCGGATATTGTGGCCAATGAGGCTTCGATGACAGGACAGTATCATAGCGGGAAAAGGGAGATCCCGATCCCGTTGCTGCGCCGGGTGCCCGGGGACAAGTGGTTGTCGGTGCGGGGCGCCGCAGAGAATAATCTAAAAAACCTTGATGTTGATGTTCCTTTGGGGGTGTTCACCTGCGTGACGGGGGTTTCCGGTTCGGGCAAAAGTACCCTGGTGAACGAGATTCTCATCAAAGGAGCCCAGGAGGGACTTAAGCTGAAAAGCCGTGTCCGGCCCGGAGAGTTCGAGAGTATCGACGGTCTGGGACATATTGACAAGATTATCAATATCGATCAATCTCCTATCGGGCGAACGCCCCGTTCTAATCCGGCGACTTATACCGGTGTGTTTGACCATATCCGGGAGCTCTATTCCCAGGTACCTGAGTCCAAGGTGAGGGGGTACAAACAGGGGCGTTTCAGTTTCAATGTCAAAGGGGGGCGTTGCGAAGCCTGCCGGGGTGATGGGATCATTAAGATCGAAATGCATTTTTTGCCGGACGTGTATGTACCTTGTGAGGTTTGCCAAAGTCGTCGGTACAATCGGGAGACGTTGGAAATCAAATATAAAGGCTTGTCCATTGCTGAGATTCTGGACAGCACGGTGGAAGAGGCTCTGGCGTTTTTTGCGGCGGTGCCGCGGATTCAGCGCAAGATTCAGACTCTGTATGATGTGGGTCTTGGCTATATCAAGCTGGGACAACCCGCAACGACGTTGTCGGGAGGGGAGGCTCAGCGGGTCAAGTTGGCCACGGAACTGGCCAGGAGGAGCACAGGGAAAACGCTGTATGTGTTGGATGAACCAACAACCGGGTTGCATATCGCGGATGTGGACAAACTGCTGACGATCTTGCACCGGCTGGTGGAAGGCGGCGACAGTGTGTTGGTGATTGAGCATAATCTGGAAGTCATCAAGACCGCCGACTATATTATCGACTTGGGTCCCGAGGGAGGCGACCGGGGCGGAACGGTTGTTGTGGCGGGGACACCGGAAGAGGTGGCGGCGTGCGAGGCCTCGTATACGGGGGAATACTTGAGACGGATCTTGGTGGAGTCTTAAGTAGTTCGGCCTCTGACTTCCCCTATCCTCTGGTCGTGCCATAGCGCCAATTGATAATGCCGCCAAAACTGACCACGTTGGTGTAGCCCATTTTTGTAAGAATCTTAACAGCTTGAGTGGCCCGCATGCCGCTTTGGCAATAGATCAGGATAAGGATATTCTTGTCGGGCAATTCAGATGGGGCGCGGCGTGCCAGCTCGTCAACCGGCAGCAATTTGGCGCCGTCGATTCTAATCTGCTTGTATTCCTCCGGTGTGCGGACATCCAGAAGGAGGTATGGATCAGCTTGACCCATGATTTCATGCGCCTTTTGAGGCGAAATAGTCGATCGGTTTGAGAAAAACATCTTATCATCCCCTTTTTTTAGTCAGTATATCAGCAGGGGAGGCGGTTGTGCAAATCCGGTCCGTCACGGCGGCGTCGCGGAGGCGTCATGGAGGCGTCACAGGGATCCGTCGGTATCCGTTACATCAATCTTGTCTTTTGGCGCTAAACGTTATATGCTGGTATTGGTTATGGGGGCATACCCGACCCTCCATCAGGGAATTCATAAAAATACTAAAAATTGGATATACTCCAAAGAGAACGAGGTGTACACATGGAGTATATGAGCGTCAAGCAGGCATCGGAACTCTGGGGTCTATCGGATCGGCGAGCCCGGGTGCTCTGCGAAAAAGGCAAGATTGAAGGGGTTGTCAAAATCGGCCGTTCTTACCTGATCCCTTCCCATGCAGCCAAACCTATTGACGGACGGACCTTGCGGGGAAGGATTATCAGCCAGGATGCTGCCGGAGCATTTTCCCGTGTGGATGCATTGAAGGACGAACTGGACCGCCGCCGGCCCATGACCGCCGGCGAACAGAAGCGAGTCCGGGAAGAATTCCTGGTGGACTTCACTTACCATTCCAATGCAATGGAAGGCAACGCCCTGACCATGCAGGAGACGGCTCTGGTTCTGGAGGGCATGGTCGTCGAACATAGGCCCCTCAAAGATCATCTGCAAATCGTAGGTCACAAAGATGCTTTCGCGTATATTCAGAGGCTTGTTCTCAACAAAGAGGCTTTGAGTGAACAAGTGATTAAAAACGTTCATTCCCTTGTGTTGATTGACCGCCCCAACGATAAAGGTGTCTACCGCAAGATCCCCATCCGTATCTTGGGCGCGTGCTGTGAGCCTCCGGAACCGCTATTCGTTCCAAGCCAAATGGAGCAGCTCCTTGAAGAACACATCGCACAAAAACGCCACCCTCTGGAGAGCGCGGCTCTGTTCCATCTCGATTTTGAGGGAATCCATCCTTTTGTCGACGGCAATGGCCGGACAGGCCGTCTGCTCCTTAATTATATGCTGCTCCAAAACAATTATCCGCCCATTGTCATTCGCCTGGAAGACAGAAAACGCTACTACGACTGTTTCGACAGTTACTATAAAGAACAAGCCTCTATGCCGATGGTTAAATTCCTGGCGGATTGTATGACCTCACGCTTGACAGAGTTCCTGGATATCCTAACGTAGGCTGCGGAACGAAGCAATCAGATGTCAGATGAAGACCCCTGTCAACCGAATACATACCCCATATCCTCCGAAATAGCCCGGGTACACTGCACAAGAGAACTAATAATCAGTTCGCGTTTCGGCCCATGCATATTGTTGAGTTTGCCGGAGACGCTGAGGGCGAATTTGACTTTGCCTTCGTTATCAAATATTGGCGAGGCGACGCAACAAATATCGTCCATGATCTCTCTGTCGTCGATAGCGAGGTTTTGTTGCCGGATGAGTTCCAGCTGTTTTTTGAGTTCAGCCGGATCTGTAATGGTTTGAGGTGTTTTGGCCGGCATGCCTTTGTGGGACAGAATATAGTTAATCTCGGCACTGTTGCGGTAGGCCAGGAGAACCTTGCCCAAACCGCTGCAATGCATGGGTAATCGATCGCCCGGTTCGGAGACGATATTCAGGGTTTTGGTTGTGTCGACTTTTTCCAGATAGAGAACATCTCCGTGATCCTCGGTGGCAAGTTGGACAATCTCGCCGATGATGGCGTTGAGCTTGAGCATGTGGGGTACAGCGACATTGCGAATATCCCAGGTGCGGGAGACAATGTTGCCGATCTCAAAAAACCGCACACCAATTTTGTAGCGTCCTGTTGTTGGGGATTGATCAATATAGCGATAATCCCGCAATGTCGATAAGATGCCGTAGGTTGTGCTTTTTGGCCAGCCGAGTTTGTTTGAGAGATCTGTGACTGAGATCTCTTGTTTGAAGTCGGTCATAACTTCAATCAGATGCAGTGCCCGCGCCAGAGATTGAACATGTGAGGATCGGAAATGTTCGGATGATGATTTGTTGCTCATAGGAACACTCCATTCGTTTGATTTACGAAAACCGTATAGCAGGCGAAGCCCGTTTTCGTGTAAAATGACTCCATGAATATAGTATACATCCATTTTGCACATTTTTAAAACGCCATATAAGACGCTTTAAGTGGGAAGTGCCTAAGATTTAATGCCGGATGGGACTTTTCGCACAGGCTATACGACGCTTCATGTACTATAATTCACTATTAGAAAGACTGTGTCAATGGTTTTATTTGCCATGAGCCCAGTATTCCCTTGATTTCTGACCCGTACTTGGTTGATAATGTATCTAATGCGGTCTTCGACCGCAAGTATCCAGTATTCAGTATTCAGGATTCAGAATGTGGATTTTCTTGTTTTTTGTTGACGCTTCGCGTCTGCAAGGGACTAAGGGGGGCAATCATGTGTGACAATAAAAAGGATGATGGTCTTGGTGAGCTTGATTTGTTTGGGGGGGCTGCTCCTTATTGCGGCATTATCTTTCGTTCCGACCTTCTCATTGGAGGAAAGGGGTATGCATATCTTTCGGGGCACTTATGTGACTGTCTATTATGAAGCCGAAGAAAAAGCCGCGAGAGATGTGTTCGCGTTAACGGAAGTTGAAAACAAAAGGTTGGCGCAGAAACTTGGGTTGGAGGAGCCGCCCTCGGTCAATCTCTATATCTACGATAAACAAAGCACTTTCCAAACTAAGAAGTACGGCTATGTCGCCCTTGTGCTGAGTCTCGACTGGTATGTCGGCGACAATCGCGGCACGAATGTTTTGCTGACATCTCCGGCTAATCCGGGCAAAGGACATACTTATGATGAGATTAAATTGACGGCGTTGCATGAATTGGTTCACGCCTACAATTATGTGATCAATCCGAATATGAGACTCTGGATAAATGAAGGCGTTGCCCTCTATCTGACGAATGGAGACCAACCTCCAAGTAATCCCGGAGGACATGTGCCCACTCTGGCTCAAACGCGTTCAGGGAACCCACTGGTGTTTTCCCAGAGCAACGGGTATACCTATGCCCAAACCTATATTGAATATTTGGATCGAACATACGGCTGGTCAAAGATTCTTGTGTTGCTCCAGACCGGGGATTTCATTGATGCTTTTGGGGTCGGGGAGAAGGATATCTATGTGGCTTGGTTGGAGGCGATTAATCTCACTCACAACCGACCAAAAGAATAACCCTCAAGAAGAATATACTCGATAATTTCCGGAAGAATCCGAGCCGTTTGCGGTTGACCGTCGCCGCAGTGCATGAGAATAATGTCGCCGGGGCGAAGGTTTTCTTGAATGTTGCGCAGGATGTCTTGGGGGTCTTTTTGACCCCAGTCCAAGGTATCTATGGACCAAAGATAGATTTTGTGGTCTTGGGCCGCCAAAGTTTCGATGACGGTTTCGTTGATAGCTCCGTAGGGCGGGCGTGTTATTGACGCGGTTACCCCTGTGAGACTCAAGAGCAGGTCGTTGCTCCGGTCTGTTTGTCGGGCTATTTCGGCGGCGGGCATATCGGTGAACCGGCGGTGATCCCAGCCGTGAAGACCGATGGTGAAGCCGCGGTCGGCGATCTGTTTGAGGATATCCGGATAGGCTTGCATACTTATTCCTGTGCAGAAAAAAGTGGCTGCAGCGTCATGTTCTGTGAGGATATCCAAGATTATCGGGGTGTTTTGGCTGCCGGGACCGTCGTCAAAGGTCAGGTAGACTGTATGGGTTGTGGTCTCGGCGTTGATGTAAAGACGGTTTCGATACCGGCGGGCGTATTGAACAGATTGGCGGCGCCAAGCCTGCATGGTTTCCCAGGTCTGGCCGGATATGCCGGGGGAGGTTCCGGCGATTTCGTAAATTGTGCCTTTCGTGGATTCGGCGGTCTCTGAGCAGTCTTTTTGTTCGCTGCAACAGGCGTTAAGGATGAGCAGAGCGCAAAGTGAGAGGGCGGAAAGAAGTTTTTTAATGAGGTTCATTTTTTATCCTTTTCTTGATATTTATCGTGTGTTTGGAACTCCTTAAAAACTGTACCATATCGAGGAGAGGATATCAATTCTAATGCGGGCTACGCCCGCAAGTATCCAGTATTCAGTATTCAGGATTCAGAATGTGGATTTTCTTGTTTTTTATTGATATTGTTGCAGCCTAAGCGACTAATGCGGTTCTGATAAATGTTCGTTTTCGACAAAAAATTTGTGCCAGAGTGTAGACAGATCTTGCGAAAAAGAGTAATCTAAATATAAGTGTGAAAGAATCGTTTGACACAGAGTTCTTGTTGGTTTATGGGCAGTCGCAGAGAGGAGAGACAGTTGGAGCGATGAAGAAGGCTTTGATTGCGGTTATATTCATACTCACATCAGTGTTTGCTTTTGTGACATTGTTTGTCAGTGAGAGGGACTTCTATCGAACGGAGCTGGAAACTGTCGGTGAAAATGATAATGCTTTGATGATCTGTTTTACGACTTTTGGGGCTCCGGATGTTCTTTATGATAAGATTACCGGGGTTCTGGATACTTATGGTGCAAATTTATATGTAACACGGGTGGCGGAGGTAGAAGGTCAAACCGTTTTGATTAAATACGTCTATATTAATACTCTGCCGATGATTCGGGAAAACGTCCTTTTGGTTGGGGGGCGGTTTTTTAGTGAATCGGAAAAAGAAGCTGACGTATTCTTGTCGACGAATCTCAACCAGGAGAACCGCAAAATCGGGTTGATCGACAGTTTTCCCACCAACGAAGTCTTTGAGATCAGAACGATGAAAAGCGGTTTAGATGCCACTTTATTCAGTCAGGTTTTTGTTTTGCAGCCCCTACAAGTAAAAGATGCTGACAAAATTATTGCGGATTGGGATGAGTTAGGCATTTCAGTCACAAGAATGGATAAGGCTCCCGCGTCTTCTGTTGATTTCTGGATGATCTACGCGCTGATTGCTGTGTGTCTTGTTGTTTTTTCCCTTGTGATGTTTCATGATATTTTACAGTCGAACAGACGTATCGCCATCGCGAAGATACATGGGTTCTCGGATTTTGCGATCTGGATAGAGAAAGCGTTTTTCACACTTGTTGTGCTGAGCGTTTGCGCTTTGTGTGTGATGTTGTTTGGGTCGCTGGTGGTTTTCCAGAGCTGGACACCGTTGGCTTGGAGTTTTCTCGGCCAGGTGGCCCTTGTGTTGGGGATTATGCTGGGGCTGGCGGTGGTGTTTCTTTCCCTGCCCTTTTTCTATATCCGCTACATTAAAATTGCTGAGATCCTGCGCAAAAAACGTGGGACTTTATCGATTATCAGTATTAACGCTGTTGTTAAGCTGATGACAACGACGGTATTGGTTATCTGTTGTTCGTTGACCGGTTCCCAAACCCAAGCTCTGATGAATCAGTATAATAAAGGGTTTGCCAAATGGCAGGAGGCCAGGAATTATTATACTGTCTCTGTTGAAAGTATTCGACGGGATAACCCGGATCAGGATAACGAGACGTCCAACACACAACCGACCGGGTCATCCGGCAGTCAACCGACCGGGTCAGCCGGCAGTCAAGGCGACAGGACGGACTCGACAGCGGGGAAAACTGAGGAGGAGAGAGAACAGGAAGCGGCGGCTCAGGAGGCGGCGGCTCAAGAGGCGTTGGCCCGGAACAAAGAGATCTATCAGTTTTTTAACCGGCTCCATGCTGTCTACGCGGATTTTGAGATGTACGCATCCTACTACGAACCGCAGCCGCATGACTATGCGTATTATGCGGTCATTAACCCAAACTACTTGTACAAGCACGCTTTGTATGATGTCCAAGGGAACGAGGTTCGGGTGGTGGAACATTCGAACGAAATATTCCTGCTGGTGCCGGAACAGTACCGGGCCAAAGAATGGGCTATCGTTGACTATTACACCCAGTTGGAATCCCAAAACGATAAGCAGGTGAATGTCACTTGGCTTAAGGACGATCAATCAATGTTCAGTTACCGTTACGATATTATGCCGGACAACGGCAACCAGGTGGATAACGCCATTCTCATGGTGCTCACGGAAGCGAATGGTGTTGGGGGTAACTACAAGGCTGTTACCGGTTCCAAAGGCAATCCCCTGAAAATCTGCGCGGTCGACCTGAATGACGCCCGGAAGCAGATTCAGGAGCAGTACGGCAAACATTTTGACGCCAACACGTATCGGTTCCCGGTGGCGGATATCTATGAGGTGGCTGCCCAGCAGATGATGGATTTGCGTGGGAGGATTCTGCTCTACGAGATCCTATGTGGTATTTTGGTCGTGATTATTCTTCTGGTTCTGATGCAGAACATGTTGGGATATATCAGTGAAAACCGGTTCCGGGTAGCGTTGAAGCATACCCTGGGGTTTCAGATATTGCATAAGTTCGAGAGCTACTTCGTCATGACGCTGGTTATTTGGGGAAGTGTTCTCATTGTTTCGATGGTCGCCCATTTCCGTTTGATCACGTTACTTTTGTGTATGGGATTGTTCGTGCTGGATATGGGGTTATCGTTGATCAGTTTTTCTGTGATCCAGCGAAGAAAAGTTCTGCGAATTATGAAAGGCGGGTAAAGATATGGCGATCATTGAGATGAAAACATTGACAAAAGGATATGACGGCAACATCCTTTTTGAGAAATTCTCCCAAGAGATCGGGGAAGGGGAGTTTGTGGCGATCACAGGGGAAAGCGGGTCCGGCAAAAGCACGTTGCTCAATATTATCGGGTTGCTGGAGAGCCACGATTCCGGAACCCTTGTCGTCAGCGGCCAAAGCAACGTGCCGATCAGATCCCGGGAAGCCCAGAGGCTTCTGCGAGTGAAAATCAGCTATTTGTTCCAGGATTCAGGGTTGGTTGAGGATGAGACGGTTTTGTATAACATCAGGCTGGGCCTGCGGTACACCAAGACCAAAATCAACCGGCAGCTGGAGATTGTCGCGGACGCGTTGGAACGGGTGGGGTTGCCGGGTTTGGAGAGCAAACGGATCTATCAGCTCTCCGGCGGCGAGAGGCAACGGGTGGCGATTGCCCGGGTTCTGGTCAAACCTTCCAGCATCGTGTTGGCCGATGAGCCCACCGGGTCTTTGGACTCAAAAAACCGGGATACGGTATTGGATATGCTGAGAATGTTGAATCGAATGGGAAAAACCATTATTATAGCTACCCATGATCGTTATGTGGCGGATCAGTGCCAACGGGAGATTTGTTTGAGCAAGGTGGCTAACGGTATATAGTAACTTATAGACGCGAAGCGTTAATAAAAAACAAGAAAATCCACATTCTGAATACTGAATACTGAATACTGGATACTTGCGGGCAGAGCCCGCGTGAGTTGCGGAAAGGAATGGAAAATGAATATTAACAAGTTGTTGCTTGTGGCTTCTTGTGCCTTGGTTATTGTCATATCCGCCATTGTTGTTATAAGCATCGTCGT
The DNA here is from genome assembly GCA_009778595.1 of Peptococcaceae bacterium. Classification (GTDB taxonomy): domain Bacteria; phylum Bacillota; class Desulfitobacteriia; order Desulfitobacteriales; family Syntrophobotulaceae; genus WRJI01. Next base: position 22,180 of record WRJI01000014.1, on the reverse strand, counting down.
TGCGGAGAAAAAAGAACGGGGTTCTCAAGATGAACAGGTGGTGCACGTCATCAACGAGCTGCTCAAAGAGGATAAAACCGACCTGGAGAAAGCTATCGAATCGAGATACACCGAAGAATACAAGGAATACGAAAAGCTTACCGAGAAAGAAAAAAGTGAGATCGAGGTTGTTCCCAAGAAGGAAGAGGTTCCTTTCAAACATCTGGATACCATTATTGAGGATCAGACAGAAGCGGTTTTGCCTGTCAAATTCAATTTGGCGGATCAGCTTGAACTTATTGTTGAAGATCAAGGATCCTTTGGGTTGTGCTGGGATTTTGCCGCTCTTAAATCCATGGAGACTTTTTTGCAGCTTCATGATGAGCCTTCTTACGATTTGGGAGAAATCCATGTGGACTATATAACTTCAAATCTCATGTACGGTTGGCGCAATGTTCATGACGGCGGCAATTTCAGTGATTTCGAAGACTACCTGAAAGTTTCGGGACCGGTTTTGCAGATGGATTACAGAGACTACGAAGAAGACGAATATATGGAATTCTATAAGATGAGTTCCGTCGCAACGGTGACGAGCACGGTCAATTTCCCGAGGCTTATCAAGAATGCTTTTGATATAGAAGACATCAGCACCCCGGAAGAAGTCGAAAAATTCAGGAGCGCGGTGAAAAGACACATCATGAACAACGGTTCCTTGTACGCGGTGACCAGTGCGCCGGATGTTCTGAATGATTCGCCAAACGGCGCGGCTTTCTATTGTGAAGAGGGGAACAGTTATCGAGGCTACCATGCCGTAAGCATCGTCGGCTGGGATGACGCTTTCTCCAAAAACAATTTTGTGAGTGAAAAAGGCAACAAACCCCAAAATGATGGCGCTTATATCGCTTTGAATTCGTGGGGAAGCTGGTGGGGAGACGGCGGTTATTTCTATATTTCCTATGAAGACGCAGATGTCGAAAATTGGTTGAGTGGTGTGGGAACGTCGATGGAACAAGGCGGTATGACGAAAACGTACAAGGTTAGCGATATCCAAAATGACGTTATCAGGGACATCCTGATCAGCAAATTAGGGAACACGTTCATCAGTATGGGGGGAGAGGATTATGTCAGTCAATTAGCCTTAGACAGCATTTACGCGCTGGAATTGACCGATATGAATTTGACCGACGTGCATCTGGAGGGTTTTGATATATTTTCGAATTTGTTTTATTTAGATTTGTCAGACAACGCCATTACAGATGTCAGCAGCCTGAGTCCCTTAAACATTCAGAGTCTGAATCTGTCCGGAAATACGCTTGTCACCGGTTATGATGCGTTGATGGGCCTTAACACCTTGAATCTGAGCCATTGCGGGATAAGTCGGCTGCCGGATCTCACAGGGATGGAAGCCCTCTATAATCTGGATATATCGGACAACAAGAATATTGAATACGCAACCCTTTTACCCCAAGGGATTGTCTATCTTAACCTGAGTTCGAACGCCTACACACAGCTGGATTCATTGGAGGAATATGGATCCCTGTGGTCATTAGATCTGGCGGGGAACGCGCTCACATCTTTAGATGGCCTCAAGAATACCCAGATAAGCAGAATCGATATATCCGGCAACCCGATAACAGATTGGAGCGCTTTGAAGAATATCTCCCTGGATGAATTAATAGCTCAGAACTGTGGGATCTCTGACATGAGCCTGTTTAACAACTATGTGATCAAATTTCTGGATGTATCAAACAACTCTATCACGGATGTGTCAGGATTCAAAAACGCAAACGTCATAAGTTTGAATCTATCTCACAATGAGAATATAACAGGATTCAGCGCCTTGAAAACACTGTCCGTGTTGACGTTGGCCGGCAGCAACATGATTGATATCAGCGAGCTGAGAGTTTTGCACGGCCTCACCTATCTCGATTTGTCCGACAACGCCATCAAAGATATCACGCCCCTCTCTGATTTGACGGGCCTCATGTATCTCACCCTTGCCGGCAACCGGCAAATCGAAAACGGCGTTTTGACGAATGCAGACTTGTACCACCTGGATATGAGCCGTTGTGATCTCGATAACACCTTCGACTTTTCTAAGTTAAAGAAGTTGGGCTCTCTAAGCATTTCCGACAATACCAGGTATACCGATGTGAAAAAAGTTATCGAATCGATGGTGTTGTCACAGGAGTATATCAATATTGTCATGGAGAATATGGTTATATCAGAAACGGAAATCAAGGAAATAGAGGGCCTGTCTTCTCCGGACAATCGTTTCGGGATTAATCTGGCGAAGTTCACGCTTTTGGTTGATATGGACCTGAGGGGTGGCTACCTGGAAACCGACACCAATTGGAGGAAAAAGATGCTCATGAAAAACGCCCTAAACAATGAATTGATTGTGACCAACGGGATTCTGGATGTGAGAAACCTGCGCATACAAGTTGACAATGTGAATGATCTGGGATCGCAAGTGATCCTCGAAAACGCAAGGCTCAACAACTGTTATGAGGCTACGGTTATGTTAAATTACGATATCTGAGGCGGGTTTCGCCCGCTTATAATTCTTGGTGACGCGTACGGGATTCGAACCCGTGGATGCCAGCGTGAAAGGCTGGTGAGTTAAGCCGCTTCTCCAACGCGCCTCATTGAGAATAGACTGGTGATGGTGAGCCATCCGCGACTCGAACGCGGGACACCCTGATTAAAAGTCAGGTGCTCTACCGACTGAGCTAATGGCCCACACCAAAGTATAATATTACATGGCGAAAGCCCTGATGTCAAGAAAAATTTCCGTGAAAGGGCAGGGAATTTACGGGAAATTTACGGGAAAATTTGACTCGTAAATTTGACTTGAGGAATACCTGTCCGGGAACTTGCGGCTCAAGGCTGCTTTGTGTTACCATAAGAGTTGATAGTCGTATTCTCCAAATTTTTTACTTCATTCGCAGGCAAGGGAGATTATGTCGATGCGAAATATACTAATCCAAAGGTTCCTGAATAAATATTTCGATCAGGATACTGACTTTCGAGCGCAGGTTTATCATTTACTTTCTATGGTTGGTATAGCAGCGGGGGTAGGGATTGCGGCGCTGGCTCTTGTTGTGAAAGAGAGTCTTGGCACAGCCGTCATCGATTGTACGGTCTCGGTGTTGTCTTTTGTCTTGTTGCGGATTGCCTACAGGAAGAAGTGTTACCATTTTTGCAGCTGGGTCTTTGTTGTCTTCGCGTTTTGGGTGTTATTCCCGATTTTGTTCTTTGTTTGCGGCGGCTACAGGAGTGGGGCTTATGTGTTTATCATTGCCTTTTCTTTTACGGCATTGTTGCTGGAGAAATCCGAACGCAATATCGCCCTTGTTGTGGAAGGGGTGTTGTATATCTCCTGCTGCCTGATCTCCTATTACAGTCCCGGGACGATGGCTGTTCTGGCATCGGAAGCCGATTATTTTTTGAGTATGATCCTCAATTTTGTAACGGCCTCGTCGATTATTCTTATTGTGCTCTTGATGCGTACCCGGATATTTCGAAGAAAGCAGGAACAGATTGAGGAGTATAATCGCGAGCTCTCGGCTCGTAACGAGACATTGGCCCAATACGATGATATCAAGAGCGATTTTCTCGCGGCGGTGGCTCATGAGGTGAACACGCCTCTGACGGTTATTTCGGCCAGTGGCAGCGATACCATGGACTTATTGGCTGAGGAGCCATTGAATATGGACGAGATTATCGAGAATCAGAAGGTGATTGTACAGGAAACGGCGTTCATAAGCAACATCTTGTTGGATTTGATGGACAGTGTAGCCATTGAAAAAGGGAGGATCTCCCTGAACCGGCAGCCTGTGAAGCTGGCTGAATTGCTTTCGGCCTTGTGTGGTGCTCAGCATAAAAAGCTGGACGAGAACAACAACCAGGTTGTCTGTGATCTTCAGCACAACCTGCCAAAAGTATGGCTGGATCCCTTGCGTATTGAGCAGGTGATGATCAATTTGCTCTCCAACGCTTTTCGTCACACATGGGAGGGCAATATCACAATCAAATTGGAGCGGTCGGATGCCGGCCAAGTCGTCAGTGTGATCGATAACGGCGTGGGAATGGATCCGGAAATGGCCCGGGTCGCCTTGGAACAATATGTGTCCACCAAGTCTGACCACTGGCGCCATGGGATCGGTCTGTATCTATGCCGACGAATCATTCTGGCCCACGGCGGGGAAATCCGGATTGACAGCGAGAAAGAACGTGGAACCACGGTGTCTTTCCTACTCAAGGAGGATGGGGGATATGTCTGAGCGGAGCCCATTGATTCTTGTGGTTGAAGATGATATACGTCTTGCCCGACTCAATGCCCGTCTGCTGATACGGCATGGGTACAATGTCCTTATAGCCTATACCGTTTCCGAGGCCAGGGCGGTTTTTGAACGAGAGTCTCCCGATTTGGTGGTGCTTGATATCGAGCTGCCGGATGGTGACGGCCGCTCTTTGTGCAAAGAGTTTCGGAAACGATCGGATGTGCCGGTGGTGTTTCTGACCGGGAAAATAGAAACAGAAGATCGGGTAGAAGGGTTGGGGTCCGGCGCCGACTATTATTTGACCAAACCCTTTGACCGAAATGAGTTTGTTGCTGTTATTAAGAGCCAGTTGCGCAGGATGGAACTGAACCACAAAAAAATCGAGGAAGCGTTCGTCATCACAAGAGGGGCCTTGACCCTGATGCTCGATGAACAAAAGGCGTACGTAGCCGGGCGCGACGCGGGGCTGACCCCGAAAGAATTCGCGGTGCTTCTGTTGTTGGTTCAGAACGAGGATCGGGAGCTTTCCTGCACAACGATCTACGAAAGTGTTTGGAAAACCAAAATGAACAACGATGCCCAACCGGTACGGCTGCATATCTCAAGACTGAAAAAGAAGCTCAGAGAGGAAAAGACAGCAGATTATTTCATTGTGAGCCTGTATAACAAGGGATACATGTTCACACGGCAATAAAGACAGAAGATTCTATCTTTTTAGATAACTTCGGGCAAATCGTCTGAGAGTATGATAAAATTGTGACATAGTGAGGGTATTGAGTCCTAACGCGGGCTCTGCCCGCAAGTATCCAGTATTCAGTATTCAGGATTCAGAATGTGGATTTTCTTGTTTTTTATTGACGCTTCGCGTCTATAAGTTACTAAGATATCCTGTCTTGGCGCCGAACGGCTTTTGAACATTTCTGTTGAGGGGGGTATCTGTTGATTTCAATGGAATTTTCGAATGAGAACACAGAGCGTGATTTTGGGGGAAAAGGGACGGATATACCGGAGAAACCCCATGGGGAGGATCAAGATCTTAACGGACGAGCGATAGATGCGGCAAAAAGTAAGAGGGAATTCGAGCGGCTCTTATTAGATTTCCAGCCTTATCTTAAGAGCAGGGTAGCCAAGCATGTCGGGAGTTCGCAAGAGATACGGGAAGAGATGAAATCTGCGGCGATGCAGGCTTTTCATGAAGCTGTCATGAAATATGATCCGGAGAAAGGCCATTTTTACCCTTTTTTGGAGAGGGTTGTCCACAGGCGGTTGATCGATTCTCTGCGCACACTTTCTAAGAAGAAGGTTGTCACCATCTCGCTGGACCCGGAGAGGGAGAACCCTACTGAGGAAAGCCGTCCCATTGTCGAGGTTTCCCTGAAAGCCTTCCAGGCGGAGCAGAGACAGAGAGATCTCGCAATCGAGATTGAGGCATTCAAGCAAGAGCTTAAGGCGTGGGGCATCACCATGGATGCCTTGGTTAAGCATTCTCCAAAACACGTAAAGACCCGCGTACTTTATGACCGAATAACCAAAGAGGTCGCCGAAAATGACGAAATAATACATATTATGAAGACGAAGCATTATTATCCTGTGAAAAAGATTGCGATGTTAACGAAACTACCCCATAAAACGATTGAGCGTTCACGCATTTTTATAATAGCGTCACTTATGATACTCCAGGGAGATTTCGAGCATCTGAGGGGTTATGTTTCACACAGGGATTATGATTCAAAGGATAAATGAGGTGAATGTCGAAATAATGACAGCATCTGAAAGAGGCGATGACCGATGAGAGGCATTATCTTCGAAATTAAGGATAGGGGCGTCAATGTGATGGACACTGACGGCTGCTTTCATTATGTCTGTGGCCACACAGAAGCGGATATAGGGGCGGAGATTGATTTTCAGGTAGCACCCGAACCCGCGTCTGTATCCGGGCCCGTATCCGCGTCCGCATCCGCGTCCGCATCCGGGCCCGTATCCGGGCCGGGACCGGGGCCGGGATGGTTGCCAAAGAATCGGATTGCCTTATCGGCCTCTTTGGTGGCGGCGTGTCTCATCTTATTCACGATCCTGGGGATCCTGATCCTGCCGTCCCGGACGGGGGAGATCATGACCTCCCATACGGTTTCGGATTATTATGTCTATATTGACATCAACCCCTCAATAGAACTGCTTGTTGATTCTGTGGGCGTGGTGAAAGAGGTACACGGTGTGAATGAGGCCGGTGATGCCCTGCTTGAGGATATTCGTGTCATGGAAGCCGGCAGCCCGGAACCTCTCGCTGAACGGGTAAACACCTGCAACGATACCATTCTCACGATCCTGCGTTTTGCGGAAGGCATGGGGTATGATATCAGCGATGAGGGGAGAGAGAAGATCCTCATCACCCTGGTAGGCCAAGATGAAGACCGGGACACGATCACAAAGAAATGTGTTGAGATCGAAACGATCTTGTTTGAGGAAGGGTTCGGGAAAGTGTTTGTCAGCTATTCCGATATGGCCGGTCGTGACCGCGCCTTAAAACATGGTATATCTCCGGGAAAGCTTAAGATTGCTGAAGAACTGCATGAGCTTAATCCCCGGATGGAGATCGAGGGAATCGAAGGGATGGGTATTTCGGATATTATCAAACTCATAGAGGATGAGAAGATTGCCGCTAAGGCGAACTCGACCGCGAAGCAAAACGACGGCAACAATTCCAATGACAATTCCAACGCGAATTCCAACGCCAACGCCAACGCCAACACCAACGCGAATTCCAACGCCAACGCCAAAGCCAATTCGAATTCCGGTTCGAACGCCAATCCGAATTCGAATTCCAATTCTGGTTCCGGTTCAAACGCTAATTCCAAATCGAATTCAAATCCCAATTCAAATTCAAATTCGAGTTCGAATTCAAATTCTAATTCAAATTCGAATTCGAATTCCGGACCAAAGCCCAACAAGGATGTTGACAGACCGGAGCCTTTCATCACAATTAATAACGGGATCCCCTCCAAATCTCATTATGACCTATGGTGGGATCAAGGGGTACTGTGCTATTTCTCCAACTCCACCCCGGAGGGCGACGGCTTCGTCGCGTTCGCCAACGGGTTCTGGGATACGAACGAATACGCGGTCATCGAGTTCGGAGCAAGCGGGAATGACCGGTTCACGGCAACATTCTACAAGAGCTATTATGTCATTGAGGGCGTTAGCCATACCGACTATGGATCCTATACAATCCCGGCAGAATGGGGCACGCATTACGGCAACGGTGAAGGCTATGTGGGGCGAGCCTTGACCGGATGCTGGTTTGAGGCGCCCTTGGGGGCACATATAACACAAGCGTATTCTCTAAAGCTGAAACGAAGCGAATAGGACGTCTCTGCCGACGGTTGCGAACCGAAAAACATCCGACGCGATTCGCATGATACGGATGTTTTTTTGTTTGTTCACGTTAAACCCCCAAAAAACCATGTGTCCTCTGCGAATATTACTTATAGCCAACCATTTCATTGGCACTCACGCGACGGTGCGATTGTGAGAAACGCTTACCTGGTCGTCGGCCCATAACCATTTATACTTTTATACACAATTTATACTTAATGTGTCACAGAAGACGAAAAGGAAGAGCGGGGCAGGACAAGCACAATCAGCGTGGCAAGCGGAGGATCTCGGCTCCGGAAAAACGAGAAGAATAAACACTTTAGGGGGGTTTTGTAGAGATGGATTCAGCGATCAAAAAAGGATTGGTTTTGGTTCTCGCGATGGTCATGTTGCTGGCGTTTACGATAACGGCGTCAGCGGCTAACGGGAACAATGGGAACAATGGGAATAGTGGGAATGGGAACGGGAATGGGAACGGGAGTTCTGTTGCCACAGAGGAAACGGTTTATCTTAAAGGAAGCGGCAGCAGTTTCAAAGAAGCAGGCTGGCAGAATGTCTTCAAAATCGAAGCTGATTATGCGGGCACTGCGACCCCGGAAACCTGGCACCTTGTCTATTCGGGAAAGAACTTCAACTCTATCACAAGCATGCAGATAACCTTTACCAACGGCGAACAGTTTGAGTGGACGCCGGACATGGGCCCTTCAGTCAACGGCGGCGGCAACAACATGGGCTGGGTTATTGTGGCACCCTATGGCTGGGAAATTGCTTATGAGAACAAAGGCAACAATAATGAGAGCGAAAGCTTCTTAAAGACGACAGAAGCCGGCAATGTTAACTTCAACATTAGCGGATATAATCCGGGAACACCCAAAATAGGCAGTCCCAAGGGCAGCATCTCCCTGGTAAAAACTGTGGAAGGCGTCGAGATCACGGCTTGGGTTGAGGGAACAGACTATGGTATTGCCGATCTTATTGAAGGCTTCTATCTCTACAAAGTTGATGCGGACAGAGCACCGATTGAGGGACTAACACCTGTAGCAAAAGCCATTCTGGATGGTGATGTCTTTACATTCGGCAATCTCGATGATGGGTGGTATGCTATTGAAGAGGTTCTGACGGAGGAAGGCGAAAAGGTTTTCGAACAGGCTGATGTCATGTATCTCCTCATAGCAAACGGTGTAACGTATGGCGGCAGTGTGGAATTTGATTATGATGCGTTCTACACCATCGTGAACGGGCATGGGAGCGGTTATGTTTTGGGATATCCCGGATTGAACAATACCGGCGACATCTTCCCGATTGGGGTTACCAACACAGATAGCGGAGAAGGGTATGCGTCCTTCTGTGCTAACGCCGGTTCACGGGCTTTTGCTGGCCAAAGCGGTTTGAGTTGCGTCGGGTATCTGGTGGCGGAGAGAATGGATAGGGATTCAGCGGAATTCGCTGATTTTGTGAAAGCTTTCAACTATATTGAAGACACGTTTGAAGGATCCTTGGCTGACAACAGAGCTATCACTCAGATTGTGACTTGGTACTTGCTGGGTGCCATCGAATATCCTTCAGGCGAATTTGACAGCATCGATTGGGCTGCTATTGAAGCTGGGAAAGGAAGTGTGGCAGGAATAACCGGGGCAAAAGCAGCTGTTGAGGATGTTCTTAACAATTACAAGAACCACAGTGGATCTGGCAAAATCGTTGATGTTGTCTATATGATCTGTGAACATGGGCACGACTATTCTGACTGCCAGCCCCAGCTTGTTCCCATCTATGGCAAAACCGGTTTTGAAAACAAGTTGCAACCCCTTACCGGCGAACTGGCCATTAACGCGAGTGTTGAGCTGACAATCACCTTGGAAAAGATTATTGAGAATTGGCAAAGAGAAATCACACCTTATCGCGAGAACACCCAATGGTTATCACCGTCTTATAGCTCCGTGACCGCTACGACGGAAGACCAGTTGGCAGCAAATGAGAGCATAGTCAAGAACTCTAATCATTTCACTTTCGCGAAATTAAATGTGACTGATTTGCTGGCGGGGGAGAGCATTCCCCTGACTCTGGTAGAAGGAAACAAATTGGATAAAGTCGGTGAAGGAAGCGTCATCTACAACGGTGGAAAACTTGAAGTGTCTTTTAATGATGCGTTTTCCGCGGCTAAATTCGGTGTCTTGGCATCCGATACTGAATTCGCGCCTACAAATGGAAATGTTCATTCACAAAACGATTTCAACCATAATAATAAGGCTGTGCTTGATTTGACATTGGACGCAGAAACCGATGTCATATATCTCTATGTCCACTTTGATAATCTTAAGTTTGATTATGGTATTAATATCGGTGAGGGAGAACCACGCGAGTGGGAAGATGTGAAGGAGTATAAGGTTGATGAGAAATCTGTTTCGAAGACCTTAGAACCACGATCAATAAACGTCGATATCATGGTTTATGATTCCGAAGGCAATCTTGTAGAGGAAGATACCTGGAATCAATTGCAGCCCGGAACTTATCAGGCTACTTTCACCTACTACAATCCGATCGATAAGGTATCGGTGGTAGAGACTGAGGATTTTGAAATTGTTGCCGGGGAGACAACCGTTGTCGATTTCAGTGAGAGTTTCGCGCAAACTATCGACCTTGGTTCAGTAATAAAATGGTTGCCGGACATTACGAATGAACTGGTGGAAACGACCATAATCAAGATCAAATAATCAATTCTCACATTGGAATTGAAATAAGTGTGCTTGTTGAGAGGGGCTTCTTGCCCCTCTCTCCGTTTACTGAATCACGATTGAATTAGCGGGATCAACATATGCTATTCTGATTGACGCTGAGTCCGGGTGGGCACCTCATAATCTCTTATTTGACATATTAAAACAATTGATCTAATATATCGGTATGCGGCTGATATTATGACGTATCTGGCCAAGTCAAAAAAGAGGGGTGGAGACGAATTTGAAGGAATCAGATAGTAAAAAACAGCAGAAGATCTATTGGCACGAGGCCTTTTGCGCGGCACTTCAATTGGAATTTTTGGAATACAGGGATGTCTTGATGTATGAGAATGAGCATCTGCTAAGCAAAGAAGCGCTTAAAATTGATGTTCTCATAATTAAGAAGGAAAGGGAAGTGCGGATCGAGAAAAATATTGGTCGAATCTTCAGGAATCATAACATTTTTGAGTATAAATCAGAGACAGATTCGCTAACAGTATCAGACTATGATAAAGTTTTGGCATACGGATTACTCTATAGCGTTTTCGAGGGAGTGCCCAAGAGCGACATCACATTAACCTTTGCTTTTACCAAGCATCCAAGGGAGCTTATAAAGAGCCTGGAAGGTGAGCGAAAATTAACAGTTGATGATAAAGGCGGTGGGATATATTATATAGAGGGAGAGATCTTTCCGGTTCAATTGTTGGAACGCAACAGACTCTCGAAGGAAGACAACCTCTTTCTCAAGAACTTGGGCAGCAAACTCAGTTTTGACGATGTTATGAGTATTCTTAGCGCTCATAGGGAACAGAGAATCCTCGAAATGAATAATGTGTATCTGGATCGGGTACGGCAGGCGAACAAATTGATCTTTATGGAGGTTATGAATATGAGTACAGCGACAGAATATTTTTTTGAGGTAGCGGATAAGAAGGGATGGCTTGAGGAGAAACGAAGAGAAGGCAGAGAAGAAGGCGAACTCAGAGTTCTAGTCCACCTCATTCACAGAAAAATGCTGAAAAACAAAACCCGCGAGCAAATCATAGAAGAATTAGAGTTGAACGATGCTGAGGTCAAAATACTGGATCGTTTTGATGAGTATGCAAATTTGCTTGAAAAAATATAAAAATCCCCCCAATAATCTTGTGGCATGCTACGAATTATTACATTGATGGAACATAATTTGCCGGAACGCTATGAAAAAGTCAGCATATGGTAAATACTTGCTTCCGGGCAGGCTTATTTCGATCGACTATTTGCGACTTCTACAAGCATATTATCCTTCTGTTCTGTTACATGCTACATTATCGATTGAGACGGAGATAAGATAAGATACCTTTTCTAGATCGAAAGATAAAAACTTGGGGGAAAAGATCATGAGAAAATATCACATCGCACTACCGGCCTCATTGATTATTGCATTAGTTCTTGGAATAACCACCATGATTACGTATCAAGCGCCAACTGCAGCAACCGCAGCAGCCGCAGGTAATGAACCGAATAGCACCAGAGATCGTACTTCCATCGCAAAGATGGCCAGAGAGTTGAACATCAGGGAATGACGCCTCCCGATTGCACAGAGCAGGGATACACAACCCATGATTGCGCCAATGACAGTGCTCATAATTATGCGGATAACTATGTGGCTGCTCTCGGTCATGACTTCAGCGTTTTGGTTGACAGTAAAGATGCGACCTGTGAAGTTGCCGGGTTCAGCATTTACAATTGTAGCCGTTGTGGATTGGCCAATACAGTCGATTATCCGGCACTCGGACATGCCTGGAGTGACACAGTGACACCGGCCACCTGTACTGAAGAGGGCTACACGACGCATATGTGCGCTAACGACAGTGCCCACAACTATATGGATAACCGCGTTCCGGCTCTTGGCCATGACTTCAGTGTTCTGATTGATCATAAAGATGCGACTTGCGAAGAAGGCGGCGACGGCTATGATGTTTTCAAATGTGGCCGTTGTGACTTGACCGATACAATCGTAATCCCCGGAACCAGCCATAACTGGAGCGAGGTTGTTACGCCTCCCACCTGTACAGGGGAAGGGTACACGACCCATGTTTGCGCTAACAACAGTGCCCACAACTATGTGGATAGCAACGTTTTGGCGTTGGGCCACGATTACAGCGTCCTGGTTGACCAAAAAGAAGCGTCATGTGAAGAAGATGGTTATGATCTCTTCAAATGTGTTCGTTGTGATGAGACAAATAGAGCTGATTACCCGGCGACAGGTCATGCCTGGACTGAGATGGTGACGCCACCGAACTGTACAGAACAGGGTTACACAACCCATACTTGTGCTAAGAACAGCGATCACAATTATATAGACAGCTATGTGCCTGCCCTCGGCCATGAATTCAGCGTCCTGGCTGATCACAAAGATGCGGCCTGCGAAGAAGAGGGTTGTGACCTCTTCAAATGCATCCGTTGTGATGAGACCAATAGAGTCGGTTTCCCGGCGACAGGTCATGCTTGGAGCGATATAATGACCGTTCCAAATTGTTCGGATCAAGGGTATACGACCCATGTCTGCGGGAATGATGTCAGCCATACCATGGTGGATAGTTATGTGGCGGCCCTTGGCCATGACTTCAGCGTCCTTGTTGATCATCAAGATGCAACCCGCGATGAGGATGGTTATGATCTCTTTAAGTGTAGCCGCTGTGAGGAGACTAATAGGGTCATTATCCCGGCGCTGGGTTACGGAGGCGTAACGTATTTTGTGAAGTTTGTTGATTGGAACGGGACTCTTCTGAAAGATCAGGCAGTTGGTCATGGCAATGCCGCGACTGCGCCGGCGGCACCCAGCAGGATTGGCTACAAATTCGTTGGATGGGACAAAGCCTTTAATCTCATCATCAGCGATCTGACGGTTACCGCTCAGTATGATATTGATAACGGCAGCGACGATGACGATGATGACGACGATGATGATGATGACGGTGATGACGATGAGAAGAATAAGGTCGGCGTGCCCAAGTCAGGTTTCTAAGTGTGGAATGAACTTCTGATGATGTCGCAGTGATGTTACAGATTTGTGTCACAGCATTTAGCGAACAGGTAAAAGGCGGCTATGGGCAGATGCTTAAAGCCGCCTTTTGTACACACCTGTGTTGTGTAGCTGGATTGGATACAAGCAGATCACAGGATTGCCTGTTGTAGAATTGATCATCACAAGGCTTGCTATATGTAGCGATACCAAGTATAATCCCTATATAAAAGCATAACAATATTCCATGATGAAGGTGAATTATATGGCCCTGACACAATCGACCATGAAGGACGAACAAATCCGCGCCTGCGCCAATGAAGTGCGTGCAAGTGCCTTTGATTTCACTAACAATAATCTTGATGTTACAGCTCTTGCTATCGAGCATGGGTTCTCTGTTCATTCGTGTCAAACAAAGTCTTTTATCCAAAGCTTTATCATCGTGGACGAGAAAAATGAGATAGAAGAGGTGGGCGGACATCGCCTAATCGGGTACAATGAGGATATACCTCTTGAACGCCGTCGGCGGGGCATTGCGCATGAAATAGGGCATTTTTTTATTCACAAAGGAAAAAGAAACGACTTAACGGATGCTTGTTTTGAACACGCAACACCGGAATATATTGAATTACAGAACGATCCTGAGAAAAGAGAAATTGACAGGCAGGCTGACTTGTTTGCCCGTGTTTTGCTTATGCCGGCTTATCAGTTTGCGGAAAGCATGCGCAAAGGTCTTGAAGGTGCGGGGATGAATAGAGATGTATCCGATCCCAAGATTATGCAATCAAAATGCGAGAGGGTCTTCAAGTTGTTGGGGGAAGATTTTGTTGTTACCCCGAAGAAGATTGCCCAGCGTATTGCCGATACAGATGCGGAAATAGAAAGGCTCTGTGCGGATCACGGGTACTTGCGGGAGGCCGCAGCGCGCTATGTACAACAGCAGGATAAGCTTCAAGAGTCGTAAAAGCGCTCTTATCACGTATAAATTATGAGGTGAGAATAAAGCCTCGCGGCCAAATATCAACCGATTTCTTTTTCCCAACTGGCGTAACGGGGATGTTCTTCCCAGCTGGCCATACGTGTTTTTTCTTCCCAGCTTGGGACGCGGTCTTTTTCTTCCCAGCTGGGAACTCGCAATTTCTCTTCCCAGCTGGCGGTTCTGGTTTTCTCTTCCCAACTGGGCGTGCGGACTTTCTCTTCCCAACTGGGAGACCGGTTTTTCTCTTCCCAACTGAGGGCTCTGGATTTCTCTTCCCAGCTGGGTGTGCGGGCTTTCTCTTTCCAGCTTCTTGTCGCCATATTCTCCACCCCATCAGTTTGTTTATTTATTCACATATTGATTATAACCTATCGAGTTGGCATTTTTCAATACGTTTTCTATATCAGATGGGATTATGTGAACCCATGTGAACCCATGTGAACCAGGTGAACCCATGTGGACCCGGTGCCAGGTACCAGGTGACATCTGTGACGGAATTTGCTATCATAATGAGAGGACATTTCAAAGAAGGAAAAGAGAAACCCATGCTTATTGATTCAATAACAAATTATCCGATTGGCGCCAACGTTCATATCTATAGGCAAGGTGGTCTGAATATCGCCTACGATGTCAACTCCGGATCATTACATCTTTTGGATGATTTGACGTTCGCCCTTATTGGAGAGTGGATAGCCTACCAGAAAGCATATCCTCAAAGCCTGGAGAGGCCTGAGGAGATGATTGCGGCAACAGGTCAGGATCTGCCTGAGGGGGCTAAAGCGGATATTCTTCATGAATTGGCCGGGTTGCAAGAACAGCAAATTTTGTTTTCAAAACCTGTGAGTGAAGGCACTCGTGGTAGGGCGGGGTCTAAGCGGGATTCTGAGTGGCAAGAGTCTGAGCGCGACACGGACAAGCGTATTAAAGCGATTTGTCTTCATGTGGCTCATGACTGTAATCTGCGCTGTGGTTATTGTTTTGCCGGTACGGGAGATTTTGGCGGTGCAAGGGGCATGATGAGCCTTGATGTGGGGAAGAAGGCTTTGGACTTTATTTTTCAGGCTTGTGGTGAGCGGCCTCATTGCGAAGTCGACTTTTTTGGCGGAGAACCTTTGTTGAATTGGCCGGTGGTGCGGGATCTTGTGTTATATGGGCGTGAACTGGAGGAGAAGACAGGCAAAACGGCAAAATTCACGATGACAACAAACGCCGTATTGTTTACGGAAGAAGTGCAGGATTTCGTTGAGAAGGAACATATCAGTGTGGTTTTCAGCTTGGACGGCAGACCTGAAGTTCATGACCGAATGCGCCCTTTTCCTGATGGTTCGGGAAGTTACAGGATTATCGCGGATCGGGTCAGTGCTTGGATGCGTAACCATAAAGAGACGTCCCGCTACGCCACCGGAACGTATGCATACGTTCGGGGGACATATACCCGTCATAACTTGGATTTTGACCGCGATGTTATGCATCTGGCCGGGTTGGGGATTGAGAGAATTTCTCTGGAACCGGTGGTGGCCCCGGCAACCGTAACAGCATCAGGATCGCTCGCGTCGTCGTCGGGAGCGGTGTCGTCGGGAGCGTCGTCGTCGGGAGCGGTGTTGTCGGGAACGGCGTCGTCGGGAGCCGCGTCGCCGTCGGGAACCGCGTCGTCGGGAGCGGTGTGCGACTACGCTTTGACCCATAAGGATATAGATGTCTTGGGGGAATCTTATGACAGACTTGGGGAAGAAGCGCGGAAGGGCGGCTTTACATTTTTCCATTTTAACGCCGGATTGGCTGGCGTTTGCTTACCCAAACGGGTGTCCGGCTGTGGAGCGGGGACTGAGTATCTGGCGGTTTCTCCGGAAGGGGATCTGTATCCGTGCCATCAATTTGTTGGGAAGGAGGCTTTTTGCATGGGTTCCCTTATGAATGGCGCTGACAACGCGCAAGGGGATTCATGGGAAAATGTGGTGCGGAATCCGGCGGCCACGAAACTGGCGGATCAGTTTCGTCAGGCGAATATTTACGGCAAAGCCGCCTGTCGGATGTGTTGGGCACGGTTTTCTTGTAGCGGCGGATGTCACGCTTCCAATGTGACTCATGGAGGTTCTTTGTTTGATGTTTATGAACTGGGGTGTGTCTTGCAAAAGAAAAGGCTGGAGGTGGCATACTATTTACAGATTCGTGAAACACTTCAATTGTCCATGGACTGAGGATTGACAATAATCTGTTGGTATTTTTTATTCTATAAATGAGGTGGCGGCATGTTTAATAAGAAAGCGCAAAAAAAAGTTATCATTATTGTCGCGGTGGTTCTGTCCGTAGCTTTGGCAGGGTCTTCTTTTACCGCGTTTGGGTCATATTTTTCCAACCCCAATAGGAATGCGAAGCAGAATACGGAGTTGACCATTCAGGAACAGTATGATCAGCTTGTTGCGGAGATTGAGATGTATGAGGCGCTTATGGCCGACAATCCGGATCTCCAAATGCACAGCTATATAGCTCAGCTCTATAGCTATAAGGCTGGTTCCGGGATGTCGTCAGATGAGTTGTCTGATTGGGGCAAAGCTGCTGATTTTTATAAAATGGCTTATGAGAAAGCGCTGGCTGATGAAGCTGCGGAAGAGGCACAGCCTGAGGAGGCAGCACTGGCTGAGGTTCAGAATGAAGGTGGAGGTCAGAACGAGGATGAGGTGCAGAGCGAGGAACAAGACAAGCCTTCAACGAATCTTTTGTATGATCTTGTTCATGCATGCTATAGAGCCCAAAGGTATGAGGATGCCAAAGTGTTTTGCGGCCGATTAATTGAGGTTAAACCGGACGATGTCTATGGATACTATATATTTGGCCTGGTGCTCAAAGAAGGATTCGCTGATAATGCCGGAGCAATCGCGCAATGGGAAAAGGGCAAGTCACTCACGGAGGAGGAAAGCGAAATATCTTTCCTGGATACTTTGATTCAAGGGGCCCAAGATACGCCTGATGCACCTGATACACCTGATACGGAGCCGGGGACAGAACCAGTGGCGGAGTAAGGCCAAGTGGCCATGTGAGAGACGATCAAGGCCATGTGAGATATTGATATGCCATGTGAGAGACGGTCAAGACGATTGTGGGATATTGATATGGCGATGTGAGAGACGGTTATGGCGATGTTAGTAACTTATAGACGCGAAGCGTCAATAAAAAACAAGAAAATCCACATTCTGAATACTGAATACTGAATACTGAATACTGAATACTTGCGGGCAGAGCCCGCGTTAGGGTAGAGCGAGGAGGCAAGCGGCGTGGAGTTTTGTTCCCTGTCGAGCGGGAGTTCAGGAAATGCCCTTGTGGTGGGAGAAGAGGGCCGGTATTTTCTTGTGGATTGCGGTATTAGCGCGAATCGGGTTACGGCTTGTTTGGCGCAGGTGCAAATACCTGTCAGTCAGATTGAGGGGATTGTTGTGACTCATGAGCATTCGGATCATATTCTGGGTGTTGGCGCTTTGGCCCGGCGGCTGAGGATTCCCGTGTATGCCGGAGATTTGGTTTGGGAAGCTATGGAGAAACCTTTGGGGCGGTTGACAGGTGATCAAAAAAGAACTGTTATCGATAAGGCTTCTGTGGCGGGGATGCATGTGGATTTTTTTGCGACGTCTCATGATTGCCGGCAAGGAAAAGGGATAAGGGTTACGGGAAGGTTTGGGACTTTGGGTGTTCTTACGGATACCGGTATGCTGACGGAACGAATGCACCAGGTGCTGACAGGCTGTACGTGTATTGTGATTGAAGCGAACCATGATCTCGACCGTTTGTGGAGGGGCAGTTATCCTCAGAGTCTGAAAAAGCGTGTGGCAGGCGTCTGCGGTCATTTGAGCAATGTTCAGGCGGCTGAGGGTTTGTGTCGTTGGGTCCAGAGCAATACACAACGGGTTGTGTTAGCGCATCTGAGTGAGGAGAACAATACGCCGGAGCTGGCGTTACGCACAGTGTGTTCGATTCTAAGGGATTCGCCGGTGAAGCGGCGTTGCCCACGTCTCAAGATCCGGGTGGCACCACGCTATGGCCCTCATGAGCTTATAACCATGGAGGACCCCGGAATGAACGGTTCAATAGCGGCAACGGAGGATTCGATGGCGTTGGGGAAGGAGGCCTGAGCATGGAGTATTATGGTCGGGGGCAGAAAAGAAGTGTGCTGCCTGTGTTTTTGGCGGCTTTGTTGGGGGCCTTGGTTGGGGGCGCGTTGGTTGTTTGGTACCTGTCGGATTTTACGAAAGCCAATCCTGTGACTCATGTGGAGGATGGGATCATTGATGTGGGACAATATGTGGCGGACAACCCGTCTGAGTATCCGGCCACTGCGATCAGTGAGGCGTTGAAACCGGCTGTCGTAGGGGTTTCAAATTTCCAAAGGGGCGGCGGCACATACGGGTTCTTCGGCGGAACGGAGTTGGCCGAGGTCGGCAGCGGATCGGGGTTCATCTATGATGCGGCGAAGGGGTATATTGTGACCAATCATCATGTGATTGAAAATGCCGCGGAGATTATGGTTACGTTGTACGACGGTCGCAATGTTCAGGCGACTTTGATCGGGGGCGATACCCGGTCTGATCTGGCAGTGATTCAAATTAGCGAGACTGAGAATCTGAAAAGCATGCCTATCGGTGATTCCAACTCTTTGCGTGTGGGGGAGCCTGTTATCGCTATTGGCAACCCCGGGGGGCAGTCTTTTGCCAATTCGTTGACCCAGGGAATTGTGTCGGCTCTCAACCGGTTTTTGGAGTTGAAGGGGGAGGCCAGTTTCAATCTGATTCAGACAGATGCCGCGATTAATCCCGGCAATAGCGGCGGACCCCTGGTTAGCTTTGAAGGTAAGGTGATTGGAATCAATTCGGCGAAGAATAACATGCGGGGGTTCGAAGGCATGGGGTTCGCGATTCCGATTTCAGACGCGGAGCCGGTGATTAGGCAGTTTATTGAAAAAGGATATGCCAGTTATGCCGCTTTAATGGTGAGTATCAATGAGGATTATACGCCGGAGTATGCCGCTTATATTAAGTCGCCGGAGGGCTGTTATATCGCCCGGACGGAGTCCGGCGGGGGAGCGGAGCGCGCCGGGGTTAAGGCGGGGGATATTGTGACGGCTATTAATGGTGCGCCTGCGAGGAACGCTCTTCAGCTCAGCCATGAGCTGTTTAAGTATAAAGCCGGGGATATGGTTGATGTAACGTATTTTCGGGATGGGGCGAGTTATGTGGTTCGGGTGGTTCTTGGGGAGTTGCGGTCTTGAACGGTTGGCAATTGAGGGATAGTTGCCGCAATTGATAATGAGGTGATCGGGAATGGGTTTTACAATTCATGAGCATGAGGATTCGTTGGTTGCCTTAACGGACGATAAGATGATTCTGTCTGTGACGAGTTTGCGCACGGGTTCTGAGGAGGTCAGTTTTTCGTTGCGCGATGAGGAGGCAGTGTTTTTCGAATCGGAGCTTATGTATGATTTGAAAGGATTGCGACAAGTTCGTATGGATATTGAGACTGCCAATGAGTGGATTCGCGCGTTGTTTCATATTGAGACGGAAGAGGTGTACCTGGCGGCGGGCCGGGAGTTGTCTGAGCGCGGCCAGATGGCCGGGCGGCTTGTTGATATTGTTCATGGGCCTTATGAGGGAAGCTTGAGGCTGACGTGAGGGCGAAGCCTTGGAACGATGTATGAACAAGGTCAGGGTGTTGCCGAAAAGGATAATTGCCTGAAGGCGCGAAAGTGTACACCCGCTCCGTTTAACCAGAGCAACAAGATGGACTCCCCCGGTGGTTGCGGCCCCGGACAGACCGGACATCACATCATCCCTGATGCCGCCCTTTCTCCTGCACGTGGGGAAAAATCACCTGCATGTCCCAGCTATGACATCAAACCAGTCTGCTAATCTCCCTGAAATAAGATCGGTTCAAAGGGGTATATGGTTGTCGAATCTACTGAGCAGAAAATGTCACACGAAGAAGTGATGTTCAATTTATTAGGTTACTTCGAGTATTATCCAAAGTTTGATTTTTGGTTTGTTCAATATCCAGGTAGGCGTGTTAAAGTAAGTCGAGATGGAGTGGGGGGAATAGTCTTTGGTAAATGTAAATTAGGGAAGCCTTCTGGGCCATCGACGCCGCCAACGCCTTCACCCGGGTGGCCAGCGACGACGGAACTATTCCCGACCCCCTGACCTTGGCCGATTGCGTCGGAGAAATCGGCTCCGCCTTCGGCTCATTAGCCCTGGCCTGGCTGCACCAATACCTGCCCCATCCCGATAACCCCGGCCAATGCGGTGTCATTCATATGGCGGAAGACACCGGCGCGCGCTGTGCTGTTGTCGTTGAGCATATATATCATGAAAACTGATTACGATGACCGGATAAGCATCTTGCAGACGTTGATGCGTCTGCGATAATATGGCGTTATATGCTGATTGTGATGCCCTATCCCTTTTCCAAGGCCGTCGTTTGTCATTTCGTCATAATCCAGAGACACAAAAAATGAAGAAGACCCTCCTCGCCTTGCTCTGCGCTGTCAGCGCGTCTCCCGCGCTGGCATTGACCATCACATTTTCGGGGTACGAAGACCACCTGTTCTTTAAAAATCCTTGCGGCCGCAGGCCGCGCCATGCTATACTGAAAACAAAAACGGATGTGAGAAATCCTGATGCCATATACCATCTCTGCGATCTGCACTCAGGACAGGAAGGCCGCGGCATTCGCTACGACAAGCTGCTCAGAAGCATTCAGATGACACTCTGCGGCTACACCGTATTTCCCAAGCGCGAAGACTTCGTCAGCAGGTACAGCTTCCGGGATGAGAACGGCTGGGAACTCTCAGACGCAGTCGGAATTATCTTTATAGAATTAACCAAGCTAAGCAAAGTGATCAAAAAGCCGGTAGAAACCATGACAGGTGAAGAACTCTGGAGTGTGTTCTTTGCGTATGGGTCCGACCCAAAATACAGGGAACTGTTGAACAAACTCACAGCCGTCAGGGGGGAAATCAAAATGGCCAAAGACCTGCTTCAAACTATCAGCAAAGATGAAATTGAAAGGGCCCATTTCCGTTCCCGCCGCATGTTCCGCATGGATATGGAACACAACCTTATTGCCGCACGGGATGAGGGGCATGCTGAGGGGCATGCTGAGGGGCGTACTAAAGGGCATGCTGAAGGGGTGATCGCCGTAGCCAGAAATATGCTGAAACGCAACAGATCGATCGATGACATTGCCGAAGACACTGGCCTGACCCGCGAGGAAGTGGAAAACTTGCGCGACAATGAATAGGGAGCGTTCAGGGTAAAGCAGGTATCCTCATTGTTGTGGGAACTGCACGCAGAAAAAGACCGGGACGCATATTACAAGGGATTTTCAGTGGGACGCGAACCGGCTGCTGAGCGAGGAGCGCGGCAACCGCCGGCAGATATATTACTTTGAGCCCAACAGCCAATCTCATTCTTTGCTCAATTTAAGCCATCGAAAATCAAGACGGTTATCACGACTTGGACAGGCAAGAATTTTGGGCGATCTCATCAATGAAAATTGATTCAAGGCCCCTCTTGGACACTGAGCCAGAAACATCATTCTGTGACCGCCAGCCACGCCACCGCCGTGCAGCGCATCCGGGGTGGCAGCGTGCAGATCAACTGAAAGTGAACAGCATTACCAATACAACGCGGCAGATGAGGTAACCGATAGTTACGATGGGCCAGAGGGGGGGGCGCAGCTCCATACACGCTTCAAGCGCGACGCGCTGGGCCGGCTGCTGTTCAAAACAGCCATCCGCCCCGCCGCAAGCGGGCAGCCCCGGCAGGTACGCCGTACCCAGTTCGTGTGGGATCTGGCCGGGCAA
>WRJI01000013.1 GCA_009778595.1 Peptococcaceae bacterium | reverse complement strand
ATTATGATGCACCCATGGGTATCGGCTCAAGAGCCGGTGTCAACTTCGGCGCAACCGGCGGCGTTATGGAAGCCGCTCTGCGCACAATTTACGAAACGACCTCCGGGAAAAATGCTGATCCTGTCAAATTCCTAAGCTTACGTGGTCTTGAAGGAATTCGTGAAGCCCATGTGGATATCCCCGGATTGGGCAGCGTTGACGTCGCTGTCGCTCATGGCATTAGCAACGCCCGTCAACTTCTGGAACAAGTCAAAAGTGGGGAAGTCGATTACCAATTCATTGAGATTATGGCTTGTCCCGGCGGTTGCGTCGGTGGTGGCGGGCAACCCCATATAAGCGGTCCCCAAAGAATAGGTTTGGACGAGAATCTTCAAACCAAACGCGCACACGCGCTTTACGCCGAAAGCAAAGACCTTCCCTTGCATAAGTCTCACGAAAATCCCGATATCAAACGCCTCTATGAACAATACCTTGATCATCCTCTCAGCGAAAAAGCCCATCATCTTCTTCACACCCACTACCAGGAACGTCCAAAATATGCCACCCAGAAATGGATTCCAGGTATAGAGAAGGACGAGGATTACACGAACATCAAACCTTGGCAACATGAAACAGATAAGCACGAATCCGACCAACCAACAGCAACCGTTTATTGAATCAAACACTAGTGCGGGCTACACCCGCAAGTATTCAGTATTCAGTATTCAGTATGATTCAGGATACTTTGAGTGTATGCTTCCAGTCGCTTGCTAACTTCATCAAGAAGAGAAACTGCGTCGGAAGCATCATAATACCCAAGATCTTTTGATAGGCTCAGATATCATTCCTATCATACTATCATTCCTATTTCGGACTATCTATTATTCCTATATAGGTCTTGATTCCTCGTTCCTTCGTCGTTGTAGTATTCCTATTAAGGAACATTACACCCTTTGTACCCTCTGCTCAATAACCCTCCTCGCTTACATGAAGGCGCCCAAAGGTTGCATGTTTATTCATCAATACTCAAAGTCCTTCCTTATAATTATGCACTGGTGCATAATTATTGATTACAACAGGCGCGTACGCGCTCCGGCAAAACGGAGGTTGACAATTAACCAATAATGGTATACTTTTATATTATTAGGCTATAACGGTTTAGGGAATTTCGACTTCAAACCTTTGATCAGGGGGAGTATTATGTATTGTGTGATGATTGGTGATATTGTCGATTCCAAAAAAATTGATCCTCAACAACGGAACAAACTGGAGCAAACGCTCCTGAAAACCTTCAACTGTATCAACACCCTCTATCAGGACGACATGTTTGTGCCGTTCTCTACAGTGAGAGGGGACGCTTTTGAAGGTGTTCTTACGTCTTCTTGCAACGCACCCCAAATTGCTATGGAAATCATTGAAACCTTACACCCTCACATCATTCGCATCAGCATTGTTTTGGGAGCATTAACCATCGTCGGCGATACAGCAGATGTCAATATTGTTGACGGACCAGCTTTTCACGATGCCAACGATATGCTCAGCAAGATGAAAAAAAGGGGAGGGGAGGGTTGGTTGCGTATTGCCATCCAAGCACCCTGTGACGCTCAACCACTTCTGGATTCTTTATTAACGTTGCTTTCAGCGTTTACGCGTTCTTGGACAGACCGCCAACGCCAGCTTGTTTGGGCCATGGAACATTATGCCGATCAACAGAAAATCCTCGCCCAGAAGTTTGCCATATCACCGGCCGCCATATCCAAACAGCTTAAGGCAGCCGATTACAGCGCCTATAAACAAGCCTGCAAGGCTTTGAGACAATACCTATACGATTTGGACTTGAGGAGCGAAGAGTCAGGACGCCAGAGCTTTGCATCTTTGCTTAATCTAGCCAAAGACAAGAAGCTGCAGAACGAACTTCCCCCGGCTCTGATCCTTTATATGCGAGCTCTCAAACGGGCGGAAATTGAACTGGGGGATGACCATCCCTACCTTGCCGCCATCCATATCAAAATTGCCGAAATCCATGAATCCCTTGAAAAATACGATAAAGCCGAAGAAACCCTCAATCAGGCTCTGAATGTTCTATCCACCCAACCTCGAGGCCATTTGGAAAAAGCGCGAGTTATTAACGCCTTGGCGCGCATCAAAATCTTTACCTCAGAATACCAAGCCGCCAACGAGTTTTTTTCGGAGGCCCTGTCCCTCTGCAACTATAATCTAGGGTTGGGACACCCTGTTGCCGCTGAAATATACAGCAGCCTGGCTCTCATGTATATCAAACGGGGAGAATACGCTGACGCATTGCAATCCTATGCCCATGTTCTCACTATTTATGAGAAGATCCTAGGGGCCGACCATCCCCGCACAGCGGAATCCTGCGGTCAAGTCGCTGATGTCTATGTCATCATGAAGGATTGGGAGAAAGCATCCGTTTTCGGAAGGAAATCCTTGAGGATTTTTGAAAACCGATGTGGTTCCCGGCATCCCCAAACCGCTCAGGCAGCCAGTCGTATGTCTCAGATCCTGGCCTTCAAACAGGACATCCAGGACAGCCAGGATAGTCAGGATAGTCAGGGCAGTAATGAAACAATACTTGTTGGTTCAAGTCTATAGAAAACACGACGAAAGAGGTGTAATCAATGATGGGGGAGAGCGCGCTGATTTTTTTGTTCCTTTTGGGACATGCTTTAGGGGATTTCTATTTTCAAAGCTCGCAAGCCGTAAAAAGGAAAGAGCAAAGTCCTCGTTATGTCCTGACTCATGCTATTGTCTATACAACTTGTATGATGTTTTTGCTTCTGATCGCATACAAATTCAATATGGTTCTTTTAGGGCTGATCTTTCTGATTTTTATGACACATTTAATCGTCGATATGGCAAAACGCAAAGCGGAAAAAACCTCCGGACTACCGGTTATTCCACAAAAAACAGCAAAAGAATATTTATTCTTTATCGATCAAAGCCTCCATATAGGCTTGCTGGTCCTGTTTGGATTTTTATTCAGTGCCCAACTTACACCACGGTTATGGTTCGTTGAGTTGACACCTCTTGAAATGGGCTGGAGCGTCCATCCTGTCATGGTGGCAGCCGGGTTTGTATTCATTATCAGACCCGCTTCGCTGGCTATTGAGAAGATATTAGGGGTCTGCGAGATCACTCCGACTGTTGATTCCGGTTTTGCTAACGGAGGCAAAATTATTGGTATTCTCGAACGGTTGCTGGTCTACTTTTTACTCTTATTGGGACAGTTCAGCACCATCGGACTCGTTGTCGCCGCCAAATCCTTGGCGCGTTTCCGAGATCTTGACGACCGAAAATGTGCCGAATACTATATCATCGGCACATTTCTCAGTTTGGTCGTTGTCGGCATTGTGGCACTGATTACAATAGCCAGCCCAACAATAGCCGGTCCGTAGGTTTTTCAGATTACTTCGTGAGTGTATTGATATCTATAAAAGGCATGGCGCCGCCGGTAACTGTAGGCATCCTTCCGTCCCATTTTCGAATGGCTTCCATTTGCGCTTCAATTTTGCGCAATTCAACCAACTCCGCGGTAACTTCCTGTTTTTGCAGACGCAGAGATTCAGCTTCTGCTTTGGCCTGCTCGATTTTTTGCTGTGCTTCAATTTCGATACGCTGCAAATCCAGTGTTGCTTTCAACACCTGTTGTTCCGCGACTTGTTTCTTCTCAATCGCGTCGTTAAATTCCGCGCTGAATTGGAATTCCGTTAAGTTCACCTCATCAAGAACCATATAATATGTCTCTAATTTCGCGCCTAGAGTCTCCTTGATTTTCAGGCTGACTTCTGATCGCTTGGAGATGAGCTCTTCCGCTGTGTATTGCGCAGTCACAGCTTTCAAGGATTCAGCTATTGCCGGATCCAGAACCCGTTCGGCATAAAAGACGCCGACTTCTTTAAACAGCCAATTGACACGACTGGCGTCCAAATGGTAGTTGACAGCGATGATTGTGTTAACAATCTGTAGATCCCTTGAAGAAGCATTCTGTTTCGTCTCAATCTTTTGGACGCGTACCTCCATAGGCTTAACACTTTGAATGAATGGGATCTTGACATGCAGGCCTTCTGTAAATACATATTCCTGCACTTTTCCCAGTTGTATCACAGCTCCACAATAACCTGGTTGAATAATAACAACAATCTGGAATATCAGTATGACAAACAAGATGAATAGGGTAATCGATATCGGGATCCAAAGCTTAATTTTCTTTTTATCCGGGATATTGATAAGATTTGACAAGATACAGCGCCTCACTTTCATTGTGAAATTTTGAGTTAGAAGTCTATTATAACACGGATACAGGTTATGTAAAGCAAAAAACCGGGGATTATGTAACCATAAAAAGACGATGGCAGGTAGTGGAAAATAACGGCAGTTTTAACGCCGCTTTGGCCATTTTGAAAGGATTGCCTTCTATGGTTCAACCCGTTTTTTGTTCCGTTATAGGAATTTTAATTTTGTTGAGCTCGCAAATCACTTCATGGGTCATTTACACATTTTCATCCTTTATCGGAATATTAGTATCCATGCCATAAGAAATACTTATGGCCGCATTTTGGCGAATGTTTTCTTTAGGCGACGCAAGTGATTATGCACAGGCTTGACAGGGCAAATTCCACGAAGGACTCCAGCCGCAACTTTTGCGGCATCTGAAATCCAATATCGCGCTTAACGTTTCAACATGTAAATTCAACGCGCAGATCGGGAAAGCCACAAGCATGATTTCTGTACGGAAATCATCAATTCATCAATTTTTATCTACAATTATTATATTGGCCCGTTACCGAGGTTTGCTCGCAACTGATACAGGGATTCTTCAGCCGCTTAATTTAAATTATCAGATAATACCTCCTTTCAGCTTTACATAATATTTATTATAGAACTTAAAACAGGCATTATTTTGGCCTTCTACTGGACAAAGGTCACGGTTTTTGATATGATGTCCTTAGAGCCATCATATCCCCTGCTGATAGGGCTCAAGTGACCTTTTATCCGTTTCGAAAACGTGGCGTATGATAACAGGGGCCCTCTTCTTAACCTCAAAATTTCATACTCATAATCGGTTAATGGTCACATGATTATATGATTTCGGTTGTTTCGCGATTAATTAACCTCTAATTCTAATTATTAGCCAATTATGTTTGAGTATACGCTTTTTAACCAAATAATGTTTATCATTAAATTCAATTCTAGAATTTTAAAATTGCTCTTCCCCTTAGTAAATAAAACAAATAAATACATCACGGCTCCCACTAATTTACTATTTATGATCTAAATACCAAAATATTGTCCCCTCTTGCAATTTTTGTGTTTAACTCACTTGAGCAATTTATCATTCTTCAGTATAATATACTGGTTGTTCCGAACAGACAAAGAAAGCGAGATTTTTTATGACTGCCCTTCAATTACGCAATATTGCCATCATCGCTCATGTTGATCACGGTAAAACAAGCCTAGTGGACGCCATGCTACATCAGAGCGGCATTTTTAGAACCAATGAAACCATTCAGGAACGCATTATGGATTCCAATGATTTGGAACGGGAACGCGGTATAACGATACTGTCCAAAAACACGGCTGTTTCCTACCAGGATACAAAAATCAATATTGTTGATACTCCGGGACATGCTGACTTTGGTGGTGAAGTTGAACGCGTCCTGAAAATGGTTGACGGCGTTCTCCTTGTGGTCGATGCTTTTGAGGGACCGATGCCTCAAACACGATTCGTTTTACGTAAAGCTCTGGCATTAGATCTAAAACCAATTGTTGTTATTAATAAAGTTGATCGCGCTGATGCGCGTGCGCTTGAAGTCGTTGACGAAGTTTTTGAGCTCTTCATGCAATTGGAAGCCAGTGACGAGCAATTAGACTTTCCTGTGGTTTTTACTTCGGCTCGCCAAGGTATTGCCGGCCTAAAGCCAACAGATTTGCATCCCAATTTGGTCCCGTTGTTCGACACTATTATAAGAGAGATCCCCTCTCCCCCGGATGATACTCAAAGCCCATTACAAATCTTAGTGACGAGTCTGGACTATGACGACTATGTTGGAAGAATTGCTTTAGGCCGCATCGTTCGCGGCAAGGTATTAGCCGCCAGCCAAGTTGCAGTCATTAAAAGAGACGGTAGTTTAGAAAAGGTCAAGTTATCTAAACTCTACACATTTAACGGCTTGGATCGTCTGGAAGTCGCGGAGGCCACAGCAGGAGATATCGTTGCCATAAGCGGTATCCCTAATATTAATATCGGAGAAACCATAGCCGATTTAACCCAGCCGGATCCTTTACCGACCATTGATATAGACGAAGCGACACTTACAATGACTTTTATGATTAATAACAGCCCTTACGCAGGGACGGAAGGAACCTATGTAACATCACGCAAATTGCGCGAGCGCCTATACAAAGAATTAGAAACCAATGTCAGCCTTCGTGTGGACGAAACCGGAACCACAGAAGCTTTCCAAGTATCCGGACGAGGCGAACTCCATCTTTCTATACTTATAGAAAATATGCGACGGGAAGGCTACGAGCTGCAGGTTTCAAAACCCGAAGTTATTCTCAAAGAAATTGACGGAATCACATGCGAACCCAACGAAGTGCTAACCTGCGATGTCCCTGATGCATCCGTCGGGTCGGTCATCGAATTGTTAGGACCACGCAAAGCGGAACTCATCAATATGACGACATTAACAGGTGGTGTCACCCGCATGGAATTTATTGTACCGGCAAGAGGTCTCCTCGGTTTCCGCGGCGTGTTTTTGACCGAAACCCGAGGCGAGGGCGTCATGTCCCATGTTTTTCATTCCTATCACCCGCACAAAGGCCCCATTAACCAGCGAAACCGCGGATCCCTCGTTGCTTCCGAAGATGGCGTCGCCACAGCTTACGCTATATATCAGATTCAAGAACGCGGAACACTGTTTATCCAGCCTGGTGTGAAAGTCTATGAAGGCATGATCATCGGTCAGAACGCGCGCGAAAGAGACCTTGAAGTCAATATCGCACGAAAAAAGCAGTTGACGAATATGCGCGCAAGTGGCGCTGACGATGCAATTCGCTTGGAAACGCCAATTCTGATGACCTTGGAAGAAGCCCTTGAATACATCGCTGACGATGAATACGTTGAAGTCACCCCTCAGTCCATCCGACTACGAAAAAAACACTTGGACAAGAACTCACGGGCCAGATATGAAAAAGCAGTCAAATGAAAAACAGCCCAATGAAAAGCGGTTAAATGAAAAGCAGCCAAGCTTCCCTTAATTGCCTTTAATCATATGATATGGTAATATAAGAAAATAATGACTTTTTCACATCTCTGAATAGTTCACCAAGTTATTAGGAAAAATAGATATGGGGTCAAGCCCCATATCTATTTTTCATTGCCGGCTAATCCCTAATTAATAATAGTAGCCGCCATAGTACGGAGCATAAGGATAGGCGTAAGGATAAGGATAGCGCCTACGAGAAGAAATTGAGCCGACTCCATATCCCAGACCCAACCCCAATCCAAAGGGAATCAGTCCATAAAACATAAACCTTACCTCCTGTTTGTTATCTCAACGCTATACTATTTATGATATGGTTGATATTGGAATTTGTTTCCACCCATCCGCCATTCGTCACATCTGCCATATAAAAGATAGGATTATTGTATGATTAGAAAGATATACACAGCTACAAAACACATAAGGTACAGCGCCCTCCTCGCCGGTATTGTTATTTGGGGTACAATCTGTATGGGTGGTTGTGCTGCGACAATTTTCAAGTACGAGCCGCCCCCTTCCCTTTTGAATGAAAAAGCCGTTCTTATTGACAACGACATTTACAGACAAACCCTTCTCCTGATAAAAAACGCCGAGTATACTCTCTATATTGAGCAAATGATTTTAGCTGATCCAGTCATTCTCAACGAAATCATCGCGAAAGCCGAAAGAGGTGTCGAGATTAGGATCTTGCTTGACCGATGGCAACATGAAAATGAACCTGTCGTCGACCGACTCAAAAACAACAATATCTCCGTTCAATACTACCCCACTGAAAAAGGCCAGTACCATCGTCAAAAATTCATCATATCCGACAATAAAACCGTGCTTTTCGTCAGTGTCCCTTGGTCGGATTCTCAATCATCTTTGTCGGCCCTCGCATTTATTATGACGGGAGACACAGTTCAAAAAGCTGTGGATCTGTTCGCGAGGGACTGGCATTACACAACGACATTGGAGCTTGACACATTTTATACCCCCCAAGAAACTGCCAGAGAACTCGAAAGGGTCACTCTATCATCAACCATAGGCATGAAGCACCTCATTCTCTCTCACATCGAATCCGCTCAGGAATCAATCCGTATTGAGACACAACAAATTAATGGTGATGAAGAAATCATCAACGCATTGATATCAGCACAAAAAAGAGGTTGCCAGGTCCGAATCCTCCTTGATCCGGCGTGCCTGGAAACAACCCCCAACACCATCAAATCGCTAACTGAGGCTCAGATAGAATGTCGCTATTACAACATCCCAGGAAAAACCCTGAGTCGAAATTTTGCGATCATCGATACAAGTATATTAATTAATACAAGTTCAGCCTGGACCTACAATACTTTTATCATCAACCATGAAGGCGCCCTCATCATTCCATCCCTTGCCGTTACAAGAAAATGCACGGAAGTGTTCGAACTTGACTGGGATCAATCACGTTGAACGAGACAAATAAATTGGAGCCGATGGTCGGAATCGAACCGACGACCTGCTCATTACGAGTGAGCTGCTCTACCGCTGAGCCACATCGGCATATGTCTTTGCCAGAAACAATTCTATCGCATTCAAAACTCTAAGTCAAATTCAAAAAGGATGCCGAAGCACCCTTTTTGTCCATTCTGCCGTATAAATCCTGGTTTTCTGACCCCGCATAAGCAGGTGGGCACCTGGACACCTCTTTCTGCCTTCTTTCCGGAAAAGCGTGACGTACTCAAAATGTCACTTCGGCTCCCAGTCAGGAAATAGGATCAAAACCTAGGACCATACACGAACAGAGCAGAATTAACGTTAGTATAACACGAATTCCGAAAAAAATCTCTTGGGAAACTTTGGGATATATCGGTTCTATGGGCGCTCTTTTGGTGCTGTATCATGACTGCTCTAAAAGATTTTTCGCGACAGCGGAATCCATCATGAAACAATGCTTCTCTTCAGGAAATTGACGCGATTTTACTTCCCGATCATATAACGCAACGGCTTCAATGATCAAAGGGCTTAAATTGGCAAACTGCTTAACAAATTTTGGCTGAAACCGTTCAAACAGCCCTAAAATATCATGCAACACCAAGACCTGACCATCACAGTCTCTGCCGGCACCGATACCAATCGTCGGTATCGACAGGCTCTTGGTGATTTTTTGCCCAAGAGGTTCCGGCACAGCCTCAATGACAATCATAAAAGCTCCTGCTTCCTGCAAGATCTTAGCGTCTTCCAGCAGAACCAAAGAATCATCCAGACTCTTACCCTGAACTTTGAACCCCCCTAATTGCGACGCGGTTTGCGGTGTCAAACCGATATGGGCAACCACAGGAATCCCGGCACGATTAAGCGCACGCACCTTATGAGCTTGGGATCGCCCTCCTTCCAGTTTAACGGCATCCGCACCTCCTTCCTGGATCAGTCGGCAAGAATTCCTCAATGTCTCCGAAACGTTCGAATAGCTCATAAAAGGTAAATCCGCCACCACGAAAGTTTGGGCAGCACCCCGACACACAGGTTTGGTATGATGTAACATATCCTCCATTGTCACGGGTACTGTCGATTCGTATCCTAAAACGACCATACCAAGAGAATCCCCGACAAGGATACAATCGACCCCGGCACGTTCGGCAAGATGTGCCATCGGATAATCATATGCTGTTATCATGCTGATCCCAACGCCGGTTTCCTTCATATTGCGGAAATCCAACACTGTCTTCTTCATTCAATTCACCTGCCTGTTCGATATTCGATGTTCGATCTGTCATAGTTTAAAGAGTTGAGGCATATTTCTTACTAGAGACTCGTACTTCGACCAATCCAAATCACTTAAATGGATTGCAAGATAACACCCCTTAGTAACCTCAATATAATGGGAGGTCAGAGAAGTGAAAACCATACAATTCAAGCTCTTATCCAGAGGTTTAGGTATCGCAATAATCGTTTCCTTTGTTCTTACACTAATCCTAAGCCTGCTCTACTTCCTAACATCAATGCAGGAAAGTCTCTTCCTGTCTCTGATGTGCACAGGAACCGGTATCCTAACCGGTAGCACAGTCGCCGCTCGCCGAGCCGATTCCCATGGATTAATCTATGGGCTCATTATCGGGGCTACTTTTGTTGTTGTCACCCTCCTTGTCCACTTTTTACTCAACCCAGGATCCCCCAGTCTGGAAATCCTTTTGGTTAAAACCGTTGTTTATATTCTTATCGGAATTCTTGGCAGTGTCTTAGGTGTCTTTTTTAAAAAATAAAGCTAATACAGCGGCATTACAACTCATTGTCATGAGGTACAACTCATTGTCATGAGGTACAACTCATTGTCATGAGTTGTGAAAGGAATCTTTCAGAACAGGAATATCGACATGTGGTGGAATCTCGATCGGCATTGGTGTCTCCATCGGTTTTCCAATGGGGTCCTTTGGGTTGCTCACGGATTCATTGGAACCTCCCACAGTACTCTCGTTTACATATGCAGTCCTTCCACTCACTGGATTTCTGTGCATGGGCTCTCCTTGGTTGAATTCGACACTCTCCCCGTTCCTACCGTCCTGACCAACAAGTTCCCATTTTTTCCTTACAGACTCATCCTGCTTCTGAGCCTCCTGCTTTAGGGCCTCCTGCTTCTGAGCCTCCTGCTTCAGGGCCTCCTGCTTCTGAGCCTCCTGCCTCTGAGCCTCCTGCCTCTGAGCCTCCTGCTTCTGAGCCTCCCGCTTCAGGGCCTCCTGCTTCTGAGCCTCCTGCTTCAGGGCCTCCTGCTTCTGAGCCTCCTGCCTCTGAGCCTCCTGCTTCAGGGCCTCCTGCTTCAAAGCCTCTTGACTGAGTACCTCCTTCTTCAGGGCATCTTGTTTTAATATCTCCTGCTTCTGGGCTTCATGTCTCATTGCATCCTGTTTCAATGACTCACGCTTAAGCGCATCCTCCGCAATCGGCACAATAGTTGTCGCAGTCGTCGTTTCCTCCGAACGCACCTCAATCCATCCCGCTGCCCGCAGATCCTCCTCAGTCATCGTCAAATCCTTCTTCACCAAAACATCCTCTGTTTTAAACGAACTCTCTTTTGGCAGAATATCTTTCGGCAAAGGCTCACCCGGTACAAACCCAGCACTCGTTACAGCCGCCCCAAGATTCCCTGCGACATCCGGAGATCCATCATCAGAACTGGAACTTTTACCGGAATCCTTACCCAATCCCTTATCGGTACTTATTTCGCCGTCGCCGTCGCCATTGTCTTTGCCTTTGCCGTCGCCATTGTCTTTGTCTTTGCCTTTACCTTCGTCTTTGCCTTTACCTTTGTCTTTGCCTTTGTCTTTGTCTTTGCCTTTTCCTGCCCCTTTGTCGCTATCCGGCCCTTTATCCGGATCATTATCCGGCTGGATCCCAAACCCTAACACCTTAGGAGCCTTATGGCGCACAAGCAAGAAAACCAGCGCCAGCGCCGCTAAAGCCACAGCCGTCCATTGGGCTGCCGTAAGAGGTCCCACTTGAGGCGTATCGCCGCGTAAATACTCCATTCCAAACCGATTCATACTGTACATAAGAACATAGAACAAGAAAATAAACCCTGAAGGCCACTTACGAAGTCGGAAAATAAGCAACAGGGCAAAAATAACAATATCAATCTGGCCTTCCCACGTCTCCGCCGGCCAAAGAGGCTGATCTTGATATTGGGCATACGCGTTCGTCCCGGGTGGATAAACGACGCCAAAATCCCCTCCCGTAGGACTGGCTAAGCCGTCACCGTTTAGAAGATTGGCATATCGCCCAATCCCTTGACCAAAGATCAAAGCCGGTGCGCACACATCCGCCATCAACCAAAAACTAACCTTCTTACGATAACAATAAAAAATCGCCACCAGGAAACCGCCGATCAACCCGCCCTGAATAGACAACCCTCCGTGCCAAACCTTATAAATCTCTGAAAGATGTTCGCTGTAGTAAGACCAGTTAAACACAAACACATGCCACAATCTGGCACCAATCAACCCACCAAAAATAGAAAAGAGCGACATATCAACTATCGGAACCGTCAGATCTTTCCGACCTGCGCTTCGCGCCATGAACACAGCTACACCCATACTCAGGAAAAAGGCCAACACCAGAATCGTCCCGTAGGTCCCCTGTTCATAAGCACCCAAAGAAAACCAATATTTATGCACCTATTTCACCCACTCTATCAAAATTCTATCACCCTCATGAATCCGTGAAGAAAACCCGGCTTCATGCTCATTGATCTCCAGCCGCAGGCTGGATCCATTCGACGTTGCATGGATATCCGATACAAAAGGAACGACATCCGATAGAATCGGCTCCTCCGCAAACCCTTGCACCGATAGAACCATCCCCTCATCAACAGGATTCGACTCAGTCAACTCTGTTCCCTCCTTAGAGAACACCCTTGTCTGCTTCGGTTTTAATAAAAACCTGCGATTGTTTAAGTACAAAGGCAACGGCTCAGCCTTCAGATTAAGATCCCGCAATAACAACGTCTCATAATTCACATCGACTCTATCCCCATCAACCAGTGCTCTGTCATAGGTCACAGTTTCTCCATTCAACAGAACATCCCGCCGCGGCGAAAACACTCTCTCCTCACCGTCAACATACACATGAATCGCATTAGGAGCGTTCAGGCTCAGCCCCTTGGTCTGAAGAAGATCCTCCAACGTATCGTTAGACAGGATACTCACAACATCCCCATCACACAACCACTGCTTCACATCAGCTAACTCGCCGTTCACACACACGTGCGGTACAAAAGCCTCCTCACGCCCATTATACCAGATTTTTTTGGATTTGTTGAGTGACACAACTCTTTTTAGTCGAATCTTCGCATCCTCGCCATTTGTTCCGGGGGAAAATTCAATCTCATCTCCAGGCGCGATTTTATGTTCAAGGCATGCCCGTTCCCCGTTCACGACAATGTCGGCGTTCATGCCCGGTGCCCCCTTAACAATTTTCATCTCCCCATTCAAGGTGTACACCAACGCCTGACCGGGCCTCCCCAAGAAGAACCGCGGCTGAATCCCCGCCGCCAGCAAAGCCTCCGCCACAGAAGCAAGCTGCAACTCAAAAATAGATACCACCACGCCATTAACTCTAACAGAATAATAATGAAGCGTCCGATTCTCGAAATCGGCCATCCCAATCCCTAACGCAGTAATAACATGCGACCCCGACACGCTCTCATCCCCACGCACATTTTGGAGTCGCTCCCGTATCTGGATCCCCACGCGCTCAGAAGGCACCTTCAAAACCTCAGCCAACTCCTCTGATAACCGCTTCGTCACACCTCCACCCACCAAAATCACTGCCTGAGGTGGCTCATCCCCATTCAGTCTCATAATCTCCCGGGCGATTTCCCCGCTCACCAGGCTGACTACTGGGGTTATCGGTTCCGCAACCTGCAGCTGGGTCAGCACAACCTTCTCACCAAAAAAATTCTCTACTGTAATTACATCTTTACCCGAAAACCGTTTCAAGCTTTCCCCAGTGGCAAAATCCAATAAATACTCAGCGCAAATCGCTTCGGTGACCTCATCACCTGCCACAGGAACCATACCAAAAGCAAAAAAACTCCCGTCCCGGGTCAACGCAATATCAGAAGTTCCGGCACCCACATCCACTAAAGCCAAATTAAGCCGCCGCATATCTGTCGGGATAGCCGCTAAACCTGCGGCAATCGGTTCCAACGTCAACCCCGCCAGCTCCAGCCCAGCCTGACTCAACACCGACATCAACGAATCCACGACCAATCGGGGCAAGAATGTCGCCACAACTTCCACTGTCGCTAATTTGCCCCGCTGACCGACAATATTTTCAAGACAAACACCGTCAAGCTCCTGCCGAACCGTACAATACCCCACACAATAATAGTTTTGATCATTTGCCCGTGCTTCCGAAGAAACAACCCGCATAGCGCGTTGCACCGACTCTAATTCCAGAGCCATTTGATCCCTCTGATGCCAGAGCATCGGCAAAATCTCCTCCCGGGTCGCTCTCGCCACCTGGGTTTTCAAGGCCCGTCCCGCAGCCGCCACCGAAACCCGCGGAAGAGGTATCCCCGTCTTTTCCTCCAACGCCTCTTTAATCCTCTTGACTTCCTGAGCCACTTTCGCCACATCATGAATCTGGCCGTCAAACATCGAGCGCTGCTCATGTTCAGAACGAGCGGAAGCCTCAATATAGTAGACCCCATCCTTTCTTGTCATAACCAAACCCATAACCACACGTGTCCCAATGTCTAATGCAAAAACACGATCCTCCATGACAAAACCCCCCTACTCAGTCTTTGTGATTTGATAAACCAAACAGCGCCTAAATCGCCAGATCTCCTGCCAGATCGTAAAGCCCTCTATCAAAACCTCGTTCACCCACAAAAGCATCCGCCAAAGGACGCAAAACAATATCATTACAATCCTGTGCCACCATAAGGCTGATCGCCGTTTCCTGTTCTCTTGAATTGTTAGTAACAGCATCGACAGCTTTACTTCCCATTGCAGCCGCCAACACCGCATCCTCCGCCGAAGGCGCGCCGCCGCGCTGGATATGTCCCAGAATAGTTACTCGGCTGTCAAACCCCGTCAGGCCGCGCAAGGTATCCGCGATTTGCCATATATCTCCAGCTCCTTCCGAAACAATGATAATACTGTGGTTTTTACCCCTCTTAAACCCTCGCAGCATTTTATCCGCCACATCCTCCAAATCGTACTCAACCTCCGGGATAAGCAAGGATTCCGCCCCAATAGCCAAACCGGCTCTCAAAGCAATATCACCGCAATTCCGACCCATAACCTCAATGAGAAACGCTCTTTCGTGGGAACTCGCTGTATCACGAATTTTACTGATCGCCCCAACAGCGGTATTGACCGCCGTATCAAACCCGATCGTTCGATCTGTACCAACAATATCATTATCAATGGTCGCCGGAACCCCCACAACATGGATCCCATGCTCATGCAACGCCTGAGATCCCCGGTAAGACCCGTCTCCTCCAATAACCACCAAGGCGTGAATCGAAATCTCCTTCAACGTCTGGGCCGCCCGGGCCACACCCTCAGGTGTAAACATATCATTGCAGCGGGCGGTCTTAAGAATCGTCCCGCCACGATGAATAATATCCGCAACCGACCCGAGATGCATCCGTTTGACCTCTTGCTTAATCAACCCAAGGAACCCGTGCTCCACACCAAACATATCCAGCCCGCAAGCGATTCCCTTGCGCACCACCGCGCGAATAGCGGCATTCATGCCCGGAGCATCACCACCGCTGGTCAAAACAGCAACCCGTTGGACTCTTTCCATACCATCCTCCCCAATAATTCAATAACACGTCAGTGACGAATTATCTCTATTCTATTATTTCCCATTCCTTCAAAACATACTAAATATTATTAATATAGGGAAGACAGCCTTGGTATCCTCCGCATCAACATGCCTTTCAACAGATCAGTGGGAAGCCGCCCTTAAAAGATGAAGAATCTCCTCCTTCGTCCTTTGTGACAACCCCTCCAACGTTGGCCCGTCATTCATCAAATCATCAAGAAGTTTCTGAGCTTTGCCAACATTTCTTCTGACCCCCAACCCCTGCATATACATCTTTGCCATTTCGATAGCGGCTTCACCGCGATATTTTGAATTCTCATCTTTTTCCAGATTTCGGAACCTACGAAACGCTCTTTGATACTTCTTCAAATCATCCTTATAGAAAAGCGCCAGATTCATCGTCGCCATTGGATTCTGTAAACGAGCGGCTTTCTTAAGGTACGATAACGCCCTGGATTTATTCACCTTAACGCCGTACCCACCCAAATAAATAATAGCCAATCGATTCAACGCCTCGGAATACTTGTCCTCCGCCAAACAGACAAACAACCTGCGGGCCAGATCATGAAAGCCCAAATCAAACAAAAAGTCAGCTTGAGCATACACCTCTTCCATACACGTATCCTTCGCTGCAGGCAAACGCGGCGCAATGACCAACCTCAACCCGGCAAACCCGCACAAACTGGTCGAGAAATCTGTCGACCGGCAAGCCGAACTCAACTGAAGACCCGGCGTAAACCAACTTCCTCCGCGCCGACAACTCCCCCAAACCGGACTCAAAAGCTCAGCCGTAGCTACAACATCACCATCCGGTCCCGTACCACTCCAACAATCCCACGTCCACTCCTCCACATTGCCGTACATATCGTACAATCCCCAGGGATTAGGACGCTTTTCTCCCACAGGATGGGTCTCACCACCCGAATTTCGGTTGAACCAGGCATATTTCTCAAGATCAGACATTCGGTTTCCAAAAAACCATGGCTGCATATCAACAGTCGGACATTCAGGGTCCGTCCCAAACGAAGCCCGACAAGCGTACTCCCATTCAGCTTCCGTAGGTAAACGAAGAACATACCCCTCATTCTCATCCAACCCCTCAGCTTGGTTCAACCGCGTGATAAATTGCTTAAACTTCCGGCCGGCATTTGATTTATCTTTCCACCAGGCCGGATTGTTTAATTGCGCAATAAATGCCAACACCTCATCCCAAGCCACACTGTCAACAGGATAATCGCCGCCCCTCACGAAAAAACTAGGGTTATCATCCATAACCTTAAGCCATTGATCCTGAGTCACAGGAAACTGACCCATATAAAATGGGTGGGCAATATGAATCGGCCGAAATTCGGCGTCAGAGCCCATGACGAAACAACCGGCTTCGATCCGACGAAACGCCATATCAAGACCATACAATGAAAAACCATCCATTTCCTGGGATTCCGCATTGGAGCCCACCTTGGATACCCTGCCGGCCCTCTCTATTTTGGCCTCCTCCAGTATGGTCCCCTCCGGAATAGTCCCCTCCGGTACGGTCCCGGCAAGTTTGGTTCCATCAAGTAGGGTCCCCTCTGATTCGGACTTTTGTTTCGGTTCCTTTTCTCCGGATTTTTCAGTCAACTTATTCAGGAACTTATCTTTCCATCCCGTTTTTATCTTATCTCTAAACCCGGCCTGAACCCCGGATTCTTCTTCCACGCCTGTCAGTTCTTCCGCCTCCGCGGCCGCTTCCGCCCCCGCGGCCGCTTCCGCCTCCGCAGCCGCTTCCGCCTCCGTGGCCGCTTCCGCCCCCGTGGCCGCTTCCGCCTCCGCGGTCTCTTCCGCCTCCGTGGCCGCTTCCGCCTCCGCGGTCTCTTCCGCCTCCATGGCCGCTTCCGCCTCCGTGGCCTCTTCCGCCTCCGCGGCCGCTTCCGCCTCCGCGGCCGCTTCCGCCTCCGCGGCCTTCACCTTTTGAGGGTTGTCTGCTTGAACCTCTGAACTCTTATCTTCACCCTGAGGCTTAAGATAGTCCCGGAAGATTCCCCAAAAACTTGTCAAAGCTCCTGTCCCTCCGCTCATACGCAGAAGCAAACCAATAAACCTCTTAACATCATCGTCTAAAGAATGATAATACTTCCTTTTCCAGTCAAAAGTCCCCTCACCATAGATATCGTCTTCCAACTGCTTCAGCGCATTCATATCTAATGTCCCGATAAAATTGGCAGTCAACAAGCGGCCGTGCTCCCGCTCTTCCCCGGGTTCCATCTGTGATTGACGATACAAATGATACAACAACGACGGAAACGCGTGAAGAAAACTCTTCATATTCAAACAACCCGGGATCAAATACCCGTCGTCACCAATCTGAAACCAATCGATGTCCGGCCAAGGTTGCGTTATCATGTTAAACGCCTGTTTCTCCAACTCAAAATCACCGTCATAAGCATACTGGGCGACAGAATTATCCGACCAGCCATGATCCTCTTCCCCTGCTCGTGTGAAATCCTCAAAAGACAGTTCGCTTCTTTCAGGGAAGTGATTCAATAAAAACTCTTGAATGCTATCCATCATATCAAAGACCCCCTCAATTCATTTATAAAAAAATCATAATCCTCCTCAAATTCGCTCCAATTAGCTCTCAGCCGCGCACACCCCCGGGCAACGGCATCTCTCCCTTGCCTGTAATAACATGCTATTTCGCGCTGGGTATACCCTTTGTTATAGAGAATAGTATACTGTATTGAACGCAAACGGACAATCTTCACGCCCCGGGACGGCCCACGAAGCTCGTCCTCCTCAACACCAAAACCATACCATGAGATCGCCATCATCCGTTCGGTTATCTCTTCAAAATTGCCCGGAATCCACTCTTCTCTCTCATCCAAACGATCCAGATAGCGGGCAATTTGGCCAAAATGCAAACCCCGATAACAGTCCGCAGGTTCATGATTCCCCTCAGAACCCGACCTCGAATCCCGCACAGGCGAACCCCTCTCCTGACGCCATTCCAGAAAAGCACGAACCTCCTCCGGCGACGGTTTTTCGATATGGGCAGATATTCCCACGCAGAGTCTCGAAGCCAAACGAGGGCCAAACTCGCGAAGCGTCAACCGCTCCGTATTCAGTGTTGCAATAACATGACCACCCTTAACCCAAATCCCCTCGCATGTATACATAAGTTCTTCCATAGACTTTTCTTTTCCGCAGATCCTCTCCATATTGTCACATAAGAAGATAGAGTTCGATCTCATGGTATGTCGAAAAGCCGGCAGTATCCTCTTCTGCGCGGCAAACGCATACCGTCTGGAAAAATCTAGGGCGTCAACGCAAAGAACCTTCTGCCCCCGTTGCGCCAGCTCTGCCTGCAGCATTAAAAGCAGCGAAGTCTTACCTGAGCCTTGTGTCCCATAAATCAGCGTCGCAGGCGGCAAGGTATCCACATTGAGATTGGCCACAACCTGATACGCCTGACTGTTGCTCGGCGCAACGAAAAAATTTGGCTGCCCCAAGGCGACACTCCTTTCTGTTCTCAAGTTAAGGGACGGTAACCAATAACCTTACCATTCCATGTTCTGCTCCGTTCCTACCCAAAAAAAACCTCGTACAAAGCCCGAACCCCGGCATGAACCTGGTCGCTCTCAACCGCGAAAATCATACTCACTTCAGACGACCCCTGACTGATCATAGAGATATTGACTCCCGCGTTTGACAATGCCGCCGTAGCTGCAGCCGCAATACCAATCCCATGTTTCATACCCTCGCCTACAACAACAATAAGACTCAAATCTCGTACGATATCAATTTCGTCCGGAAGAAGCTCCGTTTTGATACGTCCGACAATCCGGTCAAGCCTTCCGTGTGTCAGAGACGAATCACGTAAAATGACGGTCACATCATCAATCCCCGTGGGTGTATGTTCGTAAGAAACCCCTTCGTCCTCGATGATTGTCAGCAGTCGCCTGCCAAATCCGATCTCGCGATTCATCAGATATTTTGTTACATATATACTTGTGAACCCACTATCCGAGGCGATGCCGGCTATGGTCGCCCTCCCGCTTCTCTCTTCCCGCCGGGCGACAATGCGCGTCCCCGGACATCCGGGATTGTTAACAGATCTTATGTTGACCGGTA
Source organism: Peptococcaceae bacterium (assembly GCA_009778595.1). Lineage (GTDB taxonomy): Bacteria > Bacillota > Desulfitobacteriia > Desulfitobacteriales > Syntrophobotulaceae > WRJI01. The sequence goes on along the minus strand of WRJI01000013.1, from coordinate 19,548 downwards.
TCCCCGCTTTATAGACCGGCAGCAGGGCTTCTTCCTGGTACACCTGGAACCCGGCGTAACTGAGCTCACGCATCTCACGGTAGGTCACGATCTGAATCGGTTCGGGGTTATTAACCAACTTCGGATCCACAGAATAAACATAATCTACATCGGTGAAATTCTCGTAGACATCAGCGTCCACAGCGGCAGCAAGTATCGCGCCGGTGGTATCGCTTCCTCCCCGTGGAAACGTCGCAATTTCGCCGGCCTCAGTCCACCCGAAAAACCCGGGAAATATAACAATACCGTCTACTGACGCCAGCTTCTCTTTCAGCAGACCGAAAGATTTTTCCAGAACCGTTGCATTGCCAAACTCATCCGACAACAACATTCCGAACTCACCGGGATTTGCGTATACAGCCTTACAACCAAGAGAAAGGATATAAGCGGCCACAAGCTTCGCGCAATTATCCTCCCCCGCAGCCTTCATCGTATCAACAAAATCCCTTCTCTCGATCACATTCGGGTTGAGAAGAGCGTACAAATCAGCTTTGATACCCTCCCCCGCTTCCGGAACGCCTAAATCCCGGGCGATACCCTCGAATCGCGCAACAATGGTATCCATACAGGCCCGGGCATCCTTGACCCCGGATGCCAAGGCAACCGATGCCGTTTCAATGAGCATATCCGTAACTTTATACGGATCATTCTCCCCCTTGCCCGGTGCGGAGACCACAACCACTCTGCGGCAGGAATCCGAAAGAACAATATCGCAGACTTTCCGGATATGGGTCGCGTCAGCAAGGGATGATCCGCCGAACTTGGCAATTTTCATATGTTCATTCCGTTTTGTCATTTCTTCTCTTTCCAATTGTAATTTTATATTGATAATACCGTAGACACAGACGAAATGCAATTCTATTTCGTCTGCGGTCTACGGTATTCTGACCATCAGGTTACAAGATCCGCCCTATGCGCAAAACGACAGGCGTATCTTCGTCAGTATGAACCGTTCGTGTTGGCTTCCTTTAGACCAACTTATTGCTGGGCACCCAGATTTTCATTTTCTCGGCTTCTTTGATGAGATCATCCCGGAAATCCGGATGGGCAATGCCGATAAGCAGTTCGGCTCTCTGCCATGTGCTCTTGGACTTGAGATCCACGATGCCGTATTCGGTAATGACATAATGAACCGCCGTTCTGGGCATGGTGACGATACCGCCGGCGGCAAGGGTCGGAACGATGCGGGATTTCTTTTCCCCGGTTTTCTTGTTCTCATGGACCGACGAAATGCAAAGAATTCCTTTGCCCCCCTTGGAATGGTAAGCGGAATAGATGAAGTCAAACTGTCCGCCGGTTCCGGTGATGTGTCGAGGTCCGTTGGATTCGGAACACACTTGGCTGAACAGGTCGATCTCAATACCATTATTAATGGAGATAACTTTATCCAAGCTGGAAATCCTTGCAGGATCGTTGGTATAGTAAACCGGATAGCTGGCGATTTGGGGATTCATATGCATCCAGGAATACAACTCCTGAGTGCCCAACGCAAAAGTGTAAGCAATACGGCCTGAGTCAAAAGGTTTCAAAGAATTGTTCATGACACCGGCTTCAATCATATGCATATACGCGTCAACCAACATTTCGGTATGACCGCCCAGGTTTTTCAGATCCGATTGAGCGATCATGGTTCCCACCGCGTTGGGCATTCCGCCGATCCCCAATTGGATATTCGAGCCGTCTTCTATCAGCTCCATAACATAGGCGGCAACCTTTTTGTCCACGTCTGTGGGTTCGACGGGTTTCACTTGGAGGAGGGGCTGGTTATCCGACTCGACAATCATATCGACTTGGGAAATGTGAACACAGTTTTCGAAACCGCCCAGAGCGTAAGGCACTTGATCGTTCACTTCGACGATGACTTTTTTGGCCATCTTCATATCCAGAGCAATACCGGAATTGGATGTGCCCAGATTGAAAAACCCGAAAGCATCCATCGGTGCTACTTTCGTAACCGCTACATCCCCGGCGTGAACTTCCGGATGATCCAGATTCAGTTGATGGTACTCATGATACAACAGGGGAACATAATGACAGACCCCTTTATCATGTAAGGCCCGGTCTCCACCGCTGAAATGCCAGTTGTTGTAGATGAAATGATCGCTTTCCGGGTCGTTTGCAGCCACTTGGGCCGATCCGGGAAACGTAATCGAATAGACGCGAACACCCTTCAAATCTGTTCTTTTTCCCAGTTCGGCATCAAAATAGGTCGGTGCCATAGCAAAATGGCCATACTTCACAATATCCCCCGATTTGACAACTTTGGCCGCCTCTTCAGCCGAAACCAATTTGCTGTTATACTCTTTCGAATAATCCATATTCATTTCCTCCTTAGTCGCTTAGGTTGCAACAACATCAATAAAAAACAAGAAAATCCACATTCTGAATCCTGAATACTGAATACTGGATACTTGCGGTCGAAGACCGCGTTAGTTCTTTCCTGTTAGCCTTTTAACAGATTTCCGGCTATGACGATTCTTTGAATCTGAGCGGTTCCTTCGAAGATCTGCATGATCTTAGCGTCACGGAAATATTTCTCCACCGGGTACTCCTTGGTAAAACCATAACCGCCATAGACTTGAACAGCATCTGTAGCGACCTGCATAGCCACATCCGCGGCATAACATTTCGCCATGGCCGAAAGCTGAGTGAAAGGCAGACCGGCATCCTGATTCGCTGCGGTTTTCATATACAACAACCGGGCGGTTTCCACTTTCATGGCCATATCAGCCAAAATAAACTGGATAGCCTGGAATTTGCTTATAGGTTTCCCGAACTGATTGCGCTCCTGGGAGTATTTCAACGCACACTCGAAAGCTCCTTGAGCAATCCCCACCGACATAGACGCAATAACAGCCCGGGATAAATCCAGGGTTTTCATGCATATTTTGAAACCTTCGCCTTCTTTGCCCAACAGATTGGCAGCCGGGACCCTGACATCCTCAAAGATCACCTGAGTGGTATTCGAACTCCGAATACCCAACTTGTTTTCCGGTGCTCCCACAGAAAGGCCGGGAGTGTTGCGGTCAACCATGAAAGCACAGATCCCTTTGTGGCCCAGGCTCTTGTCCATTGTAGCAAAAACCGTGTAAACGCCGGCAACGCCGCCGTTGCTGATAAACTGTTTCGTGCCGTTTAAAATGTAGCTGTCGCCATCTTTGACACACCGTGTGGATAGAGACGCGGCATCCGAACCGGACCCCGGTTCCGTTAGACAGAATCCGGCCAACTCGCCGTCCACCAAACGGCTGTAGAACCATTTTTTTTGTTCATGGGTCGCGGCCACATAGACCGGATCCGCAGCCAGCAGCGTGCTGGCTGCCAATGTTGTGGCCAGTCCCGCGTCGCCTCTGGCGATTTCTTCCACCACAATAGCCTGACACAGATGATCCAAACCCGATCCGCCGTATTCTTCCGGCACGCCACAGGTCATAAATCCCAGCTCGTGCAGTTTCTTAATAGCGTCCCGAGGGAGGGTATGGGTCTCATCCCACTCGATACAATATGGGATAATTTCTTTATCGGCGAAATCACGAGCCGTAACACGAATCATTTCTTGTTCTTCATTCAATCGAAAATCCATGGTAACACCTCCTTAAATTTGAAGCGTCCACAAGGACGCCATGGCCGGCCCGCCGCCCACGCACATGGAAGCTCCCCCCAGAGTCAAGCCTAAACGCGCCATCTCATAATACAAGGAAACAACAATACGCAAAGCGGTACATCCCACCGGATGCCCCAAAGCGATACCGGACCCGTTGTGGTTGCATTTGTCCATATCGAGAACCAAACCATGCTCCTGCTCAAGCATGCGGGATACGCCAATGAATTGAGCGGCGAAAGCTTCATTGATTTCCCAATACTCTATTTCCTCGAACTTCAGCCCGGCCAGTTTGAGCGCTTTCGGAATGGCCACTGCCGGTCCCAGGCCCATAATCTCCGGACTGACACCTTCAGCGGTTATTGTGATCATTTTCATTAACGGGGCGATTCCCAATTCTAAGGCTTTGGTCTTAGACATCACAACCACCGCGGCAGCCGCGTCATTGATCCCTGACGCATTAGCCGCCGTAACCACACCGTCTTTTTTGAAAGCGGGTTTCAGTTTGGCCATGGATTCTATGCTGGCGTCCGGGATCATATGCTCGTCCGTATCGAAGGTCAGGGTTGCTTTCCGGGTTATCACCTCCACGGGGACAATCTCCCGCTTGAAGATGCCTTCTTGCACCGCTTTGGTCGCTCTTTGATGGCTGGTTAAAGCTAGTTGATCACACTCTTCCCGAGTGATACCATACTTTTCAGCAACGTTCTCGGCGGTCATGCCCATATGACCCGGTACGTTTTTATCCTCAAGGCCGTCAAATAACATCGCGTCCTCAAGGGTGACGGGACCCATACGGTAACCCTTACGGGCTTTGAGATCAATATAGGGGATATTGGACATACTCTCCACCCCGATAACCAGCCCAATATCGGTTTTCCCCAAAGCAATATTGTTGCAGGCAATCTCAAGGGCTCTCATGCCGGAAGCGCAATTTTGATTGACATTACACGCATTGCTGCGTACCGGCAATCCTAAAGCCAAAGCCACTTGACGCGAAGGTAAAGATCCCTGCCCGTGAGGGAGAACTTGTCCCAAAACCAATTCGTCAACAATCCCAGGTTCCAATCCAATCCTGTCCATAGCGGCACGGCCGGCGGTTATGGCTAAATCATTCGCCTGAACATCTTTCAGGCTCCCCATGAATTTGGCGATTGCGGTACGGCAGGCGCTAACAATAACGACTTCATTCATAATGTAATCTTTGCCCCCTTTATTTAAGCTATACGGTTGAATCACCGGCGATAACCTGATCATATTCTCAGCATCACGCCCCTCTCCATTTCCGGTTAAGACAAGCATAGCATAGAGCGACTACAGCCGCAAGAAGTCAGGATCCTGTTTGCGATTCCTTACCACTCTAATGCGGGCTACGCCCCGCAAGTATCCAGTATTCAGGATTCAGGATTCAGAATGTGGATCCAGATATTTTTTGTCCAGTTCAATGATTTGCTCAGGGCTAAGAGCTGCTAGGGTTATATACGGACATCCAGGATGAGATCCATAATATGCTGTCAATAATCCTTGCAGGTCACTCTTATAGAATTCCAGATCCCTTGAGTTACCGGCTTTATACCAATTAACAAAGTCAATAATGTTCCCCGTCTCATCATCTTTCCAAATCCGAGGTGTTCCGTCCGGATTTGCTTGAACTGATAAGAAGGCTTCAATGTCGCTTAGTTTGATGATTTTTCCGGTTTATAATATTCATCTTCAGCGCGCTTTTCTTTCAGATAATCATGAATCCTATAGCCGGTGAAAGCCAAGACTATTAGCACCAAGACAACCGATAACCCAATAACACCATTTTTTCTCATGGAAAATACTCCCCCCAATTAATTCTCTTTACCACTTCAAATATAAAGCGCGCGCTCATAGTTCATTCAAATTCTCTTTGACAAAATTTCCACTTTCATCAAAATACTCAAATACCCATGGTTGGAGAAAGTACATGATAACAGGATCATCTGGATCTGCAAGGAAATCCTTACACGAGAGTCCTATTTGTAAAACGAAGTTGCGGTTTCTTACCACTCTAATACAAGATCATAGTCCGGATCCAAATATTTTTTATCCAGTTCGATGATTTGCTCAGGTGATAACCTATGCAAAGAGAGATACGGACATTCTGGATTTTGTATGCAATAGTTCACCAAGATATCCATCATGCTCATTTTATAGGCTCTCAGATCCCATGAGTTAACAGCTTTATACCACTCTACAAAATCTATTATAATCCCGGTCTCATCGTCTTTCCAAATCCGTGGTGTGCCATCTGGGTTCTCTGGAACTGACAAGAAGGTTTCTACGTCCTTTAATGTGATGTTTTTTTCAGTCGTTCTGGTATAGAAAATAATGTGGGTTTGAAGGGTATACTCAAAGTCTTTATTATAGGGCATATAGTAGGGGTATCCATAGAGATCAAAGAAAGCACCATTCTGAATACCATAAGCTAATTCGATTTCAACTGCTTTATAATACTCATCTTCAGCACGCTTTTCTTTCAGGTAATCATGAATCCTGTAGCCGGTGAAAGCCAAGACTATTAGCACCAAGACAACCGACAACCCAATAACACCTTTTTTGCTCATGGAAAACACTCCTCCCAATTAATTCTCTTTACCACTTCAAAATCAACTCATAAGCTGGGTTTCTATATTTATTGTCCAGTTCAATGATTTGATCTGGAGTTATATGGACAAGCTTTGTGAATGGACAGCTTGGATTCAACACACAATACTGCGTCAATATATTCTGCAAATCATCCTTGAATTCCCCAATCGCCGTATTTTGATCACAATACAATAGAACAAGATGCCAAGCAACATTGTCATTTCTGGGATCCTTAACACTCTTGATCCTGGAATAAAACTCTTTTAGGAGGGTCTTCTTATCCACTCTTGCATATTCCGGCCTTTGACTGTTATACATACAGAGAACAATCTGTAGCTCCCTTTCATTGACACAAACATTGTGTAAAACAATCTCGTTTTCAAATGTGGCTATCGTTGTTCCCGCTCGCATTGTGACTAATTTCTGCTTCATATCAAGAATATCCACGATTGTGTCAACCTTCTCGTTGTTGGCGTCAATCTCTTGACAGAGTTTGTAAATATCATATGCATAGGCGAGTGCCTCAATTGAAAGTGACACGATCGGACCAGCCTTCTTACCCAGCAATTTTGCCGCCTCACTGAGAATATACTCGACAGAAGCCTGGGTAAGGTATCCGAGGATTTCCTGACTTTTGTTTCTGTACATGGATTCAGCTACGGCTTTTACCCGCCCATCAAGGAACGTTCCCAAGTCACCTGAATGCTCGAATCTATGAACTGTAATCCCGCCGGAGTTCCCTATGGTACAGGATCCATGACTGCTAATATACTTCACGCCACCTTGGATTTGATCCAAAACTCTCATAACGTTTTTACTATTTCTCTTGTCTTCACTATGCCGCGTAATCATCTCCATGAGAATCGCGGATTTGTGCATATTGGCTATGAGACGTTGGCGTCTCGGAGATGTTTCTGGTTCATCATAAATAACGGCAGAGTGTTCCCATATAAGAGCGTCAGTCGCCATTTGATATAGGTAGCATAGTTTCTTAAATCCGTCATGGGGCCTGAACGCGTCTGTTATGATGCCTAAGATGTTTCGGATAACATAGATGTTGTAACCACAATTAATAAAGTGTTCAAGGGCTTCTGTATCAAGAACGATGCTGTCCCCTTGCATTTTGTTCATCACATCAATGAGCTCCAGAAGATCAATGTATTCAGCATCTGTTATCGTTGGATGATTCTCCGCCCCATGCAATGCTTCTGTGCCAAACAACTCACATACATCGTCCCATTTGTATTCGATAGTACCATTTGCGCTAATGGTAAAGTATCTATTTCCTGTGGTGTCTGGTTCTGGATCCGGTTCTGGATCCGGTTCAGGTTCAGGTTCAGGTTCTGGATCCGGTTCAGGATCTGGTACTGGATTTGGATCCGGATCTGGTACTGGGTTTGGATCTGGATCCGGAACCGGGTTGGGATTCGGTGCAGGCGCAACATAAGGAACCAAGTTCGAAGAGATGACATACCCTCTTTTCATCCCCTCCGATGTCGAGTAATGAATAAACGAATAGCTACCCGTGTAAAGAGCTGACGAACTCAGTCGGGTGACCTGCTCACCCTTGTTGATAGATCCTATTACGGCATATTTGTCGCTTGGCCCAAAATACACATTCATCGTTTCTGTGGGCATCATTATTTCTTCTGCGTAAATTGGCAACGCCGGGACCTCGCTGATATCAAGCATTTGCAGTGCGCTGTTGGATACATAGCCTCTTTTTCTGCCGCTCTTGGTGTTGTATTCAATGTAGGATCTTTGATCGTTTTTCTGAAGAATCGTCACATATTCATTGGCGTAGATGGCTCCGGCTTTGCTTTCCAGGTTGTAGGTATAATAGACATCGGTACCGCTTAACGCTATGGCTAAACCGCCTTCTTTTCGTATCAGATTTCCGCTTTGGATATATCCTCGTTTTGTCCCTTCGGATGTGCTGTACTCAATAAAGGAAAACCCGTTTTCCTGTAGTGATAATTGTGTGACACCCTCATTTTCATATACACTTCCGATTTCCGCAGTTTTTGTATCTGGGCCGGAATAAACCGTTGTTTGTGAATCGACCGTGTTGTTATTGCCTTTGAATGTGTTTGTAACATCTGCAACAGCTTTCGTGGTACCGCGATTAACTTGCGAAACAGCAACATAGCCCTGTTTGATAAGACCGTTGTTTGTCCGGTAACTTACGTAGTAGAAACCATTCTCTTTGTAAAGAATCTCAATGGGGCCGTTTTTGGCAACGGAACCAATAGGTGCGTAGAGGATTGTGTTGGGGCCACCATATACAGTCGCGTCTGAGTTCATTGTATCATTGGGTGAACTATATTCGTAAGCGTGAGGGTCTTCAAAGTTGTTCGTGTCACTTGGTTGCATGCCCAAGTGGAGATGTATCCCGCAATTGCTGCCCGAATTCCCGGCACAACCAAGCAATGTGCCTTCTTGGACTTCCTGATTCATTCTTACATCGATGCGATCCAGATGACAATGCAACAGCTTCTTCCCAATACGCGGGTAATTGACCCAGATATATTTAGATCCATCTCGGTCTGTACCGCAACTTAGCACGCTGCCTTTTTCAATTCCGTAAAGATTCCATTTCTGATTGTTAGTCCCGTAATCCGTACCGCAATGGTATTCGAGAACCCTTCCATTTCTGTAATAGCCAAAGCCGCAGGTCACATACCAGTCCGTACGCTTAAATATTTTGTCGGCTAATTTCATTGAGAGCCTCCTCCTCTGTCTCGTTGTTTTCTATCCCCGATGATCTCTCTAATGCGGGCTCTGCCCGCAAGTATCCAGGATTCAGTATTCAGGATTCAGAATGTGGATTTTCTTGTTTTTTTATTGACGCTTCGCGTCTATAAGTTACTAAAGGCATTCTTTGTCTGTATTCGTCGAATATCTTCAGATCCCTTTATATTTTGACTCAGAATTTCTTTTTCGTGGAACCCATGCTATATCCGTTGCCCCGCTATCCGTTGCCGGTTCTACAGCTATTAAACACTCCATAATGTACAGAGCGGTCTCCTAGAACTGTGAATGCTTGACCATACCGAGTCTTAGAAAGCATAGATGCCGTATTTCCACAGACAAGCGTAGGTTTCCCTGTGATAAAGCGGTGATGGTCGTCAAGGTCAAAGAAGTGGGGATAATCTGAGATGCTACCATTCATGTGCAATTGTTTTTACCATATGAAAGGGGCTGTCACGCCCTTATGCCCACTGTTTCAAAACCTTGCCCGTCCCCCAAACCACGCATCCGACGGGGTCCTCGCTCAGCGTCGCCTTCAGCCCTGTTTCCCGTTGAAGCCTCTCATCAAACAAATGCAACAGGGATCCCCCACCTGTCAGGAAAATGCCCCGATCCTCAATATCACCGGCCAACTCCGGCGGCGTCTTTTCTAAAACGTCCTTGACAGCCGAGATAATACTCTGCAGTTGGTCATCCAGAGCCAAGAATACATCTTGTGATGTCACCGAAATAGTTTTAGGCAACCCGGTCACAAGATCACGTCCCTTAACTTTCATACTGCCGGACATACGCCCCTGTGGCAACGCGCAACCGATCTCTTTCTTAATCTGCTCTGCGGTAGGCTCCCCAATGGCCAAATTATAGATACGCCGTACATACTTAACAATCGCCTCGTCCATCCTGTTGCCGCCGACGCGAATGCTGCTTTTGCACACAATTCCACCCATACTCAGCACCGCGATATCCGTCGTACCACCGCCAACATCCACCACCAGGTTCCCTGCCGCTCCCATGATATCCAGCCCGGCTCCCAAAGCCGCCGCATACGGTTCCTCAACGATTTTCACTTTCTTGGCCCCCGCCTGAATTGCCGCTTGCTGGATCGCCCGCTCCTCGACATCCGTCACCCCTGAAGGAATACAAACAACAACACGGTTTTTGAAGAAAGGTTTGGAGGATATATTGGCTTTTTTCAGCAAATATTTTAACAGGATCTCTGTCCCTCGAACATCAGCAATCACCCCATCCCGCATAGGAAGTATGGTCTCAATATGAGTCGGCGTCCTGCCGATCATGTCCCGTGCTGTTTGCCCGATAGCCACCGGTTTCCTGCTCTCTTTCTCAACAGCGATCACAGAGGGTTCGTTGATCACCAATCCACGACCTTCGACATAGACAAGAAGGCTCACTGTTCCTAAATCAATACCAACATTCATACTCTCTATCCCCTCTTTCCTCTCACGATGAATAAAAATCCCCGGCGATCTCTGAAAAAATACTTTTGTACAAGTTAACCCTACTAAATAATGCGCCCTTTCGTCAACGCCTAATACTGTCGTATCCTATAGGATCCGCCTGAAATCTGTCATATGTAAAATATTGGAACCCTCAGAGTCACACCCCTAGCAACACATACTCTGAAGCAAAATAATGGCCTCCGTTATATCTTAAATAAAAACGATAGCTGGAATCCATCTCGTCAATCATGCGCGGGATTTTCCAAATATCTTCGTTATTGTGATAAACGGATATGGCCAGCTTAGGATGTGAAGTCTGAATGTGATTTCTGCAACCAATTATGGCTTGTTGTTCTCCGCCCTCAATATCCATCTTGATGAAGGTGATCGGCTCAAGAATATCATCGTCGATTTTCACCACAGGGACTTCAACTGACCCCGAGTCGGAAAGTTTGTGCATGGATAGGTCGGGTTCCTGATCCGTGATATACATAACACCATTAACATCCCCTGCGCCTTTTTGACGAAATACAATGTTGGGATAAGGGGCAAGATTGTCTTGCAACTTCTGAAAGGTCTCCGGGACAATCTCATAGCAATAAATTCTCTTGTACCCGGTATAGCTGGCCAAATAGTCCTTAACCGTGGTGCCGATATAGGCGCCAAGATCAACCACAACTTCATCGGCATGACACTTGAAAACGTCCAAGTCAAAATAATGATTGAAGGTGGTTTCTATAATCCTACTAAGACTGACCATGCTTAATGTAAGCCAGTTTTCAACGATGCCCAATAATGTCCTTTTGGAACGATAATCACTAAGCCTGCCATACAACCATAAGAAATCATGGTGGTTCTCTTTCAAGGCTCTTGAGCGATTTTCAAGGAGCTCGTAAACGTTATTCTCAGGATCAAGCTTTCCCCAATAATAGAAAGTCTGATAACATCGCAAAATATCCGCATAGTATTGGGGATTGTTGGAACGGATGATAGACATGTTTCTCTTCATATTATTCTCTATATTATCCAAACTCCCATTGGTTACATAGTCGATATAACTAAGAAAGGTTTTGTCCACAACCATATCCGGCATAGATCATTCACTCCTTTTCTGCCGAGAAAGCTATGAATCCGCTTTTGTTTGGCAACTTCAATAATGCGGCATACGCCACTGCCCCGTCAACGGGTAATCCTGTCACATCCGATAAGATCCCTCTGAAATCTGTCATATGTAAAATATTGGAATCAAGATTTCTCTCTCCTGTAGATCCCCTGAACATATTTGCTGATGAGGTATTCGAAAACCGTTTGAAGCTCCTCACGCATGGCCAAGGAGATCTCCTGCTCAGATTCCCAGCCCAAAGCATCCGTTTTCTCATGAAACAGTTCATGAGCCTGGCGCGCCAACTCCTTAATGCTGCCTGACAAACCTTCCACTTCAGAGAACCCAATTCCTGAATCCTTCAATTTCTTATAGGCGTTGGCAGCAAGCAAATCCTCATAATAATAGGATTCCCCCACCAGGGAAAGGAGCAAACCCCGTGTCTCTAACTCGCTCACTTCATCCAAGACCAGATTCGACGCCGCTCCAAGATCCTTTTTGCTGTAGACAGCTTCACGATCGCCGCTTTGATGAGGTTTCATAAAGGTCTCATAATCATGAAGAGCCCGCTCAACCGAAAAATTCTCAAACCCAATACTGTCAATAAGTTGCTTGATAACCGCCAACGGCCAATGCATGTGTTCTTGCAAAAACCGAATCGCCGGAATAATTTTGAGATAGGATGCAGGATAAGAGGCTGTGTTCTTCGCGGTTTTGATGGGTTCCGGCAGCAAGCCCAAGGAAAGATGATACAAAACCGTCGATTTGCTGACCCCTGTCAATTGGGTTATGTCTTTCATCTTCAACTTCTGATCCATCAGCCTCATCCCCCTTTACAAATTATTTCTCATTATATCTTGACACCAGACAAAAAGCAATGTAAAATGTATATTGTCAAGTGTCACTTAACAGTTTTCAAAAATACTCGCCTTGAAAGGAGACCACAAAAATGAAACCTTCCTTAGACATGATGCTTTTTGGCCTCACCCTGCTCCTCAAACGCAATGCAAAGAAACCGGCCGTCCGGGCTCTGTTACACAACCGGACCCACACCGTCGAAATCCGCACGGCTGACAAAACCACATCCCGATATTTTGTCTTTTGCGGGAAAGACCTCTTTTCCCGGCGCGGCCAACTCGCCAATCCCGACGTCGCTCTCGTCTGGAAAACCCCGTCTGTCGCTGTGGACGTTCTCAGCAGCTCTGACCCGGATGCTTTTCAGTCAGCCCTAGCTCGCGGGGATGTCAGTATTGCCGGCAACGGAGACGTGGCAGCATGGTTCGGTAACCTGACCAACGTCATACGAGGTCGCACACCATCAGACGCCGGTGCGGATAAACCCCCTGTGGCCGTCATAGGCTTGGGACGAATGGGCTCGGGAATAGCTCACAGTCTTCTCAGAAACGGATTCCCTGTCACAGTCTACAATCGCACAGAATCCAAAACGCGCCCCCTCGTTGAAGCCGGTGCCAAGGCAGCCTCTACGCCCGCCCAAGCCGCGAAGTCAGCCAAATATGTCATCACATCCCTCATGGACGACACATCCGTCTTAGCCGTCCTTGAGGGCCCTGACGGCCTCCTCGCCGGTTTGGAACCGGGTGCGGTTCATATCGGAGCCTCAACGGTCTCACCGGAAATGACCCGGCACCTGGTCAAAGCCCACACCGAACACGGCAGCGACTATTTGGCCGCCCCGGTCGTCGGACGACCAGACGCTGCCAACGCGGGAGAGCTCATGACCCTGGTTTGCGGTCAACAAACGGTATGCGAAGCGAGCCGTCCGGTTCTTGACGGCTACACCAAGCTTATTCAATATCTTGGAGAAAACCACCAAATCGCCAGCGCCGCGAAACTGGCGGTGAACTACGCCGCCATCACCATAATCGACCTGATGGGGCAAATCTACACCTTCGGCGAAAAAACCGGGATCCCTTTGGAAGCCCTGCATATGTCCTTCAGGATGATGTGGGCACAACCGGTCTTGCAAGAATACGCCAGCAGAATCTGGCATCGGGATTTCGATGATGTGGGGTTCGATATGCAAAGCGGCCTGAAAGACGTCACCCTCATGGTGAACACATCTGAAAGCAACGGCGTACGCTGGGGGTTCGCCGAAACGATCCAACACAAGATGAAACGAGGCCTTGAAACCGGACTCGCACAGAAAGACTGGGGGTCTGTGTATGAGGTAACCCGCGCCGAAGCCGGGCTGTAGATCCTGGCGAAACACGCTTTATCTGCCTGAACTCTCGCCCAGTGTAACAATTAACCCATAATAAACCGAGACAGGCGGCAAAAGCGCCGGATGTCACCGCACGAAGTCGTATCGTTGGTCATATCTGCATGTTGGCGCGAGTCCGAGCAAAAGGGCAATCTGGTAAAACCAAAACAAAAGAAAGCGTTAGCGAAATGGAAAGATGAGGGAAATCTTTCCGTTTCGCACTGCAGAAGCCTGTTGTCAATTAATGGTAAGTGGCGCATTCTACTTTGCCGGTACCAATATTCATTCTGAAATCATTAAGGGAAACGGGTTCACTGTCAAAGCCGTATAAATATTCACCAACTAGATTGAAATAGGGATGAATTGATCGAAACGGCCAATTCGGGTATTCTTCTACCTCCCCTGTTTCTTGATTAATCCTGCAAACAATTCCTTGTTGAGCATATCCATAAATCCAATCATCATCATAATTTAATATCAGATAAATCTTGTTTCCGCCTATCATTTCAACATGGTTTTGACCATATAGATCACAACGCCAAAGTGCTGAGTGTTCTGACATGCCTCTAATATAAAAAACATAATTATCTGTAATCAAATATTTCGGCTCACCCCATATTTCGCCCGCAATCAATTCTCGATTATTGTCATCTGCAGAAATGAGATAAAGCGTATATGGCGCTGTTTCAGCGTCTGGGGAACTAGGTTCAGCAATTGCACTATAATAAGCTCCTCTTGACGTAGGGATTCCCGGAGCGTCAAAAAATTCCAATTCATCTTGGTCAAACGCAATATGAGACAGGAAGTAAACTAAACCCTTTTTGGGGTCATCGACCAGATTTGAACAAATGTATAGTGTATCTTGTAAGCAAAAAATGAATTCTATAAACATGCGCTGATCTTCAAGGTTTGTTTTGAGAGGAATTTTGTTCGTTCCGTCCTTATCAATTCTATAGACTGTTGTTTCCAAACCCAATTTAATATAATAGATATAAGCACCATGAAGAGCAATTCCTCTTACCTTTTCTTCTGATAAGACTAATAGTGTCTTTCCACCTTTAATAGGCCATTTGTGAATACCTTTCGCATCGCTGTAAAATACGTATTCCTCGTCTGATTCTGTTGTATAGTTGTACGGATTATACTTGGGATCCAGCACATCTCCAATTATTGATCCAGGCTTCTTAACATCAATTGGAGATAATTCAACATGCTGATCAAAAAAAGAACATCCTGACAATATGAGTAAGGATATTACAAGAAGCGTCACACATGGTTTTCTCATTTCTCTTCGCCTCCTCGCAACTACTCAATTATCATCACCACGCTCAAAAAATCCGTTTCATATGTTTTCCATCATATCACCTCCATCTGGAAACTGCCTAAGAGGTCGTAATTCATTCAGAGCCTCGATTTGTTTTAACGGCTTATTGCATTTTCTATATTTGGTTGCTTGTGCCAAATAAACAGTATTCCATATCCTTATTACATTATCAATTGTGTTGCATTCGAATTTACAATAATTGCTATAAATTGTGTTGCGTTGCACAGTTCAATTCTATCACTTTGCAGGATCGATTTTCCCTTAGCGTACTTTTTCTGCGTTTTGTCGGCGGTACCCCTAGTTACACTGGACGGGATTTCAGGTTATCTGAAGCCCGCTTCTGACGAAGACCGCTTCAGACTTCGTCCGGCGCCCGCCTCTCCCCCTTAACATCCATCCAATAGACCCCCGTCCGCTTGACCCGCGCTCGATCCAGATCGAATGCCACCCCCTCATCCCGCCCGAACGCCCCCAAGATCTCCGTCGGACGCACCGACCCGGCGTTCCCAAGAACCGTCACAATCTCCAGCTCAACCTCAGAGCTCCCTTCTGCATCGGCAGCCGGGCTTTCTCCCACCAACGAAATCGATCGAATAAAAGGCCGAATATCAAGAGTCACAACCTTGCCCTCCTTCTTTCGCTCCCAGAGAATCCCCTTTTGTGCAAGCCAATGATCGACGGTTTGCACATTCATTACGCTGAGCCGCTCTCGAACCTCGACGCCCCGCTCTTGACCCTTCGTGTTGCGAATCGGTACCTCAACCCGATACACCGCCGTATCCAACAACGCCATAAGTTTGGGCGTTCGCTCCGGCAGAATCTGCCAAGCCAACACCTCAATCCCAGGTGGCATTTGAGAACTCAACCGTACAAAAGCCTCCCGCATATGTTCAAACCTCAAATCCATAACTTCAATATCCACATACTCCCGCTCCCCAACCAAACCCACCGGCAACGGCGCCCCAAAAGAAATCTTCGGATGAGGGTTAAATCCCTCCGAATACACAATCTCCACCGCCGCCCGTCGAAAAGCCCGCTGAAACAATCGCGTCATATCAAGATGCGCAATAAACCGGGCCGCCTCTTTCTTCGTGTAAGCCATCCTAACCTTCATTCTTGTCCCCCTACCAGAGCGTTAGCTTTCGCCCTTTCCCTCAACAAAATCTCCTTCCGCACCCCACAATCCAAATGATCCCAAGGCAACCGTTCCTCCTCAGACCGCACCCGCGATGTATACCAATCACCATCAACACCTGCCTCAACCAACGCCTCCCGCCACATCTCGGAACGGAAGTATTCCGTCCACCCGTCGAAACGCGCCCCGGCCGCCGCCAGGCTCTCCAATACATTCGCCAGACGCCGATCTCCCCGGGCCAGCAACCCTTCCGCCCAGCTCATATAAACATCATGGTAGGAAAACTTCACTTTCATAACCTTCAGCCCGGCCCGCAGAAACGCCTGTTTCTCCAAAAGCGTCTCCGGCGTATCCTGAGCCTCCCACTGAAAAGGCGTGTGGGGTTTCGGTACGAACGAACTCGCTGACACCGTCACCCGAGCCCCACGCCGTCCGGCCCGTTTCGCCGCCGCCAGCACCCCGCGCACCTGCTCCACAATCCCCTCCAGATCCTCCCAAGTCTCCGTGGGCAACCCAATCATGTAGTAGAGCTTAATCTGTTGCCACCCTTCCCGAAAAACCTCCTCCGCCACCCGGAACAAATCTTCATCAGTCACATTTTTATTAATAACATCACGCAGCCGCTGAGTCCCCGCTTCCGGTGCGAAAGTCAGCCCCGATTTACGAACCTTCTGAACCTCCCGGGCGATCTGAACATCAAAAGAATCCAATCGCAAAGAGGGCAGTGAAACATTGCACTTTCTCGGTTCCAGTTCTGCCATCAGTCCCCGCAAAAGCTCATTGATCCGGCTGTAATCCCCTGACGACAACGAAACCAGCGACACCTCGTCATAACCTGTCGCCTCCAGCATCGAACGCGCTTGGACTAACAATGTCTCCACAGATCGTTCCCGCACCGGCCGGTAAATCATCCCCGCCTGGCAGAACCGGCAACCCCGCCCACACCCGCGCATAATCTCCAGAGACCCCCGATCATGTACAATCTCCAGATATGGTACCAAAGGTTTATCCGGAAAATACGCCCCCTCAAAATCCCGCACCACAGCCTTCTTCACCAGCTCAGGTGCCCCCTCGGCCACATACGGTGCCCCTCCGGCTACAGCCGGTATTACATCTGATTCTTCCGGCGCCGGTTGCCCGGTTAATGTTGTTACGCCGGTTCTCTCCGCTATCCCTGAAGGCTCCTCCAAACCGCGCCCGTGCGTATAGAATTCCGGCACATATACCCCCGGCACCTCAACGGCCCGTCGAAGGGTCTTCCGCCGTATAACCCGGCAGGCCTGCTCGTCCCGGGCAGCTCTCTGTTCCAACTTTCCCACCGCCAGAATATCCAGCAAGACAAGCAACTGTTCTTCCGCTTCCCCCAGAAAGAAAACATCCACAAAAGGCGCCAACGGTTCGGGATTGCAGGCACAAGGCCCTCCTGCAATGATCCAAGGATCCCCGCCCCTGCGATTCTCCGCTCTCAAAGACAACCCCGCTAAAGACAGACAATTCAGCACATTGGTATAAGAGAGCTCATACTGCAGCGTGAACCCCACCACATCGAAAGAAGCCACAGGTCTCTTGGATTCCAACGCAAACAGAGGAACCCCTTCGTCCCGCATACAATCCTCCATATCCGGCCAAGGGGCAAAAGCTCTCTCACAAAGAAACCGTGAATCGGCGTTAACCAGCCCATAAATGATGCGCAAAGCCAGATTCGACATGCCCACCTCATACACATCCGGAAACACAAAAACCATCCGGCCTTCAACTGAACGCCAATCCTTCACCATCATATTCCATTCGCCCCCCGTATAGCGTCCGGGTTTGGCGACTCGGGGCAGAATCCCCTCGATTTTTTCTGACAGCTCTCCCTTTTCTCTGAACATAAACGACCCAATCCTCCACAAAAGATATCTTCACCTCTACTATAATAGGGTGAGCGGTCGAAGATTTCAAGTTGTGGCCGGAAAAATGGTGTCCCAGAGGTCTAATCATTTACGATAATTGCAGGTGAATAGGCCCTATAACGGCAATTTTCGAGAATATGTCGGAAAACCGTAGCTCCAATAGTCCTCATCATCATAATCGGACACAACTTTATCTTTCGCATTCAGAACCTTGATCCTATTGTTTTCAAAGACTATCGATCCCAAGATCTTCTCATTTTGCACAGCAACAAGGATGTGCGCTCCATTGTAGGCTGTGTTCCCAAAGATTAATGTATTGTTATAGACCCCCGAAAGATAATTCTTTTCTAACCATGTATCAGCCTTGCTATTCACAATAGTCTTGTCGTCAACAAGAATTGCCATGCATCTCTCAGACAATCTGTCCAATTGTTTGACTTTCCCAGTCTTCAAATCCGCGCAGGATATTATGTCGCTGTGTCTCATTTTGAAATAGTATTTATCATCAAGGATTACCGAACTGCTTGAATCAGGAAAGTACACATCCGGAAAATGGTCTATTATACTTTCATCGAGTTCTATGCCGGTCCAATTGAGCTCTTCTCTTTCGACATCACAATTCCCCAGCAGCATAATAACTCTTTCTTCTGATGCAGCTGTAACAATAAACGAAAGCCTCTTGTTCTCATAGCTAATGGCATTGACCATGAATGGTTCAATTGCATACAAATGATCCTTTACAGAATAGCTTTCCGGTACTGTGATTGTTTTAGTTAATAAATTGCCTTGATCCAAATAATCGATTCTATATTCGTATGGATTCAACTCGTTAATAATCAGCTTGCAATTTTTGCCCCAGATATTGATTTTGTTTTTGACATAATGGAAATGGGGATTCACCTCAATGGTCTCTGACTTGTATGTGGAGGCTTCCAAGGTAAAACTTTCACCATCCCAAATAATAGGCCCTATCCCCCATAATTCAGTCTCTTCTGAAATGAATAACACTTCGTCTGTAAAGCTTAGTGTCGCATCAGCAAGGGACCACTTGCCCATCATAACTTTTGCTTCACTTTCTTCGTCATCCGTGTCTTTGACCACGTAAAGAAATGGTATCGATGTAGCTCCATTGCTTCTCTCTCTAATATTGCACGAAGGCAAACTTAGACAGAATATGCCTATGAGTAGCAATGTTATGGCCTTTTCAAAGTGATTTGTCATTTCTTCCTCCACAGATACTTGTTGTTTCAGAGTTTCAGCTAGGGACTATGTTTTTAGTTGTTAAAGGGGCGTGTTGAAAAAAGAGGAAGCCGATCTCTCAAAATGGTATAATGTAAAGGAAAAAGGTGTGGAGGAAAAAAATGAGTACAGAACAAATAGAAATGGTAAGCATTGAACAGTTAGTCCCGG
>WRJI01000012.1 GCA_009778595.1 Peptococcaceae bacterium | reverse complement strand
ACACGCTGCTTCGTCAGCTCCTCCTAGAAGACACCCGGTATTCGTCGTCGGTTCTTCCTAGCATCATGTCGAAATACTTGCAATCCATTTAAGTGATTTGGACTGGACGGAGTACTAGGACTCCGTTTCGCGGCATCGTGTTATAAAACTTGCACGAAATGCTCATTCTATGTAATATTAGAGGTGGGTGTCATGGAGGTTTCTCTAAACACAAGTCCCGGCCAGTTTGATCTGAAGCGTATACCGCCTGATATTATCCTTGAGAGAATACCACCGGAGGTTGACTTGACTATTTCACCCGGGCAGGTTAGCATTGATATGACAATGATGCAGAATTCGTTGGGTTATGGAAACGCCGAGTTCATAACACGATCCCTGGTAGCGGAGGCAAAACAGATTTTTGATTCTGATTTGGTTCGGACAGTGCAAGTGGGCGACGAGATGGCTAAAATGCCTATGGCTGTAAGCATTGGCCAGGTGGCAGCAAAAGCAAAGTTTTTTGATAAGCCCCATCCGGAGATAAGTATGGAATATATTGCGCCGCCTGAGATACACTATGAACCAGGGGATATCCGTTATGAAGTGAGGTTGGGTCGGATCAGGATGAATGCCGATATGGGTAAAGTGGAAATGATAACTATTGATCAAACGAGTAGGAGGTAGATTATGCAAGACGAATCTGTCATTGTCCAGTTTCCGGAAGGTATCCCAGGTTTTGAGGAATACGATACTTTTGCCATGACTCTGGAAGAGGATGCTCCTTTGGCTCATTTGACACTGAGTGATGATGAGGATTGCGGGTTTTTGCTGTTGCAACCCCAAGCGCTGTTTGGTGAAGACGTACCTCAGGTGAATATCGATGATAGTGTCACAACACTCTTGGAGCTTCAAGAGGGTGATTCTGCCGACATGTGGGTCATTGTGACTTTGGGTCAGGATGTGCGTGAGAGTACCGCCAATCTGCGCGCACCTTTGCTGATCAATAAGCGGACCCATAAGGGCGTCCAAATGATTCTCGACGATGATGTCTACCAGTCCACCCAGCCATTATTTCACTAGAACCGGTCTTATAACTATTTATAAAATATTATCGAGGAGAGAGAAATGCTTGTCTTAACCCGCAAAATTAATCAGAAAATCATTATCGGAGAAAACATCGAAGTCATGTTGGCGGCTGTCGGTGGAGGGGTGGCGCACATCAGTGTTAACGCTCCCATTGATGTCCGGATTGTGCGTGAGGAAGAAGCGATGGAGGAACTTGTGCCGGAGCGTTTTGAAGGCGTCCCCTTGCTTATTTCGCGCAAAGTCAGTGATCGGATTCTGGTTGGTACCAACATTGAGATCATGCTTGTCTCAATTATCGGTGACACGGTTCGCCTTGGTATCGAGGCCCCCAAAGATATCAAAATCATGCGCCTGGAAGTGCTGGAAGAAGTGCGCAACCAAAACCTGAAAGCCGCGAAGAATCAAAGCCATGAAGAATTGAAAGATTTGTTACCAAAGAAGGAATCGGACTGAGTCTATGTTGACATAGGTCCCACGCAAAATGATGATTGTAGCGGAAATACTCGACTCTGGAGTTTTTGTGCTCCAATTAGCCGTTTAGGTTGCAACAACATCAATAAAAACAAGAAAATCCACATTCTGAATCCTGAATACTGAATACTGGATACTTGCGGTCGAAGACCGCGCTAGCGTGTGGGCAGCAAAGGAGTAAATTATGGAAAACAGACTCGATCTGGCAAATCGGATTGAAGAGTTGGGTCAGACGACAATTGAAGCGATAGAACACGCTTCCGCTCTTTTGAATGAGGATGTTGCCGACGCGTTGACAACGCTGCCCATTATGACTGAGGTTCTCGAAGCTTATAACGCCATCGGAGAAGTTTTGCCTCTCATGTCGGAAGAGGACAAGACTTACAGCCGAGGTGGAGATATGACGTCGGTTGACCGGGCTTTTGCTGTCTTGGTTAAGGCTTACGAGCAAAAAGACTTGGAGGGTGTACGCGATACCCTCAGGGATGATGTGTTGCCTCTGTATAGGCATTGGTTTGATAACATGCAGGACTCTTTGCCTCATATCCAACATTAGTCTTAGTTCCGACATGAGTCTTAGTGCATTGATTTTTGGTTACATAGGAGTAGACCAACATGAGCGCAATAAGAAAAAGGAAAAGAAGACGGAAAGTCGTCTGTGTGTTTACCTCAACCAGAGCCGAATATGGCCTCATGCGGCCTGTTATTCATCGTCTGAGAGACGTGTATGATGTCAGAATCCTTGTGGCAGGCATGCATTTGTCGCCGGGGTTCGGGAATACTGTTGAGGATATTCGCAACGACGGTTTGCAGGTACACAAATGTGTGGAAACCCTTATGGAATCCGATTCTCCTGTCGCTGTGTCCAAATCCATGGCCCTGGGGCTGATTGGTTTTGCCGACTTTTTTGCCGACATCAGGCCGGATTTGCTGATGGTGTTGGGTGACCGTTGTGAGACCTTGGCGGCATGTTGTGCGGCCTTGAATCAGGGCGTCCCAATAGCCCATATCAATGGCGGTGAAACGACGGAGGGATCACCGAACGAAGCCGTGCGTCACGCGATAACCAAGATGAGTCATTTGCATTTTACCGGGACGGAAATCTATCGTCAGCGGGTCATTCAACTGGGGGAAGCCCCTGAACGGGTGTTCAATGTCGGGGCATTAGCTTTGGAAACCATTATGTTGACTGATCTGATGAGCAAAGAGAAACTGGCGGAGTCTCTGGGGATCGAGCTGGATAAGCCTTATGCTGTGGTAACTTTTCATCCGACTGCGCCTGAGCAGGCGGATGTGGCGAAACAATTCTCTCAGGTGCTCAAAGCGTTGCAGAAGCATCGGGAGCTCAAGTATGTGTTTACCTACGCCAAGGCAGGGGTCCATGAGCGAACCGTCAACCGGATGATTGAGAATTTTGCCGTTGAGCCCCGCAGCAATGCCGCGGCCTTCACATCTTTGGATACGATAAGCTATCTCAGCGCGATCAAAAACTCGGCCATGGTGGTTGGCAACTCTTCCGGGGGCATCTTTGAAGCTCCTGTTCTGGGGGTTCCCACCGTAAATATCGGGGACAGGCAGAAGGGGCGACTCCAATCGGGTTCGATCATCAATTGTCCGCCTATCATGGATGCTGTCGACGCTGCGATCCGCAAGGCCCTGGATCCGGGTTTTCTCAAGAGTACTGAATACCGCTCAGCACTCTACGGAGACGGCGAGTCTTCGACGAGAATTGCCACGGCTATTGAGGCCTTTTTGCAAGGTGGTCAGGAGAGCAGGCGGAAAGAGTTTTACGATCTGTTATAGGGTGCTATCGGGTGCTATCGGGCCGTGTGCCTGGATTTTTTCTGCTATATCGTGTATTATTATGTCGAAGTGACTCAGGAAGGAGATAGGACATGAGTATTCCACAAAACGCCTTTGGGTTCACGAAGAGTGCTCCGAACACCCCTAATAATTATTCAACGATATCTCAACCGGAGCTTCATCAAAGCACGGAGATCATTGGTAAGATTCAGGCGTATTTCAGAGAACGCATTGTTGGACAAGAGTGGTTGTCCATGTCTCTTCTGGCTGCGGTTATGGCTAACGGGCACATCTTGCTGGAATCTGTCCCGGGGCTGGCTAAGACCAGCGCGGCGAGAATCTTGACTGACGCTGTGGCAGGTGCTTTTGCCAGGATTCAGTGTACACCGGATTTGCTGCCCAGCGATATTATCGGAACCCAGATTTTCAATTACGCCAACAATACCTTCGAGACCAGGAAAGGTCCTGTGTTTGCGAATTTTGTTCTCTTGGATGAGATTAACCGATCCAGTTCGAAGACCCAAAGTGCTATGTTGGAAGCTATGCAAGAGCGTCAGACCAGTATTGGGGGCTCTATCTATAAATTGCCGGAGGTGTTCATTGTTATCGCCACCCAAAACCCCATTGAGCATGAGGGAACCTACCCTTTGTCAGAAGCTCAACTTGACCGCTTCATGCTGAAAGAGACCCTGCATTATCCTTCCCGGGAAGAAGAAATCGAGATACTTGACAGAGTTGAGAAAAAGGTTTTTGTTAAGGCGCCTGCTGTTCTCTCGGTCAAAGATATCAGCATCCTCCACCAGATAGCCCAGAGAGTGTATGTGGATGTTTCGATTAAACGATATATTGTCAGCATAATCCAAGCCACACGCGATGTACAGCGTTTCATCCCGGCGGAGTTGGCGCAATATGTGACCTTAGGGGCAAGTCCCCGGGGGGCTATCGCCTTCATGGAAATGGCGAAAGCTGTGGCGATAATGAAGGGAAGAACGTATGTCACTCCGGATGATGTGAAAATCATGAGGTACAGTGTGTTGCGGCATAGACTGTCCCTGAGTTACGCGGCCGTGGCTGACAATGTTGCTGTGGAAACCATTATTGATGCCATTTTCGGCGCAGTTGCGGCACCATGATTACCAAAAGTTATATCCAAAGAATCAAAGCCAACATTTCCATCTATGCCGGCAAAAAGACAGCGAACATTCTGGAGGGGAAATATAAATCCATCTTCAAGGGCAAAGAGATGGATTTCGAGGATCTGAGGGAATATGTTGTTGGTGATGATATTAAAGATATCGATTGGAAATCTTCCGCAAGAAGCGGCAATGTGTTGATCAAAAGAAGCCACGCCGCCAAGAAGCATAACATTATGTTCGTTCTGGACACCGGAAAAAAAATGACGGCTCATACTCAAGCCGCCGAGCTCAAAGGAACTGTTGCCCTTATGACCATGGGAACCATCGGCTATGTTGCCCACAACAACGGAGACTATGTGGGAGCAATCTACGGTAAAGACAATTCTTATGCCATGAATCCTCTGAAATGCGGGCTTTTCAATTTAGAAAAGATCCTGCAAACGTATGAGCGGGATATGGACCATTCGAGTGTGTCCATAGAAAACGTCCTGGGGCATATTTGCGACACACAAAAAAGAAAGATGATTCTCTTTGTTATCACGGATTTGGATGGCATGGAAGGTGTTGAGGAGCACACGTTAATGAAGCTGTCCCATTTTCATGATGTCTTGTTTGTGAACATCAGCGACATGGATATCACCGGACTGAACGCATATGATATGGATCACAACCGCTATGTTCCCAACCTCATTGCCAATGATCCTAAATTGAAGGAATTGGAACAACAAATCAAGAACGATATCCTTACGGCTTGTGCGAACAAGCTGAAAAGACACAGGATCTCGACCATTACAATAAGCACGATCCAAGAAATTCCTCATAAAACCATCGAGCTCTTAGAAAGGCATAAGAATGCAAACATCCGTTGAACTGCAAGCTCCTTTTTCATACGCTATCTTACCCATTATCATATTGTTGCTGCTTTTCGTTGCGATGTTGGTTTTCATGTTTATCAGTCAGATCATCAATAAGAAGAATACGACCCCAGAGGCGGAA
This sequence comes from Peptococcaceae bacterium, assembly GCA_009778595.1. Taxonomy (GTDB): domain Bacteria; phylum Bacillota; class Desulfitobacteriia; order Desulfitobacteriales; family Syntrophobotulaceae; genus WRJI01. The sequence continues at coordinate 36,855 of WRJI01000012.1, read as the reverse complement.
TTCAAACCGGTTTTTGGCGCGGATCTGGATGCCCACAAGCTCAAGTATTTGCGAGAACTGGAAGAGGTCGCGTGCAAGCTCCAAAGTGAAGAAATAGACGGAAGAACAGCTTACCAGCAGCTCAGTATGACCATACGTTTATTTGTTTATGAAGTTACCCATATCAAAGTTCAGAACTATACTTTAAGCGATATCGCCTCAATAAATATGCCTCTGCTGTACGAATTAATTCGGGAGTATTATGCTCCGGAGTTTTCAAAAGAAAGTGAGGGTGAAATCTTATCCTCAATTGAAGGCGCGAGAAAGGTTATAGAGAGATGGAAATAATCAATCCTTGGGCCCTTATCCTGGGGTTTCCTGTTCTGGCCGCCATTGTGATCTTTGTCTTTGTCGTTAAGGGCAAAACCCGGCAAGACTATACCTATGGCGTCAAATCTGCCAACACACAATTCGTGAAAAGTCTGCCCTATTACCAAAAGGTTCTCAGGAGATACAAAGTGTTGACCTGGACCCTGATGGGATTATGTGTTGCGGGTCTTTGCTTCTCTTTGCTTCTCATAGCCAGACCGGCTAAAACAGAAAACGTAACCCTGGCCAGAGGCAGCCGCGATATCTTTCTGTGTATGGATGTCTCAGCATCTTTGCTGGAAGTCAACGGCCAAATCGTCGATCACATGAAAGAAGTTGTCGAAGGGCTTCAAGGAGACAGATTCGGTATCATGATTTTTAACACAGCACCGATATTATTGGTTCCGTTAACCGACGACTATGACTATATCCTTGAAACCTTGGAAGATCTCAAAAAGAGTTTTGGAAGCTTCTGGCAAAACGACGGGGAATACTATCATTTCGTTGGCGACCCTAACAGCTATTATCTGATGGGTGGTGTCTCTCATGCCAACGATGAGAGAGGGTCTTCGCTGATCGGAGACGGATTGGCCGCTTGCATCTTTAGTTTTTCTAACCTTGAAGAGAAAAGATCCAGAATTATCATCTTCTCAACAGACAATCAACTGGAAGGGAACCCGCTCATCACTTTGCCCCAGGCTGCCGCCATTGCCAAGAAGAAAGGCATAACCGTATACGGGATTGCCCCAAACAACTTAGGATCTGAAGATCCTTTGCAGAAGACGGAATTTCAGGATGCTGTGGATGAAACCGGCGGAAAACTCTACATCGATAGTCCCGACACCAAAATCTCTTACATCATTAAGGAGATAGACAAAAAAGAAAAAAATGTGCGAATTATCTACAGTCAACTGAAACTTGTTGATAAACCCAAGACGGCTTTTTTCGGCCTCACTTTGACGCTGTTTTTGTTTTTCGCGGCAAACAAGAAGGTGAAGCTATGACCATAAACCCGATCATTCCAATATGGGTCATGTTGCTTATCTGCGCTCTAGGAGTCTTTGTGGTGGCCAAACAGCAGGACAATGCCGCTCTCGCCAGGAGAACGATCATCATCGCGCTGTTGTTCATCATCAACCTCAGAATTATGGCGCCTGTCGGCACAGATGTTGAAGTCTCGAACAACTTGAATGTTCTGTTTGTTATCGATACAACCATAAGCATGCTGGCGGAAGATTATCAGGGCGAAACCCAAAGATTGTCGGCGGTCAAAGCAGACTGCGGCCACATTGTCAGCGAGCTGAGAGGAGCCCGTTTCTCTATTATTGCTTTTGACAATCATGCCCGCAGGCTTATACCCTATATTGAAGATGAAGCGCTAACTTTAGAAACAATTGAGACCTTGCAAATCATCAATGAGGAATATTCCCGGGGAAGCTCCTTAAACGTTGTCAGAGACGACCTCATTCAATCTCTGGAATCGGCTTACAGGAAGAAGGATGAAAAAAGAATTAATATCCTGTTCTTTATAAGCGACGGAGAAATGACCAATCTCGACAAATTGAAGTCATTCACCGGCGCGAAAAAATTCATTGATGGCGGCGCCGTTTTAGGTTACGGAACCCGGGAGGGCGGATATATGAGAGTCGTCAACAAGGTGACCGGCGAAAAAGAATATGTTCAGGACAAAACCAAGACCCCATATGTTCACGCTCTGTCACGGATCGAAGAACACAATCTGCAAAAAATCGCTTCAGATATGGGTATCGACTATATAGAAATGGATCAGCAAGCTAACATCGCCGGCAAACTGAAAGAGATTGATCAGAAACTTCTGACCAAATCCGTACCCATAACAACGTATGATGATATTTACTATGTATTTGTCGTTTTTCTTGTGCCGTTGCTCCTGTGGGAACTCATAGACTTGAGAAGGAAGGTATTCCCATGAAACCCTCCCTGAAAATCGCTTTCATAATTGGTTTCGTGGTCCTCTGTACGCTGGCTGTCAAACTGACGGTGACTTTCATATACAACGAAGCTTTTATCGCAAAATACCGGGCGGGGGATCACGATCCTAAGAACATGCAAGGGCTGTTTGTACTCAACTGGCCGGAATCCTATGTGGCGCACTACAATTACGGAAACACGATGTATTGGAAAGAAAACTATGACGCAGCCATCGACGCTTACGACCGCGCCTTGTCCTATAATCCGCCTTTTGACAAAGAATGTGCCATACGCATCAACATTGCCCTGTGCCTGCTTAAGAGAATCAAACCTGATGATGAAACACAGGACATCCTTTCAAGGATACAAAACATAGAGAAGACCCTGGATATCCTGAACACCGCCAAAGAAGAATTGTTCAAACATGAAGACGGTTGTGCTCATAGAGAAGATAACAACGGTCACAACGAAACAGCGGAACAACTGAAAGCGGACATAGAGAAAATGGAAAATGAACTGCAACGTCTTCTGGATAGATTAGATAAAGAAAAAGACAGCGCCAATGATGTGGAGGATGACAGTCAGATGGAAGCTTGGAACGAGGAACTCAAGGAATTACAAAAAGAAGCTGCAGACGAAAGGAAGGAAGGATTCGACTCCCTTAATGAAAATTACCATCAAGGGAAAACGTGGTAAAGAATTGTTATGGGCTTCAAATAACCTTGATAAAAAGCATTGTATATTGATTGAGAGTATATTATAATTTGGATGACGGATTATGTTGAGTTGTTAACCTCAAGGTGGGCTCAGATCTACATGAACAGGAGTGTGAACATGGACTTAATTAAAGAAACAGATTTGCCCGGAATCGGGAAAAAATTCTCCATTACGGCAAAAGACGGGACCCAAATCATTATTGTTGTACATGACGACGGCCTCCGGGAAATCTACCATTACGACATGGAAGACGAAGACAATGAGGTCGACCATATTATTTCGCTGGACGATTATGAAGCCCGCAGAGTTGCCGGAATCTTGGGCGGCATGACATACGCACCCAGAGCCTTGGAATCCATGAAAATCAATTTGAAGGAACTGACCATAGATTGGCACAAAATGGAAGAGAGCACCATCTGTGACAAGTCCATCGGAGACTTGGGCCTTCGCAAAAATTTTGGTGTGAGTGTCATAGCGATTATCAAAGCTCATGGCGGAAATATCATCAACCCCGGCCCGGATGATCTGATTTGCCGAAAGGACACAGTGGTCCTGGCGGGAACACGGGAACAAATACGCAACTTCTACAAACTAGCTAAGAGCGAGGAAAAATAGGTGATAGGTGAAACGATTTTTCGACTGGGTATCCTGCTTCTGTTTATCGCTATAGCCGGCTTGCTGTCATCAAAGCTCAAATTTCCTATTGTGCCAACCCTCATTGTGGCCGGTCTTGCCGTTAACGCTTTGTTTGGGGTTATTCACTACAATCCCGACGCGGGTATGACCGATACAGTACCGACAAGAGAGGCCATTGAGCTCTTGGGCGAGGTCGGGGTGTTGTTTCTGCTGTTTGCGCTGGGATTGGAGTTTTCGATCAAAAAACTCCTCAATTCTTTGCGAACCGTTCTCACAAGCGGACTTCTTTATTTGAGCATCGTGGGGACAAGCGCTCTTGTGTTCGCGGTTCTTATGGGGTGGGCGGTGCCTGAAATCCTGCTGGGGTTTGGCATCATTATCATTTCCTCAAGTGCCATTGTGGCCAAAACACTTGTAGACACAAGAAGAACGGCGAACCCGGAAACGGAAGTCATTCTTGGACTCATGTTGTTTCAGGATATCTTCATGGCAATTTTTTTGCCCATCGTGGCAGCCATAGCCTTGTCCCATTCAGGAACCCCTCTGAATCTGATAACATCTATTGGTTTCGCATTTCTGTTCATTGTCCTGTTCATTGTTGTCAGTCTCAAAACAAGTATTCTGGAAAAGCTGTTCAATATTGCCAGTGACGAGGTGTTCCTGCTGGTCATCATGGGGGCTTTGTTTTTGATTGCCGGAACGTCCTACGAGCTGGAGATCTCTGACGCCATTGGAGCTTTGATCCTGGGGATGGTTCTGGCGGAAACCTCCCACAAGGAACGGATCATGCATATGATTGTTCCTTATCGCGATTTTTTCGGCGCAGCGTTTTTTTTCGCCTTTGGATTCAGCATTACCCTCACCGGGGATATGCTGATCCAATCCTTACCGGCGGCGCTCATCGCCGTGATGATCACTGTCGTGGGCAGCCTGGTTTACGGCATTGTTATGAGCAAAGTAGCCAAGATCAACAAACGGGGCGCGGTCAACGTCGGTTTGACGATTGTATCCAGAGGGGAATTCTCCATCATTTTGGCCGGTATGGGTCTGACCGCCGGTTTGAGCAATTCTCTGTGGACTTTTGCCGTTCTTTATGTGGTTTTCCTGGCGATTTCCGGACCCTTGCTGACCCGCTTCTCCGACCAAATCGCTACCGGTTTGGGAAAAATCTTCCGTTGGAAACTCAAACCCAGGAAAACCAAGACCCATCCAAGGGTTGATCAGAGTCTGCTCAGAGGTGACTAACGCGGTCTTCGACCGCAAGGGGGGCTTTGCTGCTTTGGGGCTCCTGACAGGGAAAGAGATGTTCCCAAATGCGGGACAATAAGTTTGAAAAACTTGGAGCTTCTTGTTATGATTGAAGAGTCGGTTCGATAATGTCCGTATTTTGTCGAAACTTCAAACAAAACGGCCCATAAGATGCGGCGGATCGGAGACAAAAATGAGAAGTGGGGGTATATTCTATGAGTGATCGACCGGAAATCGCGAACAGCATTCAGACCGGTTCTATTCAAACCAACTATCATGATATCGGCCAAGGTTTTCCTTTGGTGCTGCTGCACGGCAGCGGGCCGGGCGTTTCAGCTTGGGCCAATTGGAACAAGCTCTTTCCGCTTTTGAAAGACAAATATCGCGTAATTGCCCCGGATATGGCTGGGTTCGGCTATTCCGAACGCGTTCCGGGAGCGGTTTACAATATGAACAATTGGGTTCAACAGGCTATTGACCTGTTTGATGCTCTTAAAATCGACAAAGCTAATCTTGTGGGCAATTCTTTTGGCGGGGCTCTGGCTCTCTGCCTGGCGATCAAATACCCGGAGCGTATTAACAAACTGGTGCTTATGGGGAGCATGGGCGTGAGTTTTCCGCTGACTTACGGTTTGGATCGGGCGTGGGGGTACACACCCAGCGAAGCCAATATGGAGGAACTCCTGGAGATTTTCACCTATGACCACAGCTTCGTTTCCAAAGAATTGATCAAAACTCGCTATGAATCCAGCATGCAACCGGGTTTCCAGGAAAGTTTTTCTTCAATGTTTCCGGAACCACGCCAAAACGGTGTTGAAAACATGGCCGGAAACAAAGCCTATATCCGCAATATCCCTCACGAGACATTAATTATCCACGGCAGGGAAGATCGGGTTATTCCGTTGGAAAACTCATATCAACTGCTGCAATTGATTGACAAAGCCCAGCTCCATGTGTTCGGTCGTTGCGGTCATTGGACCCAGATCGAGCGGACAGCAGAATTCGGTCAGTTGCTACTCAACTTCTTTGACTGACTTTACGAAGAAAAGGATATAGACAATACGCAGGTAATAAACCTTGAAGCAGAGTGAAGGGGAAGCATGGATAAAAATAAAGTTGAGATGTTTGCTCAAGAACTATTTGACGCGGAGCGCGGCCGTAAAGCGATACTTCCTATGACCGAAAGGGATCCTGCTTTCGATCTGGACATGGCTTACGCTGTGCAGATGGAGAACGTGGGGCGTGTGCTGACAATGGGACACCGCATCAGTGGCAAAAAAATCGGTCTGACTTCTCTGCCCATGCAGAAGCAGATGGGCGTGGATGAACCTGACTACGGGCATCTTTTTGATGCGATGAACTGTGAAGACGGCAGGGTGTCTGCCGAAGCGCTGATCCAGCCGAAGATTGAGGCGGAGCTGGCTTTTATCCTGAAAAAACAACTGCGAGGCGGCCAAGTGACGGCCGAAGACGTGGCGGAAGCTACGGATTATGTTGTCGGGGCTTTTGAGATCGTGGACAGCCGAGTCGCTGATTGGCGCATTAAGTTGCCGGATACCGTAGCGGACAACGCTTCTTCCGGCCGCTATGTGTTGGGAACCACCCGTATCGCACCGAAGGATGTGGATCTGAAAACCGTCGCCATGAAGCTCTATAAGATTGAGAACATGATTAACAAAAGAACAACACCAATGGGAACAAACCCGGAACTCGTGGGTGAGGGGATCGGTGCTGCGGTGTTGGGGGATCCTCTCGTGGCTGTTGCTTGGTTAGCAAACAAGCTTTGGAGTTATGGTGTGGCCCTGGAAGCGGGAGAAACTGTGCTTTCCGGAGCGTTTTCCGCCGCGCCGGCGGCTCAAAAGGGTGATATGTTCCGGGCGGAGTTTACTCATTTTGGCTGTGTGGAGGCACGTTTTATATGAGCACTGACAAAATAAAGGTTGGGATTATCGGGCCGGGAAACATTGGCACCGACCTGATGTACAAAGTATTCCGGAGCAAGAATCTGGAAATGGGCATGATGGCAGGGATCGTTGAATCGGAAGGGATTCGGCGAGCGGCTTCCCTGGGAGTGCCGGTTTCCACCGATGGCGTTGATGCCGTTGCTCAACAGAAAGATATCCGTATCGCTTTTGATGCGACCAGTGCGGCGGCCCATGTGAAGTTCAACGGTCCCGCGCTGAAAGAAGCCGGTATTATTTCTGTCGACTTAACCCCGGCAGCTCTGGGGCCCTATTGCGTTCCCAGCGTCAATCTGGATCAATTGCGAATGGAACCGGATATTAACATGGTCACTTGCGGCGGACAAGCTACGATACCTATCGTCTACGCTGTTTCCCGGGTAGCGGGAGCCTCATACGCAGAGATTGTCGCCTGTATCTCTTCCAAGAGCGCCGGCCCCGGGACCCGAGCGAACATGGACGAGTTTACAGAAACCACATCGAAAGGGTTGGAAAGCGTCGGTGGTGCAGACAAAGGGAAAGCCATCATTATTCTGAATCCGGCGGAACCGCCTTTGATGATGACCAACACCATTATCGTCCGGGTCAAAGATCCTTCCGTAGGATTGGAGCGGATCAAAGCCTCCATTGACGAGATTGTCGCGGAACTCAAGACCTACGTGCCGGGATACCAGTTGCGAGTGCCGCCGATGATGGAGGGGGACAAAGTGACCACGATTGTCCAGGTACAGGGTCAAGGCGATTTCTTGCCGGAATTCTCAGGCAATTTAGATATTATTAATTCGGCTGCTGTGGCTGCGGCGGAACAAATCGCCGCGGAAATGCTGGCCACAAAAGGGGGGGCGTGACAGGTGAGGATCGATAACAATAAACGTCAAGTGACCTTGGTCGACACAACCATGCGGGACGGCAGCCACGCTGTACGCCATTCCTATATTCCTGAACAAGTGGCGGCACTCGCCAAAGGACTCGAAGAAGCAAGGGTTCCCATTATTGAAATCGCCCATGGGGACGGCCTGGGGGGATCCAGCTACACCTACGGTTTTTCAACAACCAACGAGATCGAGCTGGTTCGGACAGCTGCTGCCCAGACCCGAAACAGCAAGGTCGCCGTACTGCTGTTACCCGGCGTGGGCACGATTGAGGATTTGAAAAGAGCCCATGATGCCGGCGCTTCTGTGGTGCGTGTGGCGACCCATGTGACGGAAGCCGATGTCAGCGCCCAGCATATCGCGGCGGCAAAAGAACTGGGTATGATGGCGGTGGGTTTTTTGATGATGACCCACATGGTAGGTCCCGAACGTATTGCTGAAGAAGCTTTGAAGATGGAAGGCTACGGAGCAGACTATATCAATTTGGCGGACTCGGCCGGTTATCTTATGCCGGAGGGTGTGAAAGAACGGATCGAAGCCGTCGTGGCGGCGGTTAACATTCCGGTAGGATTCCACGCCCACAACAACCTGGCTTTGGCCATGGCCAACTCTATGGTCGCTGTGGAAGCGGGAGCGACCTATTTGGACGGCACCTTACGGGGGCTGGGGGCCGGTGCAGGGAACACTCAGCTGGAAGTTCTGGTGGGGGTCCTGAACCGCCGGGAGATCGGGACCGGCGTGGACTTTTACCGGCTTATGGATTTGGCCCAGGATGTCGCGGAACCCCTCATGCAGCGGCCGCAAATAGTTGACAGCGGATCCCTCATGCTCGGTTATGCCGGTGTGTATTCGTCTTTCTTGCTTCATGTTTATAACGCGGCGGATAAATTCGCTCTGGAACCTCGGGACATCCTGGTGGAGCTCGGGCGGCGCGGCATGGTTGGAGGTCAGGAAGACATGATTATCGATGTGGCTTATCAGTTGACGAAACAATCGGCAGACTGACTTTGGCATGAGGATGAAACAATCGGGGAAGGCCCGCAAGTGTGAAAGAATGGGTTAGCATGGGCTATATGGGTTAGCATGGGCTGTAAAGGAGGTGATGCCGGCTGAATGTGTATCGTGTTACGGTTCGGGAAACAGGGAAAAGCTTCTCTTGCCAGTCAGACGAATTTGTTCTGACAGCCATGATCCGATCGAGGTGCGGACCTGTCGCTCACGGGTGCTGCGGCGGGGGATGTGGAATATGCCGAATGCATATCGACACCGGAGACTATGAAAAGGTCAAAACCATGAGCCGTGCTCACGTGAGCGAAGAAGAAGAAAAGGCAGGTTTTGTGTTGATCTGTTGTATCCAGCCTCGAAGTGATTTGGTGGTATCCGATGCCAGACGTGATATCCTGACTCTGAAAGTCATTTAATATTTTGAAAGGGGACACGAAAATGGGATTCTGTGGAACATTGAGACCCGGTTTGGTACAGTTGCGCGTTTTGGATTTGGAGAAAACCTTGGATTTCTATGTGAACGTTCTGGGTTTGGATGAAGTCGGTAGGACATCCGATGGTCGCGTGATGCTGAAGACCTACGACGAGTTCGACCATCACAGCCTGACCCTGCGCAAAGCGGATGAAGCCGGCTTGGATTTTGTCGCTTTCAAAGTGGCGGATGTCCAAACATTAGAATGGATGAGAGAGAGAACGGAAGCGTTCGGTTATCATGTCACCGAGAAACCGGCCAACACCGACCAACCCGGATTCGGCAAACGTTACAGTTTCCGCATCTGCACAGGTCATGTCTTTGACATCTACTGCGACGTTCAGATTGCCGCCAAGACGCCGCAACTGAAGAATCCGGATATCTGGACGACACCGCCCCGGGGCATGAAAGCCGTCCGGCTGGATCACTTCTTGCTCTACGGACCAAACATTGCCGAAGCCGAGCGTTTCTGCAAAGAAGTCTTTGGCATGTATGTCCCGGAAGTCTGCAACAACGCTGACGGCAGCAGGCTGGCGACATGGATTACCGGCAACAACAAACCCCATGACTTGGCGTTTGTGGAATATCCGCAACCGGGCAAGATCCACCATGTTGGTTTCTATTTAGAAGATTGGAAAGATATCGGCAACGCCGCCGATTGGATTGCCATCAACAGGTTGAAACTGGACATCGGACCCACCCGTCACGCCATCACCAGGGGTCTGTCGATCTATTTCTGGGAGCCCTCCGGCAACCGCATCGAAGTGTACGCCGGCGGATACACAGCTTATCCGGACAGCCCTCAAAGAGTCTGGGACGCCGCCCAATTGGGCCGTGGTCTGTTCTATTATTCCGGCGAAATGATCCCCAGTTTCTTAGAGATTGTTACCTGATCAGCAGACACGCGAAAAAACCAAAGGCCGAATCCGATAACCGGGTTCGGCCTTTGCGCGGCTCGGCCGCGGCCAGACACGGCCCGGACACGCGGCCCGGACACGCGGCCCGGCCCGGCCTCCCGACCCGGACACACGGCCCGGCCTCCCGGCCCGGACACGCGGAGCCCGGCCCGGCCCGGCCGTTTGCCTGTGATGAACAATCCCCATTGCTTTTTTACCGTCAAAGGTATAGAATGCTTTCAAGAAGATAAAGAAGGAGCCCCCAAGAAAACCATGACAGAACAAGCAACACAACGCCCCCACAGTACAATTGTTATCCTCATGATCGGCACCTTCATCGCCTTGTTAAATAATACACTCCTCAACATAGCCCTACCGTCAATGATGGCTGATCTTCATGTCGAAGCCACAACGATTCAATGGCTGGCAACAGGTTACATGCTTGTGATGGGAATACTCGTACCGACAACAGCGTTCTCGATACAAAAATTCTCTGCCCGGCACCTCTTCCTGGTAGCCATGAGTGTATTCTCAATCGGGGCCATCGTCGCCGGGTTTGCCCACACTTTTCCGATCTTGTTAGCAGGGAGGCTGCTCCAAGCCGGCGGCTCATCTATTATGATGCCCTTGCTTATGAATGTCATGCTGGTCAGCTACCCGGCAGAAAAACGCGGTACCGCCATGGGTTATTTCGGCATGATCATGATGGGAGCGCCGGCCATCGGCCCCACCTTATCGGGTTGGATAATTCAGCATTATGATTGGCGAATGTTGTTTCATTTTATCACACCCATTGCCATAGCCGGACTCATTGCCGGGTTCATAGTCCTGAAAGATAAAAAACCCAAAAATGACCTAACCCTGGACGTCTTCTCGGTTCTTTTGTCTAGCCTTGGTTTTGGCGGCATTCTATATGGTTTCAGCAGTGCCGGCAGCAAAGGCTGGGGGAGCCCTCATGTTGTCATTGCCTTGGCAGTCGGGATCATTGCCTTAGCCCTCTTTGCGCCCCGGCAACTCAAATCAGAGCGTCCCATGCTGAATCTGAGAATCTTCCGGTACCCCATGTATACCTTATCGGCGTGTGTCTCAATTGTGATATCAATCGTGATGTTCTCGGCCATGTTGCTTTTACCTATGTATGTGCAGACTCTGCGGGGGATTTCCCCCTTGGAATCGGGGCTGTTGTTGCTGCCGGGGGCCCTCATTATGGCGCTGTCTTCGCCGTTCATCGGTAAACTGTTCGACAAGTTCGGGGGCAGAATTCTTGCCGTTACCGGTTTGTCTGTCATTGTCGTAACCAGCTATCTTTTCAGCCAACTTACTTTGGAAACATCCCAATCGGAGCTCATTCTCATCTACGCCCTGCGCATGTTGGGGATGTCTTTGGTTATGACACCGGTTATGACTAACGGTCTCAACCATTTGCCGGCTCGGGTCTATCCTCACGGAACAGCCATGAACAGCACCCTGCAACAGCTCTCCGGCGCCATGGGTTCTTCCATCCTTATCACGATGATGTCCAACCGGGCCACATCGTCAGCTCAAGAAATAACCGCCGATTTCATGTTGAACGGCGTGGAAATAACGCCGCAACTGCTACAACAAATAAGCCTGCAAGCCATGCTTAAAGGTATCAATTTCTCGTTCTTCATCACAGTGTTTATCGCTCTCATCGCGCTGGTTTTGGCCTTCTTTATGAAACGGGCGAACAAAGACGGATCCTAATGCGGTCTTCGACCGCAAGTATCCAGTATTCAGTATTCAGGATTCAGAATGTGGATTTTCTTGTTTTTTATTGATGTTGTTGCAACCTAAGCGACTAAAGCGAAACGACAATCTGGTTCCGCCCGCTCTGTTTTGCCTTGTAAAGGGCTTGATCAGCCGCGAATACCAGTTTTTCCAATGTATCATGTTCGGCAGGAACGAGGCAGGCAAGGCCACCGCTGACAGTCAAATGGTCAATGGTGTTGTCAGGTGTGTTTATCGGAAGACTTTCAAGCAACTTTCGCGATTTTTCCGCCATAAGCAGGGCATCCTCACAGGAGGTAAATGGCAAAGCCACGATGAATTCTTCGCCCCCGTATCGTGCGACAATGTCGCTGGAGCGGCTAAACACCTTTTTGAGGACATCGCTAAAGTTTATCAGACAGGCGTCGCCGTGTTGATGGCCATATGTGTCGTTACACTTCTTGAAATAATCAATATCGAACATAATAATGGAGAGAGGCCGCATTGATTTGCGGCAGAGATCCCAGATGTCTGAGGCAGAAATCTCGAAAGCCCGGCGATTGAAAAGGCCTGTCATTTCATCGGTTTTTGCCGCGTGTTCCAACATATCGGTATGGCGTTTTTGGCTGGTGACATCCACGCAATGAAATAATATCGAGTCCTGATAGTTGGACCAAGGAAACCGCGCCGTGGTCACAAGATACCAATATTGATTGTCGGCGTCCGTCAGTTCATTAGGTCTGTTTTCCTCAGACTGGCAAAAGAATTCATCAAAAGTGATTATAGATTGTTCGGCCAGGCTCATGTCTTCTTGAACCTGAAATCGTTCTTTCGCCATCTGGTTCGCGTAAAGGACGGTGCGGGAATCATTGGCTTCCACAATAAGAATAGGATCAAGGTTGTCAAAGATCCTCGTCATACCCTGTTGTTGCGCGGTCAATTGCTCTTCTCTATCTTTCAGCTGTCCAGACATTTTGTTAAAGACTTCTGACAGAGATCCCATGAAATCAAGCTTTTGGTTGTATTTTCCCCGGGCTATACATTCAGCTTGCCAAATAAGATGGCGCAGTTGAGCTTGAAAGTGTTTCAGGCTACTGGCCATGTGATTTTCGCGCTTTGGGGCCTCAATATTAATGTCGCCTTTGGAGAGCGCGTTAACATATACTTTCATTTCGTCGAAAGATTCGTAAATCTCCGTGCATTTTACATAGAGAGGAAGCCAGTCGTCCCCATAGTTGAAGGCGGCCGCGTCCTCGGGAAAGGGTTGGTCGTTCAGCAAGTTTTCCAATATAAGCTTAATATTGTCGCGGGCGCGATAAAATTCCTGATCCATTTACCGTCTCACATTTCATTTTCGTACTCATGCGGGCTTCGCCCACAAGTATTCAGGAGTCAGGAGTCAGGAGTCAGAATGAGGATTTTCTCGTTTTTTTTTGACGCTTCGCGTCTGCAAGGGTCTAACGTATCACTCTGGCGTCAAATCTGCATGTGCGGTCACCGGTGGCCCAACAGTCAACTTCCTTAACATCGAAGTGTTCGCCTGTGTAATCGAAAAGGATACCCGCCAGAAATCCTTCATCATAGACACAGACGGTGTTCTCTTGCAAGGGAAGCCCCGAACAATCCAAGTCTTCGCTAACAGACAGCATCAGCTCCAAATTATCCAGATCCGCTTTTTCTATACGTAAAATACCGATTTTCATGGATCTCAACTTCTCTTGGCATTCGGATATGAAATCGTAGAAGTCCTCTTTTTTTTCCATAATGTTCCGGGAGAATGCGAGACCGGCGCGGAATCCGGCACTTCGGTAAATATTTTCAGCAGTGTCATCATCAAAACGATTGGACAATTCGTCAAAGATCGTGTACTGCAACAGGCGATACATTTCTACGGGTGCTTCGGATCCCAGATTGCCTCGGCCGGTTTCAATGTTGCCGAGTCTTGACCATTCAAATTCAGCTTCAATCATAACAATTTCTCCTCAATGTATATTTTATAGAGGTGGAACATCTGTCTTTGATTATGGTACCCATTTATCGATTTTTGTATTTGCTTCATAACACGAAATAACGGATTTTTTTTTGTATCAGGCATATTGGGACAAAAGTACTATTAAGATCAAAACGCAACAATTCGATGAATTGAGTAATAGACAAACAAAGACAGAAAGAAAGAACGCAAATAATCGTCTGGCCGGATTGATGATACATAGCATTATGAAAGGAAAGATGACCATGCAAGTGACACCTGTCAGAACCGTCACATCAGTCACAGCGGTGCCGGATTCGGCCGCTGAAAGCCAAAGATTGGAAAAAAACACCTATCGACCGAGGCTTATTGTAGCACGTCGCCAGGATCCCGGCCTTGAAGATACACCGCAGGATGCTTTAGATAAAGCGCAACGGGAAAGAAAAGCGGTTGAGAAAGCAGCGGAAAACTTGAATAAATTCATGGGTCTCATCGACAAAAAATTGGAGTTCGTTGTTCATGACGAAACCCGGCGGACGATCATCCAGGTGGTTCACTCCGATTCAGGTCAAGTCCTCAGTGAGTTCCCGTCAAAAAAGATGCTTGATCTCTACGCGTCCTTGGTCGAAGCTATCGGAATCGCTGTCGATGAAAAAATCTAGTACTCCGACCAGTCCAAATCACACAAAGGAGTGTATGAATATGTCAACACCTATCAACTATACACCTGTATCGCTCGCAGGTATTTCAGGATACGATTTCTCCGGGATAACCCAGGCCATGATAAAGAATTATTCTTTGCCTCTCAACCAACTGAATGACAGTCAAAAAGCTCTTGAAACGAAGAAAAACGCGTGGCGCGATATCAATTCACGTATGGCGGCACTGGAGAAAACCTTAGATAAACTCCGGGATCCGGCAACCTGGAAAGCCACGAAAACCACGTCGAGCAACCCCTCTGTCTTGAACGCGACGTCTGTTTCCGGAGCTATGAACGGCACTTATAATATAACAATTACTCAGACAGCTCTGGCCCAGACCATGACCGGCGATGCCCAGAGCGTGGCGGCAGCGAACACCGGCCTTGGTCTGGAAGGCGGCACAATATCCGTTCAAGTGGGGGATACAATCAAAGATATCAACATTAGCGCCAATGCCGGCCTCCAAGATATCGCGCAAGCTATCAACGAGGCCAAAGCCGGCGTAGACGCCACGGTGATTAAAACCGGTGAAGGGTTTAAGCTGACTTTGATTTCTAAGGAAACAGGTGCGGAAAACGCTGCCCAATTCAGCGATAAAACAGGGAACGTGCTGGAAACTATCGGTGTTTTATCCAATATGGGTGAGGCCAAAAATGTGACTCAGGCGGCCCAAGACGCCAAGATCTCAGTCAACGGGCTTGACAATATTACCGGTTCCAGCAATGTGTTCAAGGATGTTATCGCAGGTGTTACGCTGGAATTGACCGGAGCCGCCGCCGGCAGCACGGTTACGGTTAAGGTCGAATCCGACACATCGGCGGCAGAAGAAGCTATAAAAGCTTTTGTCGACCAGTATAACTCATTGAACGCTTTTTTAAACGAAAAAACCCAATACAATGCCGAGACCAAAACCAAAGGGGATCTGTTTGCCGATCCAATGGTTAACTCCCTCCGCAGCCAGCTGAGAAGCATGTTGTCGGGAAGCTTTGAAACGGATGGTCAGGCGGGGTTTACCAATCTGTCACAAGTGGGATTAAGCACTTCGTCGGCGAATTTCGGTAAAGATGGGACATTGGAGTTCAACGTAGAAAAATTCAATAAGGCTATGGCGGAAGACCCTGAGGGCGTCATGAATTTTCTCGGCGGAGGGGTAGGGGACATGGCCTCGAAAGGGCTGGCCAACACCTATAAAGCCTTTGTTCACGACTATGTCATGGCGGACGGACGTCTGTCAAAAACCCTCAGCAGCTATGACAAACAATTGGTGGATGTCAAGAATCGTATTGACGATTTCAATCGGCGCATCGAAGAATATACGGCAAGCATTAAATTGAAATTCGCCCGATTGGAAGCCTTGTTGACCGATCTGGACGGCCAGCGCGAAAGTTTCACGGCGCAGCTGGCGCAGTTGTCCGCTCTAAAATAATTGAACCGGCATAACTCCTTGAATACCGAGACAAGATAGAGTCAAAAAAATTTGGAGGGATAACATGCTTACTCAAACCAATTTGGCTGAAAAGTCTTTTGAATTCTCTTCGATGCAAACCGTGCAGGCAGCCCCGGGTTACGAAAAAACATCCCAGACTGTTTACAAACAGACTGCGGTGGAAACAGCCTCACCGGAAAAACTTGTTGTCATGTTGTACAATGGGGCATTGAAGTTTTTGAATAAGGGCGAGAAGGCTCTGTTGGCTGAGACTTTTGAAGAGGCGAATGAAGCATTAACCCGCGCCCTTGATATTGTCGTGGAGCTGAATGCGACGCTTAACCTGGAAGCAGGAGAAATTGCCGTTCATCTCAGGGACCTTTATAATTTTTATGCGCGGGAGATTATCGCGGCTAATATCGAACGGGATGCCTCTCATTTGGGACCGGTAATTGATTTTTTCACTGAGTTCGCGTTGGTTTGGGCCCAAGTGGCTAAGAGGTAAGGTCATGAATACGCGAAATGCCATAGAGTATCTGATAAGTGTTCTGGAGCGGGAGGCTCAGATTTATCAAGAGATCTTGCGCAAAACAGAGAGGCTGGAGACTCGCTGGAGCGAGTCTCTTCACCTGTCTTCTGATAAATCAGATAAGATCCACGAAGAACAGGAGCGTTCTGAAGACATGAACGATCTGGAGTCTCTTTTGGTTTGGCGCCGAGAGAAGCTCGAGGAGATCAGCTTGAGCCGTATGGATTCCTATGCCAAGAGACAGGCGGTCTGTAATGAGTTGGGAGTCAACGCCTTGGACGCGGCTGCAATAGGCGGGAGATTCCCGGAGTTGGTCGAGCCTTGGTTGGACAAGGTCAATGAGACAGAGAGGTTCGTCGCCTTAATCAAGGAAAGTGATGAGAGGTTGTCTAAGAAGCTTAATATGGAAGTTGAGTACACGAAATTGGAGATGCATCGCCTTCAGAATGTGAAGAAATCACGGGAGATCTATCAAACGCGAGGCATTGACGAGTCGTTTTTTGTAGATAAAAACAGATGACGGCAAGGGCACAAGGACTGTCAAGATCATGCGGGAGAATCGCCTATTCGTGGAACTTGCAGATTTCCGCGCAGTTTGCTATAATTCACACAGTCAACAGAAAAGAAGCTTGGGGTGACGCCGATGGAGGAAACGGTTCATGTTGTGGCTGGTTGGCAGGTTATCGCTGCCGCAGTCATATTCCTAGTGTGTTATGCTGTCATCATTTCGGAAAAAATCAACAGATCGGTTATCGCTCTCAGTGGGGCCCTGCTGATGACCGTTTTGGGTATCGTCGATTTGCACGGGGCCTATACCAAGCATATTCACTGGTCGACAATTTTTCTACTTATAGGTATGATGATCCTCGTTGGGATCGCTAACAAAAGCGGAATATTTCAATTTCTGGCTATCTGGACAGCCAGAAGCGCGGGAGGAGACCCCAAGAAAATCTTGATAAGGCTGGCGGTCCTGACGGCTTTAGGAGCGGCTTTTATTGATAATGTGACGATGGTTTTGCTGATTGCGCCGATCACTGTCGCGATAGCCAACACGTTGCGGATAAGTCCGATTCCTTTACTCATTACCCAGATTCTGATCTGCAATATTGGGGGGGCAGCGACGTTGGTGGGAGATCCGCCAAACATCATGATCGGTTTGGCGGCGGGGCTTACGTTTAATGACTTTCTGATCCATGTCGCCCCATTTATTATTGTGTTGACTGCTCTTGCCATCGTTTTTTTACGGTTCTATTACGCAAAACATCTGCATGTGGAGGAGCACTATAAGCAAAAACTTATGGAAGCTGACCCTAAAGAATATATTCGTGATATGACGTTGGCCAAGAAGTCAATCGTTGTTTTCGCGCTTACGATGATTGGATTCCTTACCCACCAGTATTTTCATATTGAGCCGGCGGTGGTGGCTTTGACCGGGGGAACCCTGTTGATGCTCATCGGCACGAAAGAAAAAGATTTGGAAGAAGTGTTTCATTCTGTGGAATGGGTAACTATTTTTTTCTTTGCCGGTTTGTTTGTTCTGGTGGGCGGGCTGGTGGAAGTGGGGATTATTCAGAAACTGGCCACATGGATGATTGAGGTGACCAGCGGTAATATGACCTTAACCTCGCTCATTATGCTTTGGGGCGCCGGGTTGGCATCGGCGATTATTGACAACATTCCCCTGGTGGCGACGATGATTCCCATGGTTCAGGATATGGGAGCTCAGATGGCTTTGGCCCCAACGGATATGTCGACTCTGTGGTGGTCCTTGGCGCTGGGGGCTTGTCTGGGCGGCAACGGCACATTGATTGCGGCTTCGGCGAATTTGATTGTGGCTTCTGTTGCCGCGAGGGAGGGGACACCCATTTCTTTTGTTGATTTCCTGAAGGTGAGTATTCCGGTGACTTTGCTGACTTTGGTCTTGGCGACAGTTTATGTCTATGTTGTCTTTATCAGGTTAGGATTTGCTTGATATAGGAATCGGACAGGCATTCATAAAACTTTGGCTTGTGAAGGGCCGGTAAATGGAGGATATGAGTCATGGGGGAAAACGGGTTCAAGCTGATTATTACGATTGTGAGCAAAGGAAAAGCGGGCAAAGTCCTTGATGTTGCCCATAAAGCCGGTGCAGTTGGTGGAACGATTCTTTACGGACATGGGTCTTCTGTACGGTTGATGTTGGGGATTAGTATTGAGCCGGAAAAAGAAATTGTCCTGACTTTGATTGATGTGAGTCAGCTTGAAAAGGTTATGAACGCTCTTGTGAGCGAAATGGAATTGAATGAACCCAATAAAGGAGTTTCTTTTGTGGTGCCCCTCGACCAGGTTGTTGGGTTATATCAGGGGCCTAAAGAATGAAGGGTGTAAGTTCCTGCCTCCGCGGCATGGCCGCGGAGGTTTTTTTATGGCATGGCATTCGGATTATTCCATTTTTGAAAGTATAAAAATCTGTAAATACAAAAAACTATCCATGGACAATCCTATAGCTTTTCACATAATGATAGGGGTGGTAAGATGAGCCTTGATAAAGATCCCGGCAACATGGGTATGCCCGACGTTGAAGAATTTCTTGAATTCTACCTGCTTGACTCTCAAGAACAGATTGAGCGTCTGGGCGCGAGTATTCTGGATCTTGAGCGTGATAGTGAGAATATAGGACTGATTAATGAATTGTTCCGCAGTGCCCATAGCCTCAAAGGGGCTTCCGGAACCATGGGATTCACAGCGATCGTGGAAGTCACCCATGCGGCAGAAGATCTTCTGGATAAGGTGCGCCAGGGGAAACTGACGGTAACCCATGAGATTATCGATGTTCTGTTGGAGGTCACAGATGTCGTTAAAGACATGCTTGCACAAGTGGAAGCTCAGAAACCTGTTCGGCATGACGCGGAAGATTTGGTGAAGCGCATCTGTCGTCTGGCTAAAGGGGTGATAACAGAAACAACAGATATTCAGACGATGTCAGAAGATCCCGACCCTGAACCGGCTCCGCGTGTTGAGTTCGCTTTGGACGAAAACGCTATCATGGATCTGAGAGAAGTAACCCTCTTTGGTCAAGCCATATATCAGCTCACCGTTATTCTGGACGAACAAGCTTTGATGAAAACAGTCAGAGCGGTTATGGTGATTCAGAGACTGCAGGATCTGGGTAAAGTCTTGGCTATCTCGCCGAGTATAGAAAACATGGAGTTGATGGAAGAGGAAGAAATATCTAACGACAGGTTTTATCTCTTGTTGGCTACGGATGAAAGGGAAGAAGAGATACTTTCAGAGATTTATATGGTTTCAGATGTCATAGATATTCATGTTTCGATTTTTGACAGTTCAGAAATCTCTCAGTTAATCGGAATCGAACCCCTTGAACAACCCCTAGCGGAAAAACTGTCCACAGAAATGGATTCTTCGAAAGAGACAGCGAGGGGAGTCAGCCATGAGGCTTCCACGGAAACGGAAGCCTACTCCAAATTCCTTAGGGATAATGTTCAACCTCCTTCAGGGGGCGACGGGGGCGGCGGCAAGTCTGATCAAGTTCATACCATCCGTGTCGATACGGACCGTATGGATAGTTTAATCAATATGGTTGGTGAGATGGTGATCACCCGAGCGCGTCTTGTCAAGATTGGCGATGATCTTAGGGGAAAGTTTCCGATGGATGCGCTGGTGAATAATTTGAACGAAACCAACATCTATTTGGGACGTCTGATGAACGATCTTCAGGAAAGTGCCATGCGGTTGCGAATGGTTCCTGTGGGGACTGTTTTTAGCCGATACCCGCGTCTGGTTCGGGATTTCTGCCGCAAGACGGGTAAGAAGATTGATCTGGAACTCCATGGTGAAGAAACAGAAATGGATAAAACGGTTATCGAACAGATCGGTGATCCGTTGACCCATCTTATTCGGAATTGTGTTGATCATGGCATTGAAGACCCGGGAACCCGCCTTGCCGCGGGAAAATCGGAAATCGGAAAAATCATTCTGAAAGCTTATCACGAGGGCAACCATATCGCTATTGTTATTTCTGATGACGGCGACGGTCTTGATCTTCAGAAAATTATGCAGAAGGCTTTAACCGCCGGGCTGATCGGCGAAAACGAGGATTTGTCTGAGCGTGAGATAGCCAATCTGATTTTTTTGCCCGGGTTCAGCACGGCAGACCAGATAACCGACATTTCGGGGCGGGGAGTCGGTATGGATGTGGTTAAACGAGCCCTTTCCGGTTTGGGTGGAACCGTTGACATACGGACAAAAGCGGGGGAGGGGACTGTTTTTACCATCAAGCTGCCTCTGACTCTCGCGATTATTCAAGCGTTGTTGGTTGGTGTCTGCGGTGAGATCTACGCGGTGCCTTTGTCGTCAGTCCAAGAAACATTGCGTGTTCAAAACGAGGATGTGAGGACGGTTGGGGGGATCAAAATGGCTAAGCTCAGAGGCAACACCTTGCCTCTCTTGTCCCTGAAGAGTCAGTTCGGTCTGCCTGAAGACGATGAGAAGGAAACTGTGTTCGTTGTCGTTGTTGGGGTTATGGATCGCCTGATCGGACTTATGGTTGACGAATTAAAAGGTCAACAGGAAATTGTTCTGAAAACTTTGGGAGACGATCTTGGTTCGTTGCCGGGTATTTCCGGGGCAACAATTCTCGGAGACGGTAAAGTGACATTGATTCTGGATGTAGGTACGTTGATGCAGGATGTTCTGACGTATTGAGGGATGGATGTATTAAGGGAAGGAGCAAACGAGATGGCAGTGGATCAGCAGCTCGTTACTTTCAGGCTGGGGACTGAAGAGTTTGGCATCGAAATCATAAAGGTTCAGGAAATAATCCGCATTCCGCCTATAACCCGGGTGCCGCAAGCACCGAGCTATATTGATGGTGTCATCAATCTTCGTGGCAATGTTATTTCCGTGGTTAATCTGCGACGTCGTTTCGGTTTGCCCGACGACACACAGGAGGAAAACGATGTCAACCGCATTGTTGTCCTCAAAGAGAATAAGCATGAATTTGGCATACGTGTGGATGCTGTTCAAGAGGTTTTGCAGTTGCAGGATATGGATCTGGAGGCACCTCCTTCGGTTTCCGTTGGCATCGACGCGTCTTTTATTCGAGGTATCGGCAAAGTTGATGACCGGCTCCTCATCTTCTTGAGACAAGAGAATATCTTGAGCACGGAGGAGGGCGTGGAAACCGTTTGACTTTGAACCGGACACGCCAACAAACAATAATCGCCGAAAAGGGGGGGCGGGTTCATGGTTTGTGATTCGAACAGGCGAATCTCAAGCCCTCGAATCCATAAGTATGGGTTTGTTTACCGGAATGGATGCCAGTGCTTCGGGACTCACAGCCCAGAGAGTGCGGTTGGATCTCATCGCCAATAATATTGCCAACATGTCGACGACTCGCAGTGGTCAGACGACGGCTGCCGGCAACCCGATACCTTATCAAAGGAAGTTGCCGGTATTTGAACCTCGGGAACCAACCCCGAGTTTTTCCGCTTTCATGAATGGGCAATTTGCTTCCGGGAGTGGGGTGACTTCGATTGCCGGGATGGGGGCCGGTGTTCAAGTGCGACGAATTATCTCGGATCCAAAACCTTTTAGACTCGTTTATGAACCGGATTCACCGGATGCCGCACAGGTTGAAGAAATCGGTATACCGGTTGGCTATGTTAGATATCCAAATGTTGAGATCGTAGAGGAGATGTTGGACATGATTTCAGCGACGCGGGCCTATGAGGCTAATGTGACCGCATTGAATGCCAGCAAAACAATGGCCAGCCGAGCCTTGGATATTGGTCGGTGATGCGGGAGACGGGAAACGGGAGACGGGAAACGTGATACGGGAAACGTGATGTGAAAGGGGTGTCGGGTATGGATGGTGTTTCTTTTCCGTTGTTAAAGCCGCTAACGCCTGTTCAGCCGTTAGGTGATATCGGCGGGACCACCTCCGTGTTGGGGATGGGATCAACGGGGTTTTCTCAGTATTTGAGCGAGGCGATTCATCGTCTGAACACCTTACAAGTTGATGCGGAAGTCAAGACGAATTTGTTGCTAACCGGGGATATTGAAGATTTTCATACACCGATTATTGCTTTGGAAAAAGCTTCTTTAGCCATGGGGTTGGCAACAACACTGCGGAACAGAGTTCTTGAGGCTTATCAAGAAATTATGCGGATGCAGATATGAATTTATCTTTGCAGAAGGTATTGGATGCCGTAAAAAATTTTTGGGGGAAATTTACTGTCGCTCAGCGCGTGATCATGATCGGGGGTTCGCTGACGGTCATTGTTGTCGCTGCGGTTCTGATCCTGTGGGCCGGTCAGCCTCAGTATGTTGTGTTGTTTAAGGATTTGACGGATACGGAGGCCGGCTCCATTACCGCCCAGTTGCAAGGGATGCAAGTGAAATATCAGTTAGCCGGTTCCTCAACGATTTTGGTGCCCAGCAAGGATGTGGCTCAATTGCGGTTGGATTTGGCTAACGCAGGGTTGCCCAAGGAGAGTACCTTCAGTTTCGAAAACCTGAATCAAATGCGCTTGGGAGAGACGGACAAGGATCGGCAGCTCAGGTATGTTCTCGGGTTACAGAATGAGTTGGAGAAAACCATTAAGCTTATGGATAATATCTCTTATGCCAGAGTCCATATCGTTATCCCTGAACCAACGCTTTTTGAGAATAATTCGGTGCCGGCTACGGCTTCTGCTGTGATAAAGACAGATCCCGGTATGGAATTGAATGAGACTCAGGTTCGCGGGATAGCCAATCTGTTATCTCATTCAATTAAGGGGTTAGCTCTGGACAATGTTTCGATAACCGATACACAGGGGCGGATTCTTTCTGATGTTTTAAGCGAAAACAGCCATATGATGACTGTCAACCAAATGCAGTTTAAGTTGGAGTATGAGCGTAAAATTGAAGGCAATCTGCGCTCCCTTCTTGAGGCGGTGTACGGTCAGGGGGTTATCCTGGTGAGAGCCAATGCCGATCTGGATTTCGATTCCCGGAGGATTGTTGATGAGACCCATGGGCCGGGGGCGTTGGTGAGCAGGCAGACTTTGACGGAAACGTCTAGGTCGGAAAGCACGGCGGGTGGGGTCCCCGGGGAGTCTACCAATATTCCTGACTATGTTTTGGCTACGGAAGGGTCGGGGAATTTTTCTTCCGGGAAGGAGAGTGCGACAGAGAATTATCAAGTGGATACCCGACAGGAGGAAAGTGTTGTGGCACCCGGCCAGGTGCGGCGTTTATCGGTATCAATTCTGGCTGACGCTGATGCCGTTTCTCCCGATCAAGCGGCGGCGATCCAGATTGCGGCAGAACCTGCTGCGGGGATTGATGTTGCCCGGGGGGATGTTTTAGAAGTTGTGTTATTACCTTTTGATAAAACAGCGGTTCAGTCGGCTCAAGCGGAAATGGATGCGGCGTTGCAACGGGAGCAGTTGATGCGTTATGTGCAGTTTGGCTTGGTGGCTGTGGTTGTTTTGGCGAGCTTGCTATTTCTCCTGCTGGCACGGCGGCGCAAGAAAGAGGGTCTTGTTCTTGCGACAGCCGAAGGCGATACTGAAAGAGAAAATATTTTGGATGATCATGAGGTTGCGGATATGCTTTCAGATCAGAACAGGATGGAAAACGAAGCTGAGATGAAATTGGCGAAAATGAAGATGAAATCGTCGGAAGATATTGAACGTCAAAAGGTGAGTCAAGAAATAGATACCTATGCGAAAGAGAGCCCGGAAGAAGTCGCCAAGTTGATTAAAGCATGGTTAACAGTGGAGGATTAAGGTATGCCGCAAGAATTCACGGGCTTGCAAAAATCTGCCATCCTTCTGATTTCTTTGGGAACGGAACGATCGGCTAGCGTGATCAAACATCTGTCGGAACAGGAGATTGAGCAGCTGACCTTGGAAATGGCGAATATGAGGTCGATTTCTGAGGAGATCAAAAGCCAAGTCCTGAATGAGTTTCTGCAGATGTGCGTCGCCAATAATTTTATTTCTCAGGGTGGTGTTGAGTTTGCCCGTGAGGTTCTTGAGAAAGCGTTGGGAGAACAACGCGCTTTTGATATTATCAGCCGGTTGTCAACGTCTTTGAAAATGCGGCCTTTTGATTTGTTGAGGCGATCGGATCCCAAACAGCTTTCTTCGATTATTCAAACAGAACATCCCCAGACGGTGGCTTTGATTATGACGCATTTGCCGCCGGAGAAATCGGCGACATTGCTCATGGGGTTTCCGGTGGAAGTCCAATCCGATATTACCAAGAGGATTGCCATGATGGGGCGAACGAGTCCCGAGGTGTTAAGTGAAATCGAAAAAGTTATTGAAGGCAAGATTACCAATATCGCGCCGACAGACTACACATCTTCCGGCGGGATCCAATCTGTGGTTGATATGCTGAACCGGGCTGATCAGTCGACTTTGAAAGGGATTATGGATATCCTGGAAGATGATGATCCTGATTTGGCAGAAAAAATTAAAAATCAGATGTTCGTTTTCGAGGATATCGTCCTTCTTGATGATCGCAGTACCCAGTTGGTCCTGCGGGAGGTCGACAGCAAGGATCTGGCTATCGCCCTTAAGGGTACCGATGATGAAGTGTCCCGGAAGATTATGAACAATATGTCGGCTCGAGCGTCACAAATGTTGAAAGAAGACATGCAGTTTATGGGGCCAATCCGGTTGCGGGAAGTGGAGGACGCACAACAGCGTATTATCAAAGTTATCCGCAAATTGGAAGGGGTCGGGGCGATTGTTGTAGCGCGGGGAGGGTCGGATGAAATCATCTTCTAAAGAGCAGATTATTAAGAGGCAGGATGTGACCATCAACAACAATCCCAGGCGGCTTGTGGCCAATAAGATCTTGCCAGAGTCTTCCGGAGAGGCAGGAGCAACATCGTCTATCGAGATATCATCGAATGCCGGCGGGGAATTATCTCAAGGGGAAGGGTCTTTTCTGGCCGCGGTTCGGGAGCAGGCGCAGATTATTTTACAAGATGCCAGGGCTCAAGGGGAAGCGATTATTCGTGAGGCACGTCTCCAGGAAGAAAGGTTGCGCCGGGAGATTTTTGACGCGGTGATGGCGGAGGCTTTGCCTCAGGCTCTGGAGGAAGCGATCCCACTGGCATTGGAGGAAGGGCGTGAACGAGGAAGGCAGGAGGGACTTCAGGAGGTTACTGAGGCTGCCGGCAAGGTTCGGGATTTCTATGATATGTTGGAGAGGGCTTGGCACGACGAGTTGGCTCGAATTGATGAGGATTTGTTGGATTTGGCTATCAAGATCAGTGAGCGTTTGGTGGGGACGGCGTTGAAATATGATAAAGACAAAATCCTCAGCATGATACGAAGCCTCATCTTGTTGCCCAATGAGAGGCGGAACTTGAAGATTGTTGTTTCTGACGAAGACTGGGAGTGGCTTAATAATCTGCAAGATAAAGGTCTGCCGCCTTATCCGCTGATTCGGGATGATAGTTTGGAGTCGGGAAATGTTTTGATCCAGAGCAATGAGGGGATTTTTGACGCACAATTGATGACGCAACTTAATAAATTTCGCGACGTTTTAAGCGAGGAACTCGCCAATGGCCAATTGGAAATCTTTAGCTGAGAAAGTGAAACACATCGATGCGGTGGAAGTGCAAGGACGGGTGGCGGATGTAACCGGTCTGCTGGTAGAAGCAGAAGGACCCCGGGCCAGTGTTGGTCAGTATTGCCATATTATGGCTTCCTATGAGCGCGTTCCTATTCCTTGTGAGGTGGTAGGATTTCGCGGAACCAAAACGTTGTTGATGCCTTTGGGTGAAATCGAAGGTGTTGCCCCCGGCGACAGGGTGGTGCCCCAAAGGGAGAAACTGGTGGTCCATGTCGGTCCCAATCTGTTGGGAAGCATTCTGGACGGTCTGGGGCGCCCTTTAGACGGGCGAGTTATTCATCGCGAGAAGTCGTATCCGTTGCACAACAAGCCCCCAAACGCTTTGTTGCGGCCGCGTATCAAGGAGCCCCTTCATGTAGGTGTCAGATCCATCGATGGTCTGTTGACCTTGGGTCGAGGACAAAGAATGGGGATTTTTGCCGGTTCTGGTGTCGGAAAAAGCACCTTATTGGGAATGATGGCGCGCAACACCGAAGCAGATATTAATGTCATAGGGTTGGTGGGAGAGCGCGGCCGGGAGTTGCGGGATTTCATGGATAAAGATCTGGGCCAGGAGGGGGTCGCCCGTTCTGTAATTGTGGTGGCGACTTCGGATCAGCCGGCTTTGGTCCGTATTAAAGCGGCTTACACCGCCACGGCTGTCGCAGAGTATTACCGGGATTTGGGTAAAAACGTCTTGCTCATGATGGATTCCGTAACCCGTTTTGCGATGGCTCAACGTGAGGTTGGGCTGACCGCCGGAGAACCACCGGCAACCCGTGGGTATCCGCCTTCGGTTTTTGCCATGCTCCCCAAACTCCTGGAGAGGGTAGGGATGTCCGAAAAAGGCAGTATCACAGGAATATATACGGTGCTTGTTGACGGGGATGATCATAACGAGCCTATTGCTGACGCGGTTCGGGGAATCCTGGATGGTCATATCGTGCTGACCCGGGATCTGGCTTCCAGGAATCATTATCCGTCAATTGATATTCTTCAATCGGTTAGCCGACTTATGTCTGATGTGGCTTCCCCACAAGTTAAAGAGTTGTCGAAAAAAATGCGCGAGTATCTGGCTGTCTATGCTGAGGCTAAGGATCTGATTGAAATCGGCGCCTATGTTGAGGGCAGCAATCCTCGTGTTGATGAAGCCTTGCGTTATGTTGACGGGATTAATGCTTTTCTGAGACAGAATGTCAGTGATGAAGCTTCTTATGAGGATATGACGGCGGTCATGGAGGGGGTGTTTGGCGGTGGCATTTAAATTTCGCTTGGAAGCCAGCTTACGGTTTGCCGAGCAACGTATGGAATCCGCTCAGGGGGTTTTGAGCCAGGAATTACGTGTTTTGCGGAGCGTTCAAAAGGAATACGACAAGGAAACCGCTGTTCTGGAGAACGCGTTGATCAGCCAGAGGGACGAAGCCACGAGGGAGCCGCGTAACCTCAACACTTGGAAGCTTTTCATTGACGCGTTAAAAGAAAAGCTCAGGGTCATAGCCGAAAGGGTTTCTTTCCAGGAAGCTGTGGTGGCGGAATGCCGGGAGGCGGTGAAAGTCTGTCGCATAGAGGTGGAGAAATACAAACGCCTTAAGGAGAAGAAATGGAAAGAGTTTCTCGCGGAGGAACAAAAAAAAGAACAGGCGATATTGGATGAAATCGGTCAGAGAAGTGGGCTTAATTGATCGTTGCTAGGAGATCGTTGAAATCGCTGCCAACTGAATTGAGAGGGGTCGAGAGGATGAAGGGAGGTGGAGAGAATGATTCGCGTGACGCGGCTTAATGGAAAGGAATTCGTTGTCAACACAGACTTAATCAAAACCATTGAGGCAACACCGGATACGGTGATCAGGCTTATCAGCGAAGATAAGTATGTTGTGAAGGAAAGCGTTGAGGATATCATTGATCGTGTTATTAATTATCGGCGCGCTTGCAGCAATTTCCTGAATCACGACATAAACCATGATGAATAAATGATACAAGGAGGGAAGAGTTGTGAAGAAGGTCTTGTTATCTGTTGTTATGTTGATCATTGGTATCGGGTTTGGTGTTGGCGGGATGATCATTAAGGATATGCTGTCTGAACCTGAAATCGAAGTTAAGTTTTCACCCCGTGAGCCTGATGAGGTCGGGCCAATGATCGAGGTGGGCGAGATTACAGCCAATTTAAAAGGCGGAGGTATGGTTAAAACGGAGATTGTTTTGGAAGGGATCAGCAACAAGTCCGTGAAAACCATGGAGTCCAGGCTTGTTTTTGTGCGGGACCGTATTTATCAGATCTTTATCAGTCATGGATACGATGATATCAGTTCAGCTTTAGGGCAAGAGGATTTGAGAGGCGAGATCTTGGAGCATATTAATGAGATGCTGGGGGATCAAGTGAGACAGGTTTTATTTTCCAGCTTAATTTTTACAAGATAATTAAACACTATATTCAGGGTTCGAAGTTCGAAAGACAAACAAGGCAGCTGTTCTGGGAGAACCGATGGCCGTTACCGATGTCGCTTAGGGGGGAACAATGTCTGAAGTTTTATCACAATCGGAAATTGACGCTCTTTTAAACGCGCTCTCGGAAGGGGATGAGGAGGTTGCCAAAAGCAATACTCCACAGAAGGTGCGAGCCTATGATTTCCGAAGGCCGAACAAATTCTCGAAGGGGCACCTTATTTCTTTGAGCAATATTTATGAGCATTTTGCGCGTTCTCTGGCGAGCTATTTGTCGGGGAATATCCATATGGTCGTTGACGCAAAAGTATTAAGCTCGGAACAATTGACTTTTGATGAGTTCCTTCGTTCTTTGCCGTACCCTTCTATTCTAGGCGTGGTCAATATGCAGCCTCTGGTGGGCAGCGCGCTCATAGAAATGGCGCCAACCCTAGCGTATATCATCATTGAGTGTCTTCTTGGCGGCCAAGGGAAGGGTGTTGTTTTGCGCAACCACGATTTGACTGAGATCGAACAAAAAATCATCACAAGCCGTATGCTTAAGATAACAGAGCTGATGGAAGAGGCTTGGACGGAGACATTCTCTTTGACGCCGCAGCTGACAGCGTTGGAAACGAACCCGCAGTTTGCTCAGATTGTTGCGCCCAATGAAATGGTTGTGCTGATAACTCTTGAGGTTAATGTCAGTGAATCGACGGGGCTACTCAATATTTGTCTGCCTTATGTGGTTATCAAACCGATTCTGGACAATCTGGACGCGCTGTATTTGTTTGCGTCGGCGGAAGAGAAGCTCTCAGACGAAGATGCAGCTGTTGTTCGTAAACGAATTGAACAGACTGAAGTATCTGTCAGAGCATTTGTGGGCGGAACGAAGATCTCAGTGCAGGAGTTTCTCGCTCTGGAGTTGGGTGATGTCATTCCGCTCAATCAGCATATTCAAGGGATGATGTCTGTGTATGTTGGTAAATATTTAAAATTCATGGCTGTACCCGGTCTTTCCGGAGATCGTTTAGCTGTGCAGATTGTTGATGTGATTCGCGATGGAGGAGGTGACACCCATGGGCAATGAGTCCATGTCTCAGGAAGAAATTAATGCGTTACTGGCCGGCAACGAAGACGAATTGATTGGGGCGGCGGCTGAAGAAGGTGTGGCGACCGCCTCCGGTGTGGATCCGGATGAAGACGTGGAGTCGGCAGAACCCGGCGAGCCGGCAGAATCCCATGAGCCGGCAGAATCCCGTGAGCCGGCAGAATCCCGTGAGCCGGCAGAAGCCCGTGAGCCGGCAGAGCCCGGCGAGCCGGCAGAAGCCCGTGAGCCGGCAGAGCCCGGCGAGCCGGCAGAAGCCCGTGAGTCGGCAGCAACCCGTGAGTCGGCAGCAACCCGCGAGTCGGCAGAACCTCGTGAGTTGACCAGCTTGGCGAAAGACGCTCTGGGTGAAATCGCAAATATTTCTATGGGGACAGCAGCAACCACTCTGTCACAGCTTTTAGGAAAAAAGGTTGAGATTACGACACCCCATGTAGATATTTCCAGTATCAATAAAATCATTGATGATTATCCTGTTCCCCATGTTCTCATCAATGTCAATTATCGTCGGGATTTGGCGGGAGCTAACTTGCTCATTCTGTCGCGCAATGATGGGGCGGTTATCGTCGATCTGATGATGGGGGGGACAGGGGAGAATCCCAGCGATCAATTGAATGAGATTCAAATCAGTGGCATATCTGAAGCTATGAATCAAATGATGGGATCCGCCGCGACTTCTATGTCTACGGTTTTTGCTTCTGTCGTCGATATCACAACACCGATGGTTCATGTTAGCGATGATCCGGATTCGGATAGGGAGTTTATCCAGCAAAGTTTTGAAATGGACGATATTGTTGTTCGGGTGTCTTTCCGTATGGTTGTTGAAGGGATCATTGATTCGGTACTTCTGCAAGTCATTCCCTTTGATGTTGCTGAGGTTATGGTCGCGCAATTGCTACAGGATAATAGCTCGGCTCATGCCAATAGGGAGGTTGTCTCTGGACCAATATCCCAAGAGCATCCGGGCCAGGCTCAAATGCACTCCGGGTTGCCGTCCGGGAGTGATAACCTGAATCAACCGCCACAAGCGCCATATCAAACCCACACACATGTTCATGGTGCCCCGCAAATCCCCGGTGTGCACCAACAAGCACCATACTATTCTTATCCACAGAATCAGTATCATAATTTGCCTATGCAGCCGACTTCGGTGCAGTCTGCGGAGTTTTCTCAGCTAACCCCGGGCACTTTACCCATTATACCAAGCAATCTTGACCTTATTTATGATGTTCCTCTTGAAGTGAGCGTGGAATTAGGGCGTACCAACAAGACCGTTCGTGAGATACTGGATCTGGGGTCCGGTTCCGTTGTTGAACTGGATCGTCTTGCCGGAGAAGCCGTGGATATGTCTGTCAATGGAAAGCTGATTGCGAAATGTGAGGTGGTGGTTTTGAACGAGATGTTTGGTATCAAGATTTCGGAAATTGTCGCGCCCCAGGAACGATTTAGAGCTTTTGAATAAAACCGGCCAAGATTAGAGAAAGTATGATTTAGGCGATATGTGATTTTATAAGGGGGATTCATTATGAGCCATACAGTTATGGTTGTTGACGACGCCGCTTTTATGAGAATGATGTTGAAAGACATCCTTTCAAATAATGGTTATCAGGTGATTGGGGAGGCGGAGAACGGCTCGATAGCCGTTGATAAATACATGGAGCTTAAGCCCAACATAACAATCATGGATATTACAATGCCTGAGATGGACGGGTTGCAGGCTATTAAAGAGATCCGGACTAAGGATCCGTCAGCCAAAATCATTATGTGCAGCGCCATGGGTCAACAAGCTATGGTTATCGAAGCGATTCAGTCGGGAGCCAAGGATTTTGTTGTGAAACCTTTTCAGCCGGAACGCGTGTTGGAAGCTATAGGGAAGGCTTTGAAGTAGCAAAGGAAACCACTTATGGATAATATTCAATCGATGGATGTTGATCTTGTTGATATTGAAAATCAGCCCTACGCGCCCAGTATAGTAACAACCCAAGTTCAGGAAGCCTTTTCCTGGACAGGCCTTTTGGCGACCGTTATTCTTTTTTTATGTATTCTTTGTTTGACTTTGTGGATAATTCAAAAATTGCATCACAAAAAGTATCAAGGTCTTCAAGCAGGATGGTTGCGTGTGTTAGACCGCCAGGTCTTGTCTCCGCAGCATTTTGTGTATCTGGTTGAAGTTGCCGGTAAGATTCAAGTCTGGGGGTCGACGGATCATCAAATAAATCAGATTACCGAGATCAACAGCACTTGTCAGATCTCCGATATTATGGAGGAGATAGCGCGGCGGCCGGAAGATCCGGTGGATCGGTTGATAAGATTTGTGTTGCCCAAGGGGCAGAGGATTGAATATGGCGGGGTTCCTCCATCGCAAGGTAAGCCTCTGTTGACAGGAAGACGAAGGAAGAAAGGCGGGAGGGGTGGTTTTTCAAATGAGTTAGAGAAGATGATGCGGGAGGATTCGTTTGATAATTGATTTAGAGGAGCAGATTTTATGCTGACAGACCAAGTGAGTTCAGCGATTCAGATTTTTTTGATGGTGTCGGTGCTGTCTTTGATTCCCATTGCTTTAGTGCTCATGACATCGTTCACGCGCATCATTATTGTTCTGTCGTTTGTTCGAAACGCTTTGGGAACACAGCAAATCCCGCCGACTCAGGTTATTATCGGGTTGGCCTTGTTTTTAACATATTTTATTATGGCGCCGGTGATTGGGCAGGTCAATGAGCAGGCGTTTCAACCCTATATGAATCAGACGATAACCCAAGAGGAAGCTTTGGCGGTAGCTGTTGTGCCAATGCGTTCGTTTATGTTTGAGCAGACCCGGGAGAAGGATCTTGAATTGTTTGTGAACTTGGCTGATATTGAACGTCCGCAGACTTACGCGGATATCCCCACATATGTATTGGTACCTTCATTTGTGATCAGCGAGCTGAAGACGGCGTTTCAGATCGGGTTCACGTTGTTCATACCATTTATGATTATTGATATGATCGTATCTTCGGTTCTGATGTCGATGGGCATGATGATGCTGCCGCCTATGATGATTTCACTGCCTTTTAAGATTATGCTGTTTGTGCTGGTGGACGGGTGGCACCTGGTGGTGGAGAGTGTGGTCAAAAGTTTCGGTTAGCTTCTTCGAAGCTGTCTTTCAACATGATTTGTGAATAGACGGAGGAACTCCCGCAATTGTGCTTCCGACGCTCTGCAATCATGGATGTCCCGAACCTGTTGTGTAGGGTTCCTTAGTTCAAATTTGATTTCATCAACCAAAATCTGCAGTTGATCAGGTGTATACTCTGCAACAAACGATTCAGCGTCAGTCTCCGCTCGCTCGACCGGATTGGAATCAAAGATAGTGCCATAGAGAACCAGGCTGATGGGATGCCCCCACCTGTACAAATCTTCTGTTTTACTTATTTTATTTTCAAACATTTTACTCCTTTCGGGCGAAGCCCGCCTTAGCATGATACGCCACAAACACACTGAACGAGTCAATTTGACAACCTAGTCATTCTCTTCCTCGATAAGCTCATGCCCTGTCAATCTGCCAGTTTTTCCATTACCTGGGGGACCGATCAGTAAAATTTTGTTGCGAGGTTCTAATCCGTGGGAGCGTAGCAAATCTGCTCTCATATGTTCTTCCGTGAACTCTTTACAATTTTCAACAACGCTTTTTGGCAATAAAAGATGTTCTAGTTTTTTATTCGGTATTATTTCAGCAACAATGTTTTCGCCGTTTCCATTCCCATTCCTCTGAGGAACAACAGACGTATTTTTCATGGGAGTTCGGCTTGAAATATGCAACATTTCTTCTATTCTATTCGCCAATACTCCGTGTTGCTTGGTACGCTCCTCGGCGCAAATTGCTTCGGCGGCTTTGCGGAAGTTAATAGAATCATTATTTAGTCCATATTTTATAATGTCACAAAGTAAATCTGCTCTTGCCATGTTGAATACCTCCTTCATTTAGGGATTCGACTGATATTTTCTATTCATCAGTTCCTCGTAGTTCAGGTGGTATATCAATGAAATTATCCTGACAAAACTCATAGAAACTTTTCAAAGCCAAGTTGCTTGGCATGACACGAGCATTTTCCCATCTGTTTATAGTTGTAAAGTTTACGTTTAATGCATTAGCTAATTTTTGTTGGCTAAATTGCAATTCTATACGTACATTCTTAACAAATTCGGAAAACTCCATTACAATACCTCTCTTCTTCATAGCATCTGCAATTAAAGATTATAGCATATGCAATACTACGTAGTCAAATGGCAGATTGACTGCATGGCAGATTGACTGCAACGCTGACGTTCTTCCCACCAATCGCCCCATCGCGACAATATTACCGACGTGCAGATGTTTGGTTCACAACGGAAAACAACAAGAAAAATCTTCTTGATAATCGAATTGATGCACATTGGCAAGCGGTTACGCGCGGCTCTGTGCAACACGAAATATTTGAGAATGAAAAAACTGTTGTTTGGGAAGATGATGGTGCCTTAAAGATTAAGGTGAATTGTCGGGCAGTTGCTGATGAGGTGCTTGCGGAAAGAATCCCATATGCCCTCATGGTCTCATTTGAGATAAAAAGTGATATAGATATTGATGTCTATGCGAGAATTGCCGATCGGATAAGTCCGCGTGTAACACCAAAACCATAAACACCGAGTTTTCGGGAAAGACTTGTTGCTAAAGATATCAACCCAGCTTTGACGTATGACCATAAGCCCCTTCCCAAGCCTGGCTCGTTAGTAATACACCTTTTTAGTTTTCCCCTAATTACATATTCCGCTTACTTCTTGGCCTTTTTCTCTATGGTTATAAAAAAGCCGTTTTTTCTGGCAATCCTCATTAAAGTTTCAAAAGTATACCGTCGTTCGCCTCTTTCATAACCTTGAATGGTCATTTTGCTTAACCCTATGTCGCGTCCAAATTCCTCCTGACTCATTTCAGTCCATTCTCTTAAATTTCACGTTTGGCTTAAAAGTGAAGAAGGCATAAAATGGCTTAAAAATAAAGAATCTCAAAAATGGATTAAGGAAAATCCTGGAGAGGTTGCAAGCTGGATAGAAAATCATAAAAATGACTATATAAACGAGGTGGTTTAATTTAATCGTCAATCGACCGCGCCGACGGCAAAACAAGAGGAGGCTTTAATTGCCTCCACTGTCCCGAATATTGTATTTATTGTGAGATTAGAACTGCAGACTCTAAATTTATTATTGCAAAAATCCTTCATTTGCTTCTATAACAAATTAAAAGTTTCTCCCTCCGGTTTTAAGACGTCAAGCCTTTAACGTAAGCCAGGGACGGAAACGTGCGGCGGACCGAATCATTGCTTTCTCTTCCTGGGAAGTCAAGACAGGTGCTACGGGTTTATAGGCTGCCGGAGCTTCTTCGGTCTTGCGTTCCTCGTTTAGGGTCAGGCAGCGCCAGGCCATCTCTCTGCCGCCTGATGTTTTGCCGGTGCGCATGGCTTGCCGGCGTACAGAACGACCCGCGCCGTGGGAGCAGGACCATAGCCAGTCGGGGTTGCCCAAACCGAGAGCAAGATAAGAATAGTCGCCCATGGAGCCGGGAACCAGGGCTATATCTCCTTCTCGTGCCGGGGTCGCACCTTTACGATGGATGTTCATGCCGTGTTCCTGCAAAACAACATTGTGGGGCACGTCAACAACCAGGGAACACGTTTCGCAACCGAAAACTTCACGCAGGGATTTTCGGATCATTTCTGCAAGCACGGTGCGGTTCAGCCATGCATAAAGGGCAGCGGTGCCCATAGCTTGCAGGTAGTCGTCAGCTGCATCCCTGGTAAGAGCGTAGAGTCCGGACTTGGGATGAGCAAGACCCTTTGGCCATGCATCCTTAGCTTTATCCAGCCATTGTCCGCCGACAAAAGAGCCAACATCGCGGCTGCCGGTGTGGGTCATCACCGCTAGACAGCCCTCCTGCAGACCATATTGATAGGCGATCCTCCGGTCGTAGATCTGATCAACGATCTGGAATTCAACAAAATGGTTTCCTGAGCCGATTGTCCCAAGGCCCGGATCACGGATCATATCGCGATCTTCAATCAGAACTTCAGGAGCGTAGCGGCTGTGGGATTTGAACTCAGAAAGGGCTACGCACCGATCCATATCCTGATTCATCCTTGCAAAGTCTGCTTCGGCCCAGATACCTCGGCGGGGAACAGCATCAAGAAAGCCGGAGGGACCTTCGTCAAACAATGCACGAAAGGCAGTCCCGGATACAGGAACATCGCGGCCTCCTTCAAAAAAAGTCCGGACCAAATGTCTTTCCAGTTTCGGCAGCTTATCCATGGCTTCAGCTTCTAAAACGGGCGTGGACAGCAATTGCATACCACAATTGACATCTTTGCCGATGGATTGAGGTATCACCATATCTGGTGTGGTCGCAACAACGCTGCCTACCGGAGCCAAGTTACCCGGGTGGAAATCCGGCGTTGCGCAAGCAGCACAAACATGACCGTCGTGCTCCGGGTAACTCACGGCGGCAAAATCAAGCAGCTGCCGGACCGCTTTTTCCTCCAGCGGCAAGTCCTTCGGCAAAAGCACTTTGGCCTGGGCCTCGGAATTATTTAGGCTATAGATTTCTTGATCATAGTCAACTGTAATACCTATTTTTTGAAATGCTTTTTGGAGCCTGGGAAGATTCATGTTCTAATACCTCAACTTCGTTTAATCCTGCATCAAATCAATTCACCCGTTCCTGGAACCCTGCCTACTGAGATCAATCAAATATTTTTCTTCTTACAGCTTTTGTCCATAGGATTTGAGCTTGATCATCGTGAACCAATTTCATTCGGGCTTTAATCACTTTCTGCGCGGCGACATTATGTGTTTTTCTTCTGAGGGCATCCAGTCTCCTTATCCCAATTCGTCTGTCTGCTGCCCTCAAAATGTTAATCAGTCCCCAATGATCGTTTTCAAAAACCTTGCTGAAGATTTCTTCTTTAGGCGTATCAATGTATTCACGAATGAGGGCAGAAATATTGCTTATATCGGTATTGTAAGGATACCACTTCACAAAGTTGGATGATAGGTTTTTTGTTCCTCCTTCCTCAGTCGCAAACTGTTTTGGATAATCCCAGATGGTTTCCCGATCAAGCGTGATCCAATAGCGGGGCAAATCTGTACTCCCGTATACGCTGTCCATGGGATAAGCAACACAGTGAATTTGAAATTTGATATCATCGCTGATCAGTTTATACAGTTCACGCTGGAGCTTACTCCAC
>WRJI01000011.1 GCA_009778595.1 Peptococcaceae bacterium | reverse complement strand
CGGCGCATTCACACGCGGCGCGATTCAATATGGAGCCGTAGGGTTCATCGAAGGATACGCTTACAGCGGCATAACCCAGGCTATGACGACAGGGAAGGTTGACCATGCGGAAGCGTTAACAACAGCAACGGTATCGATGCTGTTTGCCGGGATACCCGGCGGGTTCATCAGCAAGAACGTGGTTAAGACCAGTGCCGTGGCCAATGTGAATAAGATCAGGTATGCCGGGAGCACAGAGAGCCTCAAGAATCTGCGGAAGGTGAATGTTCGGGCATCACGGGGACCTGGGGAAGATTTTGTTATGGTTTATCGTGGCACCAGTAGGGTTAAGGAGAATTGGATTTACAAAGAAACTGGTCATTTGCTAAGTGACGCTGGGCAAGAAGCCTATGTTTTTGGAACAAGAAATATTGATTTATCGTATGCTGCATCGAGATCAACGCATAATAAGTGGATACGTGTCATGGGTAACGAAACCAAGTATGTTCAAGAACATGCCAGGCTTGGTGGAGAGTTATCAGCAAGATATGGAATGGATAGAACGCTTATATCTGTAACAACTGACCCCAAAATAGCAAGGCAATTTGCTGGAGAAGGAGGGACGATATATTCTGGTTTGGTTCCTCGCTCACAACTAATACCTCAAACGCTGCCAGGTGCAACTGAGAGTGAGATGTTATTGAGGTATGGGACAAATCTTCTAAGTCCTTCACAAATGCGGTAGGGGTAATATGAATAAATCTACACCTCATTACAAGGAAATACTTGTAAATAATGAACCCTTTATTATTCCTTCTGAGGAGACCTTGGACGGGATGTTGGGTGACCCAGATTTTCTAGGATTACCGTTATATGTGCCTGAAACACTGGATCTATTGACGGCGCTGAGTAATTTTATTCAAAAGAATAGAAAAGTGTTTGTGTTGGGTTTATCTCAATATCAAAATAAAATTTGGCTTCCTATGGCGCTTTTTAAACTTAATGGAAATTGGCAACGTGTGCATATTGAATATCCAAAATGTTCTGAGTGCGGATGGAGAGGAGCAATAGCGAACCCGACCGAGCCGAGCCTTTACTTTGGCGTACCATCTAGATTTGATGTGCTTCGGCAAGCTTGCTCACTTCCTCGTTTGGGATGTCCCGTTTGTGGTAGTATACTATCGAGGCATGCTATTTGGGTAGAGCAATGATGATCCATTATTTAGTGCAGATTACTTCGGAATAGGAAGGAGTGCTAAGGAAGGTTGCATTGTTAGATGTGGAATAATGGGATGGATCAAGGTCATTCCGGGCATCAAACAAGCCCCCCAGACCCTTAACCGATATCCCTAGTCCAACCC
The DNA here is from genome assembly GCA_009778595.1 of Peptococcaceae bacterium. Taxonomy (GTDB): domain Bacteria; phylum Bacillota; class Desulfitobacteriia; order Desulfitobacteriales; family Syntrophobotulaceae; genus WRJI01. Next base: position 45,758 of record WRJI01000011.1, on the reverse strand, counting down.
GGAAAACACCGGGTCAGACGTTTGGCGTAACGCAACAGATGCGAAAATGGTTGTAGCTGACGCGGTAGCCGGAGCGTTTATCGGCTTGACCGGACCCGGAGCCAATCTCATGATAGGAGGATTGGTCGCCAGAACAGGCTTCGGCGCATTCACACGCGGCGCGATTCAATATGGGGCCGTAGGGTTCATCGAAGGATACGCTTACAGCGGCATAACCCAGGCTATGACGACAGGGAAGGTTGACCATGCAGAAGCGTTAACAACAGCAACATGAGTGGTAGAGCCGGTTTGCCGCCCTCTCTCTTCAATCCCAGGTAGATTCAATACCTCCCACCAAATATAATAATGCGGAAGGCCCGATGTTTCATAGCTTCATGGTGCCTTCCGCAGAAAGGCGGATTGCATAAATGGATAATAGGCTAAGATTGATTTGTCGGGAATTACGAAAAATGACATCTAGCCAAGCAGCAGATTGGATAATAGAAACTTATCCATTGGACAATCCCAGATATGGTGAGGCGTTCCGACTGATTTCCCATAGATCGTGGAAGAGAGCGGATCAAATTCGATTGGCAGCGTACTATTTCCAAAATATCCCTTATGCTAATCCGGAAGGCTATGAGGCTTTCGCTTCGTTCATGTCAGTTAGGGTTCTTGTTAAAATCACCCAAGAAAACCTGCCAATTGATAAGAGGAAAAATGACTTGTTATTGTATTATTTACTTCCGGTTTTAAAAAAAGCTGCAAAGACAGAATCGGATCATGAACTCATAAAGTCGTTAATTGCTAATCTGGATAGTGGCGATATGAGATATATGGCATGGTATAATAAAGAAATTGCTGGAAGTCATCAATAAGGGGTTAGGACAATCTCATTGGCGGTGATTTTATTGATTCCAAAGATTCCAGGAGAGAGATTGTAGAGGTAATCAAAAACTTCACAAGGGAGCTTGTTCCCAGTTTTTCTCGGGAGTAGGAATTGATAGCGGTAAGCTCCCTCGCTGTCGGCGGAACCTATGTCGTGACCCAGGCAACAGCCGGCGGAGGATGGGATTGGAGCCGAGTTGACTGGCGCGAAGCCGGGTTGGCCTTCGGGGCAGGAGCGATTGGCGGACTCTTCATCGCCACGGGATTCGGTATAGCTGCTTATGCCGCAGCGTATGGGATAACCCTGACAACGGTTACCATAATGGCGATCACTTCGTCCATAACGGTGGGCATGGGTATTACCACAAGAGCCTTAGAAACCGCTTCCAACCCGGAAAACACCGGGTCAGACGTTTGGCGTAACGCAACAGATGCGAAAATGGTTGTAGCTGACGCGGTGGCCGGAGCGTTTATCGGCTTGACCGGACCCGGAGCCAATCTCATGATAGGAGGATTGGTCACCAGAACAGGCCTCAGCGCATTCACACGCGGCGCGATTCAATATGGGGCCGTAGGGTTCATCGAAGGATATGAGATTGACTTGGTAACCTCGCTAAATTCTATTGAATCAGACTATATTCATGTACTTGCTGATTTTTGGGGGAAGAGAATATCACTTGAATTTAGGTGTCACGTCTTAACAAGTTTTAAACCTTTCCATGGTACCGAAGATTGTTATTTGAGTTTTTTTAGCGATGGGAAAGAGGTTTCAAAACTTGTTAATAAAGATTTAAATTGGGATGAACTTGGTTGGATTAAGAAGAGAAAATAGGCATTTCTATGAAACCAATAGTATAAGGGCGGTCTTGGCTCACGAATACTACGGGCATGCAGCAAACAGATTCACAAAGTGGCCAATCGCTCCCCCCGAATCAAGCACAAAAGGAATGGCCAATCGCCGAGAGCGAATCGACAGCTATCGGAAATGAATGTTCCCCAACCAGGAAGATACAAGGCGGTTGTTGTAGAATCGAACGTATCAAGAGGGCGAGCGCTTGAGATTGAGCAGATGATTACGGACAAGCATGCAGCACGCAACGCTGGAGCTATGCCATCTTACAAACATTAACGACCGATGCCACGGGTAACTAAGCGAGATGACTTTTTAAATCTTTATGGTTTGACGCAGAGAACAAAGACTAATTTCGTTCATGGTAGCCCTGGGAACCCGGTGAGGTGAAAAATGAATGATTTGCTCGAAGTTCTGCTTGAAGCAAAAAACAAATTGATCTTCCTCACTCAAGATGACTTCACGGATGCCTTAAATGAGATTAAGAGGTCTGATGCAACATTAATCTTAGATTGGGATGATGGAGCAGGGGAAGAATGGGCCAGGTTTATTCATCAAAAATTTGGCAAAGTTTGCATGCTGAACTCAAAAATCGGGATTCTTTTTGTTCTCAAAAGTTATGCTGATATGCTTCCCCAAAAATTATTTTGTAAATACAAAATATGTATTGTCGAAGACTATGATACAAAGGAGTGGTCTATCGACCTAGACGCACTGAAAAGAACATTAACACAGATTCAATGGGACGCGTCCGAAGATGCTGTCAATCCAACCAGTTTTTCATTAGATGACTTCTATTTTGCTACGATTTGACTTGAGGCGGCGGCTTTCGAGGCCGCCGTTTCTTTTTTCCTTGACGCCGATGGGCGGGTAGGCAGAATAAGGTGGTAACCGCTGTCTACGGGCGGCAAATATGCTATATGGCGAATCGCCTCATCCGTGACTGTAGGCGGGTTATCCTTTCTCAGCCACTGATGGCTTTTTTGCCTCTATATTGTATTGGCATCATGACAGTTCTGACAGGATCTGGTTTCCTCCCGGCGGGGCATTCTTTCGTCTGGAAACTGTTTGGAGCCCGCATCAGGTGTCATTGACAGATCGTGTATAATGTAATCAGATAAGCATTGGCTATGTGAGGAGGAGGAGAACATATGAAATACCATGATAATGTTATTGCCTTGACTTCCAAAATAGAGGGGGTGAAAATCAGCGCAGGGTCTTTTGAGATCAAAAATTTTAAGATAACCGAGGGACAAGACAAGTACAACAAGATCTTTGTTGGAAGAAGGTTCTATTTGGAAAACGGAAAGTTCACTTTTAGTATTGGGCGAAAGAAATCATCCGCAGTCGCAACTTGGTTTCATCATACACAAGCCCTTATCAACAAAAATACTTTTTCTGAGACGGCACATTCGGTCGACAATATGAATTTCGCTTTAATTGGGAAGCTGGAATTCACGATTGGGCAAATCCGCTATACCTTCGATGATGTTGCCATCGCTCAAGACAGCAGATATATCAAAGGGGTTAGCCGCAACTATTGGTTGCTTGGCGGGAAAAATGGCCGGCCACTTGGGAGTTTCCGCCTTTCTTGCTCGGGCACAGATTCATTGGGACAAAACTGCACAATAGTGTTTGAACTCGATGTGTACAATAACTCCGTCAATGTGGCTCATATCTTATCCCTTAGCACGGTCGCGCCGCCGACGCCCAAGGCATTGCTGATTATTACGCCAGCGCAATTTAGAGCCGCCTTGGAACCGTTGAAAAAACATAAAGAAGCAACAGGGATAACAACGCATATTTTATCACTCGAGGCCATATATGAGATTTTTTTGGGGAGAGATGAAGCGGAAAAAGTAAAAATATGTATTGCGGACTATCACAAAAACAGGGCAATAGGCCATGTGCTTCTTGTTGGTGACTCTGATGTTTTCCCGGTTCGTTATACGACAACCGATCGTGCCGGCGAGGATGCATGTAATACAGCATTTTGTCCCACCGATCTTTACTATGCGGCGCTTTATAAAGAGAATGGGGACTTTGATAACTGGGATTGGAACAACAACGGATATTATGGGGAATTGTATGGGGAGACACATGCCGGGGAAATCAACATTGATAAAGTAAGTTTGACACCGGTTGTCGCTGTGGGAAGGGTTCCTGCTTCTACCCTTGAAGGGGTGAACCGTTTTGTGCAAAAGGTAATTCGTTACGAAATAAGGGCACGGAATTCGGCTTGGCCAAAGAGAGCCCTGCTCATGGCAACCCATGACTGGCGCGTAGATGCTTATACAATTATTGACCGGGTTCAGAAAGACTCTTTACCGGATTATGATTGTATTATGCTGGCCACATCCGGCGCCGGGGCAGGATGCGGTTATATCGGGAGCTTGAACGCGGCAAAGATCACGGAAACATTTAATAAAGGGATTGGGTTGGTTGGCTATGTTGGTCATGGTGATACAGGCGCTCTGGCTATACCAAATAGCTGGTGGGGGATAGGCGATTTATCCAATCTTCACAATGAAGATAAACTGCCGATTATGGTGGCCGCAGCATGCAGCACCGCGGCGTTTGCGACGCTTCCGCCATATTGTGCATATGTGGATATCAATGGGTTGGATCATGTGGGGACAGGACAGGGTGAAGTGTTCTATTCGAGTCCGCCGCAACCGGCTTGTCTTCAAAGCAAGTATAATCCAAACAATGATTTAGGAACACATATAACTGTCAGTACGGATGCCGGTGCGGTGGCTTATTTCGGCGGAAATACCGGGATGCAGGGTTATATGATGGATCTGTTGGAATACTTCTTTCAGTGTTTGCCAAGCTGCCACACCTTGGGAGAAGCATGGCAGGGGATGGTTCTGACTTACTATAAGAAACAGGGACTGCCCGGTTCTCTGATTGCTCCAAACTGGGTTGCGGTCGCGCAAGTTCATCAGCCATGGAAATGTATGTTTTTCGGGGATCCAACCCTTAGAATTGGGGGCGAGCCTGATTCACTATTGGTCTGCTGCATCATGGAAACCGGTGCGCATTACAATACCGTTCATGACGCCATTGGTGATGTGCCGGAAGGGAGCTCCAGAACCATAGTGCTGCTGAAACATATTACCCAGAATAAAGAGATTAACGTTCTTAATAAGACGATCATCCTGGACTTAAACGGTAAGAACCTCAGTGTTGAGAGCCGTTCTTATGGGATTCATGTTGAAAACGGTCATGTCAAACTGGCAGATCCGGCAAACGGTGAATTTAATGTGACAGGCTTACAGGGTTATGGTGTGTTTGCAGGGAACAACAGCACGGTTGAAGTAACCAACGCAACCGGGACGTTGGGCGGAGTGAATGTTGTCGGCGGGAGTAGCGTTACAGTATACGACACGATAACAGCTTTTTCAGAGGCTATCTATATTATGCTGGGGGATAACACACAAAAAACCCAGGCGCATTGTGAATTCATGACGACGAAACTGGGTTTCGCGACTTACTCCGATGGAATCAATACCGTTTGGGCGAATCTCAATGCAAGGGGTAACACTTATGTCGTTAACGCGATGGCGTATGAATCACCAAGATGGGGATTGCATCATGAAATGCACAGGATAACCTGCCCAAGACCGCCGTCTCATCGCAATCAGATACCGGCAGGAAGGCATTCGTGTCCGGAAAACGCTATAAGGTATGTCCGTGAAGAACAGCTTGTTGAGAGGGCTATATCCGCGGCAGAAGCTGTTGTTGATGGCTGTTATATCTGTTGCCGTGAAATTAGTCAAATGTAGAGGATAAGCGCAATAAAAAGAGGAGGGCAGAGTAGCTACCGTTTTTGTTATAGCGGGACGATGGAGAACCATTGTTAGTTCCCACCATATGCTCGGCCAGACACAATTGCTTGTGAATAAAGGACGATTTAGCCGCCACGCAACGTTGAACTGCCTCCTCGCTCTTAGTATACCACACAATAGCTTCGCAGAACAACAGCAAAAATTATTTCATTAATTTACTTTTGTTGGAAAACTCAAGGGTTAACCCCTGCGGACTGGGGGCCTTATATTTCCGGCGTGCATAGGGCAACTTCTGTTGCCATGACCGTCGGATTTTCTATGCTGACGCCTACGGATTCGACACCGATTATGATGGGGTGGTTGGACCAGGCGGTGAATTCAACATTGATGTCGCCGGACAGAATCCATTGCCGTCCTAAGGATTGGCAGGCCTGCAAAACCCGGAATATGGTCAGCTCCCAGGATTCGGCGTCGATGTTGATCTGATACTGGATGTCTTCGATTTTGAGTACAATTTCCTGGAATTCGTCGTCCAGGGTCTTTTTGATTCTTTGAATGGTTTTTTCTTTGGATTTCTCTGACCTCGCCGCCAGAAAGAATTCGATGATTACGGGTGTTTTCATTTGCTTTTACGGCTCCCGGGTTTTTCCCAAGGCAGCCCTTGGGCGCAGAGGGGACAGTCAGCAGGCTCGTAGGCCTGAATGTCCAGTCGCAGCAAGGCGGCGAGAGGCAAGCTGCGGAGTTCGAGATTCGATGCCTGGTATTCAAAGAGCGCAGTGGGCATGATGTCTGTGGCGGTGGGGTCGGTGTCTGCGGCGGTGTGACCCCGCATATCGGGGGAGCGCATATCAGGGGAGCGGTTAACAAGACAGCCTATACCGACAATCTCGCCGCCTAAATCTTGGAGCAGTCGGATGACTTCGCGGACGGAGCCTCCTGTGGTGATAACGTCTTCAACAACAAGGATTTTTTCGCCTGGGGCGATTTTGAAGTTGCGCCGCAGTTCCATTTTACCGTCGACGCGTTCTGTGAAGAGGGAGCGGGTGCCAAGAGCGTGAGCGACTTCGTGGGATAGGTGGATGCCTCCCATAGCGGGGCCAACGACGACGCTGATCTGGCTGTCGGTATAGGCGGTGGCCAGGTGTTGGGCGAGGAGGCGGGCTTTGTCAGGGTATTGAAGAACTTGGGCGCACTGGACATAGTATTCACTGTGTTTGCCTGACGTGAGCAGAAAGTGTCCTCGGAGCAGGGCGCCTGTTTCTTCGAATATCCTACGGACGGCGTCGGAGGTCAGCGGGGTCGTAGGCTGAAGGGTCGTTGTTTGGTGTGTGGTCATAAGTGTTCTCCTTTGTGAGGTGTTTGGTTATGGCGCCGGATGCCGGTCTTCTGTCTCCAACAGAGTTGATATAACAGCCGGGTCTGGGGTCAGAAAAAGGGTCCAGTTCCGGTCGTAAACGACCATGCCGGGTTTGGCGGCGTTGGGTTTTTTGATCTGGGCGACATGGGTGTAATCGACGGGGACATGGGATGAATGTGCCGCTTGGCTGAAATGGATGGCAAGGGCGGCGGCTTCCAGTAGGGTGGCATCGTCGGGGAATTCTTCGGTTTCGTTGAGGGGGACGATGACGTGGGATCCGGGGATGTTTTTGACATGAAGCCACATGTCGTGGGAGTGGGCTTCGCGCCAAGTCATACGGTCGTTTTGTTTGTTGTTGCGGCCGACGATGATGATGTGGCCTGTTGAGGAGAGATATTGGTGAGGCCGGGATGGTGGTGTGGAGGGGGTTTTCGGGCTGCGGGTTTTGGGCTTCGCGTTGCTGGCTGAGGTTTTACCGGATGTTTTGGCGGCTAACTGTTGACGGTTCGCGGTTTTCCGAGAGGTTTTACGGGTCTCAGAGGAAGTCTTGGGGTGGCCGGATGTTTTGGAGGCAATGTATTTTTGTTCTATTAGCTCGGTATGGATTTCGGCCATTTCTTGAGGGGTCTGGGCGAGTTCGATGCTGATGAGGAGGCTTTGCAAATAGGCGTATTCTGACTGAACGGTTTCAAGCAGAGGACGGGTTTTTTCTATAGCGGCTTTGGCTTTATTGTAGCGCCGGTAATAGAGCTGGGCGTTAGCGACAGGGGTAAGTTGGGGGTCGAGGGGGATTGTTAACTGACAACCGGCAGGGGTGTCTGTTTGAGGAGCGGGGTCTGTTTGAGTGTAATCGTCTACGGTGATTTCTGTGGCTTTGGGTGGGATGCGGTATATGTTAGCCATGAGCAGTTCGCCGAGTTTTTGGGCGGGAAGGGTTTGGGTGGCCTTATCAATGGCGTCTTGGTAGATAGAGATTTTTTTGCCGGTGTGGGCGCAGGCGTCCTGAACAATACGGCGGAGGGAGCCTCGGGAGGCTTCTTTCTTGTTGGATAGGGAGCGCGTTTCGTAATAGAGGCTGAGGGCTTCGTTGAGGGTGGAGATACGTTGGGGATGATGGTCGGCGTATTGGGTATAGGGGGTGAAAGTGAAAGCCGTGGGGGTGACTTGGGTTACTGACAGGGTGTCGGCGTAAGAAGGGGTGTATGACGGGACGTGGGACCAATGGGCTTTCGGATTAGCCGGGTAGTAAAGGGTTGGTGCCATCGGCGTTGTATCCCGGTGTAAGAGCAGTTCGGCATAGGTTTGGTAGAGGCGGCTCAGGTCAATTTGGCCGCAGTGATCCAGAGGGGTGTCTTCATTGAGACCGGCGCGGGCCGCGAGCTCCCGGGACAGTTCCGGACTCATGCCGGTGAAGGTTTTCAAGAGGGCTCCGACAATAGGGAGTTCCAAGACCGTTCGGGACAAAAGGGTTTCTATCCATGTGGTTTCATCGGTGGGAAGGGTTTTTTGTTGGGTGGGGGGAGAGATATAGGGACGGCCCGGCAGGATTTCCCGATGGCGGCTCAGGGCGTGGGAGTAGCGGCGGATACCGTCCAGGACGGCACCGGTCAAGGGGTTGATTAGGATGAGGTTGCTGTGTTTGCCCATGATTTCCAGGGTGAGATGGTATTCTTGCAGGTCGCCTCGTTCGTTGTAGTTTTGGAAGATTAGTATGACGATGCGATCCAGATCCTTTTGATATATGTTCAGGAGGCGGGCCCCTTCCAGGTGTTTGCGAAGGATCATGCAGAACATAGGCGGTGAGGTGGGGTTGGGTTTGGACCCTTGGATAAGATGCAGGCGCGCCGATGTTGAGCCTGCGTTGAGGAGCAGGCGTATTGGTCCGGGGAAACGTTCGCCGCTAAGATGTTTTGGCCGCAGGTGTAGGTGGACTTCATCTTTTTCAGGTTGGTGGATCCGGTCAACCCGGGCGTCGACGAGTTGGGGGGCCAGTTCACGTATGAGATGGTGGAGGGTCAGGCTGTCTAAGGACATGTGTTGGTTTCCTTTGTGGTGTTCATTGACTTGTTTTCCATTGTCCTATCTATTGTATCATACCCTTGACTTTAGTCTAGTACTCCGTCAAGCCGTCCAGCCTAAATCACTTAGTCACTTAGGTTGCAACAACATCAATAAAAAACAAGAAAATCCACATTCTGAATACTGAATACTGAATACTGAATACTGAATACTTGCGGGCAAAGCCCGCGTTAGGCTTGGCGGAGCTCCTGAGTCGAAAGAGGGGTTATGCGTTCATAGAAATGGGTGTATAATGGGCTTAATGCTATTTCCGGAGGGTTGGATGAGAGAATTAAAGAAATACAAATACGGCACCCCGGTTCGGGCCGTATTATGGGATTTGGACGGGGTCCTCATTGACAGCGAACCGGGGTATTATAAGGCGATTGGCAACATGATGCGCTCTCTCGGATATCCTTACGGAGAGCGGGAAGCCGCGATGATTAAAGGAACATCCTATAAAAATGTTGCGCAGATACTCGCTCTTCATGAGCCGCCGGAAGAGATTCGGGAGCGCTATATTGACGCGTTGATGTCTTCTGTCCGGGACGACGTATCGGGATTGATTGATGGTGTGACCCTCTACCTGGATCGGTTGCAAGCCATGGGGATCAAGATGGCAATTGGCTCGTCCTCGCCTCGTCTTCTTGTGGATTTTGTCGTTGAGAAGTTTGGTTTGTCGAAATGGATTTGTGGGATTGTGACAGGATGCGACAAAGAAAAGGGCAAACCTTTTCCGGATATTTATTTGGAATGTGCCAGACTGCTTGATATGAATCCTGAGGCGTGCTTAGTCATTGAGGATTCTGCCAATGGTATTTTGTCAGGCAAAAAAGCCGGTATGTGTGTCTGTGCGTTCACTGGGACGAATCCTAAGGGTTTTGACTTAAGCGGCGCAGATTTTGCGATTCATGAATACACTTTGGCGTCATTTCGCACAGTTGCAGAAATTATGAATTGGCGGCAATCATAAAAAAAAATGGAAAGGAGATTATGTCAAGTCCTATGATACTCAACCATTTTACCGCCACAGGAATTGTTTTTAATAAGGGAAATGAGTTTTTGATGATCAAACATAAAAAACAACGGGTTTGGTTGCCTCCCGGAGGTCATGTTGAAGATAATGAGTTGCCGGATGAGGCTGTGCTTCGAGAGATTTATGAGGAAACCGGCGTCAGAGCAGCCCTTATCCCCTACCGGCATGGTTTGTCTGTGGCCAAAGAGAATTGCCGGGAGTTGGTGAGGCCTTTTACCGTGTTGTTGGAGGATATTGAAAAGAATGGGACGCACAATCATATTGATTTGGTCTATTTGTGCCGGGCGTTGAATGAGGATTTGACTTTTCGGGATGCTGAAACAGACGGGGTTGGCTGGTTTTCTTATGAGAGGCTTGAGAAGCTTGAGACTTATGAGAATGTGATTAAAACCATGGCGAAAGCCCTAGTACTCTACCACACCCAAATAACCTAATGCGGGCTACGCCCGCAAGTATTCAGTATTCAGGATTCAGTATTCAGAATGTGGATTTTCTTGTTCTTTTTTGACGCTTCGCGTCCGTAAGGGACTAATATCTTGCTTCATCTTTCGGCAAGATACTTCGTCAGCCCCTCCTAGCAGACGCCCGGTATGCGTCGTCGGTTCTTCCTTGCCTCGTGCCGAAATACTTGCAATCCATTTAAGTGATTTGGACTGGACGGAGTACTAGCTTTTTTTACGTGCGGGCGAAGTTGCAATAAAGATTGACTCCTGGTACGGTGTTTTGTACAATCAATTTATAAGATCGTGGTATTGATGTTCAGTGAAGACTGGATTTCAAAAGAAGGATGGATTTCAAATGAAGTCAAGATCAATCGTGATCCGTCTTATTAGGCTCTCAATAAATTTGGCAACATCCGGAAAGTTTGAGACGGCTAACGCGTTAACCTGGCCTGATCAAATTATTCAATATGTGTTGCAGAACTTTATCTGTACCTTTGGTTCTGTTGTCCAAATTGCTTTCGCCGTAATGCTGTTTAATAAGGGCCTTAATCTTGACGGAATTATTAGCGTCATTATGGCTGTCATATTCATTGCTTGTTATCTGTCAGGCTGGAGCAAAATTCCCCGGAGTATTCCGGTTTGGATCGCGACTGTTTGTGTCGGCGTTCAGTGGATTATACTTATCGCGATTGGGAACTCCAGCGGAGCCAATTATCTGTTTATGTTTTCGTTTCCCGCGGCGGCAATTCTAGGGTTAGGGATGCGCAGCGGCGTCATAGCATCGACAATCTTGGCGCTGATTATTTATCTTGAAATGATGATTCCTGCTTTGTCGAACTATAGCTATAGTTTTGATACGGCCATCCGTATGATAGCGGGCTATATCCTGGTTCTTTTTGTGACAGTGATTATTGAGTTGACCCGGAATGCCAAAGACAAACTCATTCGAGAACAGACGCGGCGGTTGCAGGAACTCAGAGAGGAAGCGGAAGTGGCCAACCGTATGAAAACCAATTTTATCGCCAACATGAGCCACGAAATACGAACCCCCATGAACGCGATTTCGGGTATGACAGAACTGCTCCTGCGACGAAATCTTTCGGGGGAAGCTAAAGATTATGCACGGGATATTAAGCAAGCTACATCACAATTGCTTTCTCTCATCAACGATATTTTAGATTTCACAAAAATCGAGTCTGGCAAGCTGGAAATCGTTCCGGAAAGCTATATGTTGTCATCCCTGATTCATGATACTGTCAATATCATCCGGATGCGTCTCATCGAGAAACCGGTGCTTTTTGTTACCAACATTGACGGGGCTATTCCTAAAAATCTCATCGGTGATGAAGTCAGGCTGAGGCAGATTATCTTGAACATTCTGTCTAACGCGATCAAATATACCCATGAAGGGCATATTGGGATGACCATCACAGTTGCGAAGCAGGTAGATCAACAAGTCTGGCTCAAGATCGCCGTAACCGACACCGGGCAAGGCATCAAACGGGGGGATCAGGCTAAGATTTTCGGAGAGTTCGTCCAGGTCGGGGATAGGATGAACCAGGGTATTGAGGGAACGGGACTGGGGCTGGCTATCACCAAAAGGCTCTGTGACGCTATGGGTGGGGATATTTCTGTCACGAGCGAATATGGTTCAGGGAGCACATTCACCGTCGTGGTTCCTCAGCGTATCGACTCAGATATTTCCGTTGCGGCGGTCGAGGATCCCCGGCAGAAAAAAGTTCTGGTCTACGAGCCCCGTCACATATACGCCGAGTCGGTGTGTTGGACGCTGACTAATTTAGGCGTTCCCCATACTTTGGTGGTCGATCCGGATGCGTTTGCCGAAACCTTGCGCAGCGATACATGGTTCCTTGTTTTTTCCGCCTTTCATCTCTATGAGGAGATCAATCAAATCATGGAGACCATAACCAATTCCGGTGAAGAGACGCCGCAGCTGGCTCTCATGGCGGAATGGGGTACAGAAGTCTACATTCCCCGTGTGCGTCTTGTTTCCATGCCGGTGAATTCTTTTTCGATTGCCAATATCCTGAACGGGGAATCGGATAACAGGGACTATATTGACAGTTCTTTGGGCCCCAACGCGATTCATTATTCGATTCCCGGCGCGAGGTTGCTGGTTGTAGATGATATTGTCGCGAACCTGAAAGTGGCCAAGGGTCTGCTGACGTCTTATAACGCCGTAGTGGACACCTGTCAAAGCGGCAAAGAAGCGGTTGAGTTGGTTATGAATCAGAACTACGATATTGTTTTCATGGATCACATTATGCCAGAGATGAACGGAATTGAGGCGACCGCCGCAATTCGCGCTTGGGAAAAGGCCCGCCACGAGAGAGACGGCATCCCCCACAAGAAAATCCCTATTGTCGCGTTGACGGCCAACGCTGTTTCCGGAATGCGTGAAATGTTCATTGAAAAAGGGTTCAGTGCTTTTTTGGCGAAACCGATAGATATTTCTGAACTCGACTATATTATTGACCGTTGGATACCCAATGAGATGAAAACCCTCGGGTTCGGAAATGAGGGAACGAACGAACCTTCAGGGAGATCCCGGTTTCTTCCCCCGATCCCCGGTGTCGATACCCTGAGAGGTATCGCTATGACCGGAGGTTCGGAGGCGGTATACCGCGAAGTGTTGTCGTTGTTCTGCAAAGAAACGGCATCACGCCTGCCTCTGCTACAGTCCGAAGAGGTTGATCCCTCCTTGGCGGGGTTTCACGCCCACGCCCTGAAGAATACAGCGGCTTATATCGGCGCGGCACAAGCTGTTGACAAAGCTGTTGTGATTGAAGTTGCGGGAGATGCCGGAGATATGGATTCTCTAAGGGAAAACTTGCCGGATTTTCTGGAGTGTTTTGCGGAGCTGGCAAAAAGAATCCAAATGGCTCTGGACGACGGTGAGACGTCCGGTGAGACCTCCGGTGAGATCGCTTCTGAGGAATCCTCTGTCAGTGCCCGGTCAGACCTGTATGTTCTTTTGGGGGAACTGGCTGAGGCTTTGAAAACATCTAGGATTGAAGATCTCAGCACAATACTGAAAGGACTCAAAGATTTGCCCAAACAGTATTCTCTGGATGCCACAACCAAGAGGACACTTGAACAAATCATGGATCTTGTGTTGGTGACGGATTATGACGAAGCGTTGACCCTTATTGAAGACTATGTGAGGTAGTTATGGAGAAGAAAAGAAAGTTCATCATTCTGGTCGATAACGATCTGGTTAGCCTCAAAATCGGCACAAGTGTCTTGGAAGGAAAATACGCTGTCGCTACGGCGCCTTCGACAAAGAAGCTATTTTTTCTTCTGGAAAAGCGCCTGCCTGACCTAATTCTGCTTGATGTCGAAATGCCGGAAATGAACGGCTACGAGACAATTAAAATAATCAAGGAACGGCCCGAGACCAGAGATATTCCGGTTATTTTCCTCACAGGAAAAAACAATCAGGATTGTAAGTGTAAAGGGTTTTCCTTGGGAGCGCTTGATTATTTCATAAAACCGATTGATCCTCCTGTACTTCTCAAGAGCATTGAGGCGCATCTTTTCCACAAAGATATTATGTCAACAAATAAACTGTGAAGAAGGTGGCTGCCGATGTTTCGAGTCATTCTCATAGATGATGAACCGGTTGTCATAACTGTGCTCCGGAAAGCTGTGAACTGGGAAAAGTATGATTGCCAGGTTGTTGGTACGGCTTTCGATGCCAAAAGCGGCGCGGCAGCCGTCAGAGAACACAACCCGGATATTATATTCACTGATATTAGGATGCCTAATGAAGACGGATTGTCAATGTTGGCCGGTCTGAAATCCGAGTTTCCCAATATGCAGGTGACGATACTTACCGGTCACAGGGAGTTCGAGTATGCCAAACGAGCGATCGACCTTTCCGCAACGCGATTCCTGTTGAAACCCGCGAAACCGGCGGAGATCGAGGAAGCCTTGGGGGCTATGACAAAGAAACTGTTGGAGAGATCTCCCCGACGGGTCGAGGGAGCCCCGATGTGGACGTCGGCACATGGGGATGTGTTGAAAGAGGGGGCGCCGGAATCAATCCCTATGGATTCGGCGCAGACGACAAGCTTGGACACGCACCATTTTGTTGTGAACGCGGCGATAAGACATATGAGGCAAAGCTGTGCGGAAAAACTGACGTTGTCTGATGTCGCTGACAAAATCTATGTCAGCCAGTGGCATTTGAGCAAACTCTTGAGCCGGTATGTAGGTAAAAACTTCTATGACCTCTTAAACGAGGCGCGTATCGAAAAAGCGAAAGAGCTCCTTCAGGATCCCCAATTTCGCATCAGCACCATTTCAGAAATGGTCGGGTTTGCGGATGTTTCGCACTTCTCGCGTATTTTTAAGAAGATTGAGAATGTTACACCAAAAGCATACCGGAATTCTTTAATGTAAAGATAGACACCTTTGACAACCTGAGACCATAAATGACAAATAAGGATATTTTATTCTTCGGCGCAATTCCTTATTATAGTGGTGTAAGCGTGAAAAAGCCAATCATCGCAGAATGATATGCACTGTGATATGGGTTTTGTGTATTGGTTGGCATGTGGGCAATAAAGCAGATGCGGGCTTTGCCCCAATGAAAGGGAGTGTGCGTTATGACCCTCAATCCAAAGATGATGGGATGGTCGGAGAGCCTTCCTAAACGAATCTACATCGGTGGAACCGCCTGCGAATCAAGCCGTATCACAACTTTGCCACCCCACGACTTTTCAGACTGTTCGTCGCTTGATGATAAGTGGACCTATTGTGAAAATGAGCCTATTATCGAGGGGTTTGAGATGTCTGTATATGATACATTGAGGCGGCTGGGGGTTCGGACCTTGTAGCTTCTCTGCGCCTTGTGCGCCCGCACCCGCTCCCTCGCTATGTTAATAGATTATTCCAGATAACCTCCTATATAGCTTTTGCCTCGTCAAATCAATGATGAGGTATTTTTTTTGTGGTCACATTATGAGGATTCTCTTAGGGGTAGGTCTTTTTGGAGACAAGCCTGAATAGCATGTACAAATAGCTAAAGCGGTCTTCGACCGCAAGTATCCAGTATTCAGTATTCAGGATTCAGAATGTGGATTTTCTTGTTTTTTATTGATGTCGTTGCAACCTAAGCGACTAATAACCCGGTTTCGAGTATCGAATACCGAGGCCCAGGTACCGATCACTAAATAAAATTTCGAACCATGAACAGGGGGTTGTTTCACCATGAACCGGCCAACGCCCACACGGATGCCCACTCAAACGCCCACTCAAACGCCCACTCAAACGCCCACACACAAAAACCCGCGGATTTCTACCCAAACATCCACGCGAACACCGACGCAAACCCATATGCCAAACTCAATCTGGCATACGTCAAGTCAGGAAGACATCTGCAGCCTTCTTGAAGTTCAACCTGAATATGGGTTGGACGAACATGAGGTTACCCATCGGCTGTTAGAGATCGGTCACAATGTGCTTGTGGAAAAGAAGAAAATCAATCCCGCGTTTATTTTTTTTGGACAATTCAAGGATTTCATGGTCATGGTGTTGGTGGGTGCCACGCTGGTTTCGGGACTTCTGGGAGAATTCGCGGACGCTATCACGATTATGGCAATAATTTTTCTCAACGCCGTGTTGGGGTTCATTCAGGAATTCCGCGCGGAAAAATCCATGGAATCCCTGCGGGGGATGACGGCACCGGAAGCCTTGGTACGTCGGGAAAAACGGGAGCTGAGGGTTCCGGCAGCAGAACTTGTGCCCGGTGATGTGGTGATGGTTGAAGCCGGGGATCGTATTCCCGCCGACATTCGCTGGCTACATACCATCAATGTCAAGGTGGAAGAGTCGGCGTTGACGGGAGAATCCATTCCTGTAGAAAAACATGAACGCATACTGGAAGACGAGTTTCTGCCTCTGGGCGATCGCAAAAACCTGGGGTTCATGGGCACCATCATTGTTCACGGGCGCGGATCCGGTGTCGTCGTTGAAACGGGGATGGATACCGAAATGGGCACCATCGCCGGAATGCTGCAACAGGTAGAAGAAGAAGAAACGCCCCTCCAAAGGCGTTTGGCCGAGTTAGGCAAATGGCTGGTGGCCCTGAGCGTGGGCGCGTGTCTGGTGGTCATGTTGGTGGGTTTGTTCCAGGGCGAAGGGTTCAGCAAAATGTTTATGGCTGGGGTTTCCTTGGCTGTGGCCGCGATTCCGGAAGGGTTGCCGGCTATTGTAACCGTGGCTTTGGCCATCGGTGTCCAGCGAATGGTTAAGAGGCATGCTGTCATCCGTCATCTGCCGGCGGTGGAGACATTAGGATGTGCGACCGTCATTTGCTCCGACAAAACAGGAACCCTAACCCAGAATGAAATGACTGTGCGCAGAATCTATTGCAACCGAAAACACATAACCGTCGGCGGCGAAGGGTATGATCCGAAAGGGAGTTTCGAGGGAGCGGATCCCTACAGTCGTCAGGAAACGCCGTTGCAGGAACTGCTCAAAAGTGCCGCTCTTTGCAACAACGCGGTGTTGACACGAAAAGGATCCCGTCTGGGGCTGTTCCGCGACAGAAAAGATAAGAAAAGCACCTGGAGCATAGAAGGGGATCCCACAGAAGGCGCGTTGCTGGTGGCGGCCGCCAAGGCCGGTATCTGGCGCGAAGAGATGGAGCGGGACGAAGACCGTATTGCGGAGATCCCCTTTGACTCTGAACGCAAACGCATGACGGTGGTATACCGGCACAAGAAGGAATGGGTGGTCCACGCCAAAGGGGCTGTCGATGTCATGCTGGACAGTTGCCAATGGGAGCTAACCCAAAAAGGTGTGGTGGATCTGACCCAAGAACGCCGCCGCCAAATTATTCAGATCAACAATGATATGGCGCGTCAGGCTCTCCGGGTGCTGGTTATCGCGCAACGCAGGTTTGCGGAGGAAGACTTGGCCCACAACGCCGGTGCGCAGGAAAGCGATCTGGTATTTCTCGGGTTGGTGGGGATGATTGATCCGCCTCGGGCCAGCGCCAAAAAAGCCATTCAGGTCTGCAAAACAGCGGGCATCAAACCCGTCATGATCACCGGGGATCACAAATTAACAGCCCAGGCTGTGGCCAAAGAATTGGGGATTTTTGACGGTGACAGTGCGGTGCTCACCGGTCCCGAACTGAATCGAATGAGCGACGGTGATCTGGCACACCGCATTATGGATCTCCAGGTATTTGCCCGGGTCGCGCCTCAGGATAAGATCCGAATCGTCCGGGCTTTCAAAGCCAACGGCGAAATCGTCGCCATGACAGGGGACGGTGTCAACGACGCTCCTGCGGTCAAAGAAGCCGATATCGGTATCGCTATGGGGCAAAGCGGGACGGATGTCACGAAAGAAGCCTCTGACATGGTGATTGTTGATGATAACTTTGCGACGATTGTGGCTGCGGTGGAAGAAGGACGGGGTATTTACGACAACATCCGGAAGTTCATCCGATATCTCATGGCCTGCAATCTGGGCGAGGTTCTAACGATGTTTATCGGTGTGCTGGTGGGGCTGCCGCTGCCGTTGTTGGCTATCCAGATTCTCTGGGTCAATCTTGTTACCGATGGGTTGCCGGCTATCGCTCTGGGCTTGGAGAAGGCTGAAGAGAACACCATGCGGCGGCCGCCCCGTGATCCCCGGGAAAGTATCTTCGGTCGGGGATTAGGCAAAATGGTGGCCATTCGCGGGATTATGATCGGGTTGTGTACCTTGACGGTTTTTGTTATCGCCCTTTGGTACGGATTCGATCTGTTGACGGCTCGGACCATGGCGTTTACCACGTTGGTCATGGCTCAGTTGTGCCATGTCTTTGAATGCCGGTCCGAGAACAAAGGGATCTTTGAAATCAACCTGTTCTCTAACCTTTGGCTGGTGAGTGCTGTGGCGGTTTCCTTCGCTATGCAGATAGCGGTGCTCTATCATCCGTTTCTGCAAGAGGCTTTCAAAACCTCTGCTCTTGGATCCTGGCAATGGGTGTTAATTCTGATTGCCTCCGCCGGGCCCACACTGGTCTATGGCGTGTACCGGTTGATTAGGAACAGCGCTTCTTCAGGGCACAGGGGCAGGCATCTCCTTGAGGCGCAGAGGATAGGGGTACGGGATTAGTCGCTTATAGGTGGCATATCGTAGATTCGGCAACAGTCCCAATGTATGATTGGCCTTCGGAGGCTCCCTCTCTCCAATCATACATCGTGCCTCATTTTACTGAGTTCGTTCGCAGCCTCCCGTGCCTCCAAATTGGGTTTTTAGGGAAGAGATACCAGTTCAGCCGGCCTGAGTCACTTGCCTGGGGACTGTTACGAGCCCACGTGGTATCGGGATGAGGTGAATGGATGTTTTTAGACCGTAATGAAGGATTTGGATGGGAGAACTCTCGATATTTTCTGGTTCTTGACAAACAATAGCAGGGTTATAAGATAATCCGTCCGGGAGAAACCCCTTTATGTATGTAACGAAACGTAGATTTCCTGTTCTTGTTCTCGTGTTTGTTCTTGTGTTGGTCTTACAGCCCAAAGAGTTGATGGCGCCTGTAGCTGTAACAGCAATCATGCTGACCATGCCGGGAGGGTCGGGAGCTTGGGAGGCGCAGGGAGCATCGGAATTGGTGCCCCCCTTGGGTGTGGTGGATCCGTTGCGACCTTATGACAGCAAAAGACTGCTTGATGACGCCCGGACTTTGGCGCGTTTCTACCCGGAGGTCCTTTCCTTAACTTCGATTGGGCAAAGTGTTCTGGGGAATGAGATTCCCCTCTTGAAACTGGGTAACGGCGAGAGGCACGTTCTTTGGGTTGGGGCTATCCATGGGCGGGAAGTGATGACCTGCGCTTTTTTGCTGCTGATTGCCGAAGAGTACGCTAACGCTTATTGCAATCTGGTGTCCTATGATACCTATTCCGCGGATAAAGTGCAGGAGTTGTTGGATGAATTCACTGTTTTTCTTGTGCCCATGGCCAACCCGGACGGAGTCGATGTCGTGACTTCAGGAGGTTCGGCTCTTGTTCCCATCCGGGACAGAGATACTTGGAAAAGCAACGCCGGTGGTGTGAATCTGAATCGCAATTTCCCTTTTGATTGGGAGAGCAATATATTCGACGGTTTCGCAAACAATTATCTCAACAATAAGGGGGCGTCGCCGGGCAGTGAGCCGGAGACCCAGGCTTTGATGGTGTTATGTGAAGATAACCCGTTTGAGTTGCTGGTGAGTTGTCATTGTGCCGGCAAGATGCTTTTCTGGCGGGACGACAAAAACGGTGAAGTGCCCGGGGACGAGTCATTAGCGGGAACCATCGCGGGGCTTACCGGGTATACCATGCTGCCAAGCACCAAGAGGGCGTTGAACGGCTGGGCAGGCGGTTTGGAAAACTGGTTTCGGTATCGGTACAACAGACCGGCGATCTGCTTGGAACTGGGCCTCTTTGATACGGCAGACGAAATGACCGCGGCTCAGTTTCATTCAGAGGATATGGCCGATTGGTCTGTTAACAGGAATCTTGTCTGGGGGGTTCTGGAAGGGTTGCCGGGGGTGTAAAGACAATTTCGGCTGACAATACCATCATCGAAACGAAATGGTCATGTTCTGACATTCGGTGAGGGAATTTTTTATTAAATACCCTGCGCAATTCTTCCATCGCATAATCGCATATCACACTTTTATATGGCGGGGTGACTGCTTTCATATACGCCATGGCAGAGATGCTTCCCGGAAAAAGTGCCGCAGAAACGAGAATGTTTGTATCCAACATACATTTCATTCTTTTTCCTCGATACGCATCTTCATAATCATGTCTGCTACGCTCTCTTCGGAATCAAGGCCAGCTTTTTCCGCTTCGCCCTTCATAGCCTGTTGTAACACCTTCATGGCATAGACGGCGGAGTTCATCATGATGACTTGATCATCCTGCTTGATAAGTGTCACGCGGTCGCCAGTGCTGACGCCAAGTGCTGAGCGAATTTCTTTTGGCAAAGTTATCTGCCCCTTCGCCATCACCTTTGCATTATCAACTATTAATTCTGCCATTTTGTAATCCTCCTTTAGGACTCGCCAAATCCCTACTTACCCTACTTTCTTTATTATATTCGTTCTGACTTAATTCATCAACTTTTATGGAACCTCATATCATTCTTGATTTCCTCAATGCATGTAACCTCAGTTTTGCTTTCATCTGCTGATTTGTCATGATCAATGCGGCGCACCAAGCCGGTATCGTCCATAGTCATAAGCATATTCACGGTCACATTGTCACCCTGTTCATGCCGTATATTGCTGTGTATGAACAATTCAAGCAAAAAAGCTGTCAAGCCTTTTTTGGTCATATTATGCTCATAATGCGGAAACTTCACCTTATGGGCTTCGCGGGCGGCTTCCCGGATTTTTGGACGCGGATCATTCATTTTTTTGCGTATCCATGTGATTTCGGTTTCGGCGATTGCCCATATTGATCATGGCAAATCGCTGGCGGATCGGTTGTTGGAGGTTACGGGCGACTCTGGCTTACAACGAGGTCTGTGCGACATGATACAAGGCGTACAATCGTGCGTAAACCCCTTCCCGGGCAAGCAGGTCTTCATGGCTTCCCTGCTCAACGATACCTTCGTCGGTCAATACCAGAATAACCTTGGCGTTGCGGATGGTGCTGAGGCGGTGGGCGATGGTGAAAGTCGTCCGCCCTTTTGTGAGGGCTTCAAGAGATTGTTGGACAAGCCACTCGCTTTCGTTGTCCAGAGCGGAAGTGGCTTCGTCCAGGATCAGGATCGGTGGGTTTTTCAAGAAGATTCGCGCAATGCTAAGGCGCTGTTTCTGCCCGCCGGAGAGTTTGACGCCTCTTTCGCCGACATGGCTGTGGTAGCCCTCCGGCAGTTGCATGATGAAGTCATGAGCTCCGGCTTTTTTGGCGGCTTCAATAACTTCCTCCTCGTCGGCCCCCGGTTTGCCATATTCTATATTGTTGTAGACCGATCCGGAGAACAGATAGACGTCTTGTTGGACGATGCCAATCTGGGACCGCAGGGAATAAAGAGTGACGTCTTTAATATCGCGACCGTCTACAAGAATGCGCCCGGAGGTGACGTCATAGAAGCGAGGGATCAGGTTGCATAAGGTGGTTTTGCCGCCGCCGGAGGGCCCTACCAGGGCGACGTTCTCGCCGGCTTGGACGTGGAGGTCGATGTTGGAGAGAACCGCGCTGTCAACGCCGGCATCAGCGTAATGAAAACTGACATTATCAAATACAATATCTCCGGTCAATTGATCCAGAGGGACAGCCTCTGCTTTGTCCCGTATTTCCACATCTTCGTCTATGATCTCCAGGAACCGTTCGAGGCCGGTCATGCCCCGTTGAAATTGTTCGGTGAATTCCACGATGCGGCGAATGGAGGTCAGAAGCATGGCGATATAGAGCAGGAAAGCCACCAAATCCGCCGGGGTGATGGCACCCCAAATCATGAAGAGGGAACCGGCGACGACCACCATGATATACATAATACCGTCAAAAAGACGGGTGGTGCCTTGGAATATAGCCATATAGCGGTAGGATTTCTTCTTGATCCGGAGAAACCCGGCGTTGTTTTCGGCGAATTTTTCTTCTTCGATGTTTTCGTTGGTGAAGGCTTTGACCACACGAACTCCCAACAGACTGTCTTCGACCTGAGAATTGATCTCGCCGATCTGGTTGCGGGATTCTTTGAAAGCGTCCCGCATACGTCTGATGTTCCGTGAGGAGATCAGGATCATCAAGGGGACAAGGATGAATATAATAAGGGCCAGCCACAGGTTGATGCTGCTGAGGATAATGAAGGAGACGGTGATTTTGATGGTGGCGATGAAGTATTCTTCGGGGCAATGGTGAGCGAATTCTGTGATATCAAAAAGGTCGCTGGTGATCCGGGCCATGAGTTGCCCCACTTTGGTGTTGCTGTGGTAGGAGTAGGAGAGTTTGTGAAGATGGGCGAAGAGATCCCGGCGCATGTCGGTCTCGATTCGGGCTCCCATGACGTGGCCGACGCCGGCCATGTAGTAGTTGGCGGCGACGTCGATGAGACGCAACACCAGGTACAGACCGCCCAAGGTCAAGATGACGGAGACGGTGAGCGCTTCCAGGTCGTTGATGGCTCTGTCGGTTATGAAACGGATAATCAAGGGCAGAACCAATTCACACAGGGTGGTTAAGGACGCGCAGAAGAGATCCAGCGTCAGAACCGGCCAGTATTTGCGGAAGTAGGGCGCGAAACGGCGCACCAGGTATGTGGTTTTGAGGGTGTAGGGTTTGGTCATGGTGGCGGGTGTCCTCTTGTTTCGTTATAATTGTCCTTAGCCCGCCGGTGGGCGTGAATAGCTCCCTCCGGTTGTCGATAGTTTTTCTTGCCTGTGATCCTTGATCATAAGTATGATAAAACCTATTATAGCAGAATGTTTGGTACTGTGCCCTTGCTTGCAAGGGGGCCGTTGCTTGCAAGGGGGCCGTTGCCTGCAAGGGGGCCGTTGCTTGCAAGGGGACCGTTGCTTGCAAGGGGACCGTTGCCTGCCGGTTTCTTGTTGGGCGGCCCGCGTTCTACCCCACAGATTCAAATACCAACCCGCCCATCTCATAGTCAAAGTCTACAGAAACCTCGTGAAACCACCTCTCCCTACGCTCTTTCGGAACAATCACAGGCATACGGTCATGGATGGCCGCCACACCGTTTATCGCTTGCCGTGTTAGGATAACAAATCGAGGCAGGTTGTCGCCTTGTTCTTTTCTGTAACACCCGGCCAGGTACAGCGATTGACCGGGGACAAAGAACCGGTGTTTGATTTTTTGGCCGCCGTCCTTCTGCCATTCATAATACCCGCCGGCGGGGATCAGACAGCGGCGGGTTCCCATGGATTCCCGGAACATCGGCTTTTGGAAAACCGTTTCACTGCGGGCATTAATAACCGGTCGGCTGTCAAATCCGGTGAATCCCCATTTCATGGGCTGATACCGGTTTGATCCTGTTTGAACAGGGACGGTGTTGGTGGGGAATATTTCGCCGTTCATCTTGAGGGTTATCTGTTCGGGATAAGCCGATAGGGTTTTCTCAACCTCTTCCGCTATTTCCCGCAGTTCGGACTCTTCAATCTCAATGTAGAATCTGCCGCACATGTTAAGGTCCTTTCTCACCGGGTATCCGGTAATAGCGTTTGTATTCGTCTTCTGTGACATCTTTTAATTTGAACCATTTGCGGGGTTGCAATACGCTGTAAAACAAGTATTCTGTCATGCCGCCTATCGTACATTCGTAACGGTCGCCGACGGTGCCGCTTTTCTGCTCGGCGAAAGGCGCGACGGAGATCACTTTGTCGATTTTCACCCGTCTGGTGTCGCCGCTTTCGGTTTCCCAGTCAAAGGCCAAGGGCCAGGCTTTGCCGTCCCTTTCCGTGATTTGAATCATCCTTAAGGGGATTCTCACGCAATAATCTGTGTCGTGTAGCTGCCCCACTGCGCGCTCACCCCCCCGTTGAAGACACCTACCGGATGTGTGGTGTGATCTTTTTTGGCGTCTAAACCGGACAAATGGGGGTCGGTCAGCATAAGGGACCGTTGGATGATTTTGTTGCCGTAACGTTTGCGGAGCATGTTCACGGTTTGTTCCAGGTCTTCCGCGCGTTCCAGATCGTGAATGCCCATGTCAAAAGTTAACTGTACCGGCGCGTCTTGGTTGACCAGATCACACCCCCGAACGCCGATTTTGCGCAGAGGCGACGGCCAATGGCTGTAGCTTTGTTTGAATAACCGGAAAGCGGTTTCGGCGATCTCTTTGGAAATGTTGGTGGGGAAGGGGAGCTTGCCCTGGCGGGATCCGTGATAAGTCATGTCGCTGTTGATATAGGAGAATTCTATGGTTTGAGCGCAGAGCCCTAATTCCATCATGCGGGCGCCGACGCTTTCGGCCAGGGCGTAGAGAATGATGGTTACATCTTGGTCGGTTTTCAGATCCCGGGGACAGGTGGTGCTGTTACCTATAGATTTGATAGGGGATTCGTATCCTGTCGGCGCGACCATGGAACGGTCGGCTCCGTTAGCAAAGGCGTGAAGCACCGCCCCGATTTTGCCAAACCAGCGTTTCAACGATTGTTCGTCGGTTTGGGCCAGATCACCGATGGTGCGGATGTTTTTGGTGGCGAGTTTGATTTGGGTCGCTCTTCCCACATAAAGCAGATCGCCAACCGGGAGCGGCCAGACGATGTTCCGGAAATCAGCGCGCGGGATGATTGTGCAGGCGTCCGGTTTCTTCATGTCGCTCCCCAGCTTGGCAAAGACTTTGTTGTCGGCAAGACCGACGGAAACGGTCAACCCCAGTTCTCGTGTGATCCGTGCTTTCATTTCTTCAATGGCTTTCACGCCGGCGTCGAAGGAGGGGACACAGCCTGTTAAATCGAGCCAAGCTTCATCCAAGCCGAAAGGTTCCACCCGGTCGGTGTATGTTGAATACAAATGTCGGACGAATCCGCTGAATTGGATGTAATCGTTCATGTGGGTGGCGACCGTGTAGAGACCGGGGCAAACCTGACGTGCCTGCCAGTTGGCCATACCTGTTTTGACGCCGCGCCTTTTGGCCGGATAGTTGGCTGTCAGCACGATGCCGTGGCGTTTTTCCGTGCTACCGCATACAGCAAAAGGAACGTCGCGCAAGCGGGGGTTTCTTAACATTTCCACGGAAGCGTAGAAACAATTCAAGTCGCTGTGGGCGATGATTCTTTCCATGGCGGTCACTCCTTATAGGAAGGTTCCCGTGTATTCCGGGGGCTGCCTGAATTGGTATCCCTGCCGGGTAAGGGCGGCGAGTTTCAGGGCTACGAGGTTGACGTCGGAATCCATGGCCCGCGCGACTTGTTCGATGTCCAGCCCGTCGTCCAGAAGGGTAAGAATAGCGTCATCCGGCAGAAGGATTTCGGCGGCGAAGACATTGGCTTCATATTCCGGACGCTGGTTCATGTTGTAGATCATGAATTCTTGCAGCCACTTATTTGCGGCCATTTCCCGGTGAAACTGGTCATGACCGAGTTCGTGGGCGCAGACGATTTTCTGCAGGGCCGGGTCAAGGGTATTGTTGACAACGACGAACCGGTTGCGCTTGATACAGGCGTACATGCCTTTTAGCGAGCCCAGATCTGTGAAATGGATCTGGGCGCCTGTGGCTTCGGCAATGCGGAAGGGGTCGTTGGTACCGCATCGCCTAACGAGTAGCCGTGCTTTCGTGAGGATTGCCTCGTTCAAAGTTGTTCACCTCGATTTTCCTTGTGGCGGAACCTACTCAGCCGCTTCCCGGGTGTGTTGTTTGGGGGCGTATTTCCTGTTGTTCTCTTTGGCTTTCCAATAAAGGTCTGTGATGGTCCGCAGGACTTTGTCTTTGTCTGCTTCGGTGAGTTCGCCGCCGGCAAACAACCCGCCAACCTCGGATATGAGGGCCTGAACATCTTTCGTGCTCTTGGGACCGCCTTTTCTGTGAGCCTCCAGCACATAATGATCTTCATCAGACAGGAGATAATCGGCGCTTACATTGAACATCGCGGCGATTTTGCCGTAGATGTCCGTGTTTTTCGGGTAAACACGCCCGGATTCGTAATTCTGGAAAGCGCGACATGTAACCCCCAAGGTGCCGGCAACCTCTTCTTGGGTCATGCCTGCGGCCAGCCGAAGCTGTTTTAGTTTTTCGTTAAAAAGCATTAGCCCGTCTCCTTGTTTTTCTATGAGATAGGGACGGTGTCGGCGTGGTTGCCGAACACGAATCGACATTCGTTACGAAAATAATGATAACCTATGGGGGAGCGTTTGTCAAGGGGGTATTCATCCTTTGCATATAGGGATCGCGAAAGGGATCGCGAAAATGTTTAAAAAACATTGGACTTGTAGAGATTTTGTCAGTATAATTCTTATGTAGGAAGTTGCATATAAACTTGGATTAAGGGACGGAGGATTTTTATGCGTGATAAGCATTCCGAGAAAAAAGCGCGGAAGTCTGCGCCGAAGAAACACTTTTATAACAGACCGCTGCCGTTGCTGATTATTTTTGCTATGACCTTCGGCTTGACCGGGTCGTTACATAATATCGTCCCCCCTGATTCAAGTTTGTCAGCGTCTTATGAGTCGCCTGAGGAAATGATCGTGGAGCCCGTTCCCCAACCCAGATCGATTACTATCAGTGCTGTTGGCGATTGTACATTGGGGTGTGACACCCGTTATGCCAGCAACAGTGTTGCCAAGACGTTTTTTGATGTGGCCAAAACCAAAGATGCGTCCTATTTCCTGGCCAATGTTGCCCCAACACTGCGCGGTGCGGATCTGACTTTTGCCAATTTGGAAGGGGTGCTTACAGCCGATGTTACACGGCTCACTCAGGAACCGAAGCCGGAGCAAGGCAACAAAGCGTACTGGTTCTACGGGCCGCCGAATTATGTCGATATTCTTAAATTGGGCGGTATTGATGTGGTCACGGTTGCGAACAACCATAGTCATGATTATAAGGATGAAGGATATGAGGAAACAGCGGCGATTCTGACTGAGGCGGGGATCCCTTTTACCGGGTACGATGAGCCGGTGGTTATAACCAGAAATGATATTCGGGTGGGGTCTATCGGGTTGAATTTGCTCGGCAAAAATGAGCGGGGTGTTGATATCGAGGCGTTTCTGGATAACGCCGGCGCCCAAATCGGGAACCTCAGGGCAAATTGCGATTTGCTGGTTGTGCAGATCCATTGGGGGGATGAGGGGGTCAGGATGCCGAATCTGCGGCAAGTGAATGTCGGGCATCTGTTGATTGATATGGGGGCGGATATCGTGTTGGGTCACCATTCCCATGTGGCACAACCTACCGAGTTCTATAAGGGAAGGTACATTGTCTACAGTTTGGGGAATTTTTGTTTTGGCGGCAACCAGACCGTTAGTTCCGATACCAAACTGACAGGAATATGGCAACTGGAGGCGACTGTCGACGGTGAGGGCCGGCTTTCTCTGGCGGCGCCAAAGGTGATTCCCTGTTCTGTCAACAGTGACGTGAATTCTGTTGCCAACGATTATCAGCCTACGCCGTTGACGGATTCCGTTCCGGCTCAGAGCGCGGTTGAGCGTCTCGCCGTCTTGAGCACGGAGGAGCTGCAGAAGCGGATGGGGTTGGTTTTTCCGGAGAACCCTTATCATTATGCTCCGCTCACGGATAAGAGTGCCGGCAATATGGTGGAAGCCCTCCAATATGTTCCCGGGTTGAAGAAAGATATTAGATATTATTCGGATCGGAATTTTTTGCAGGGGTCTTTCTATGATTCCGATAAGGTTTATCTGCGTAAAAGTACGGCGGAAAAACTTAAGGGGGTTGTGGCGGAGCTTAAGGAATACGGCTTGGCTCTCCTGATTTGGGACGCTTACCGGCCCCAAGAGGCCCAAAGGAAGATGTGGGAAGCTGTGCCGGATGCGCGGTATATCGCCAACCCCGATACCGGCTACTCCAGGCACACTTACGGTACAGCGGTGGATGTGACTTTGGTTGATGCCTATGGGGCGGAAGTGGTGATGCCCACGGATTTTGATAATTTTTCCGTTCTGGCGAATCATGATCTCAGCAATATTGAAAGTGAGGACGCTCGAAACAACCTTCAGGTGTTGCGGCGGGTTATGGAAAACAATGGGTTCGAGATCTATTATAACGAGTGGTGGCACTACGAAGATGTCGACAGCGGAAAGTACGGGCCTGTGTTGGATTTGCTGAAGGTGTTGGAGAAACCGGGGATCTAACTGTCGTTGAGCTTGGCTACTTCATCAGTCCTCGGATAAAAATTCCTGCCAGAATCAGCGAGCTGGCGTACCCCAAAAAGGCTAGGATTGGGATGCCAATGATTTTTGGTGCCGTGTCGGTGAGACAGAGGATTGCCGAGCCTACAAAAAGCATTGATGACATGACACAAAGGGCCAATTTGCGGGTGATGGAGTCCAGTTGGTTTCTGGCGTTTTCTGAGAAGGTGAATTCGATTTTGACACGAGTTCGGCCCCGGTTGAGGGATTGTAAGGTATTCGACAGTTGGGCGGGGATGTCAAGGGATTTTTTCATGGAGATATAACCTGAGCGCAGAATGAGGTTGAGTTCTTTCTTGGGGTCGAAGTTTTTGAGAAGATCATCGGCAAAAAAACGGCTGGCGATGCTGAGGAAGTTGATTTGGTCGCTGAGCAGGCTTAGGACGCTTTGCAGGGTGACCAGGCCCCGCGTCAACATGGAGATGCCTTGGGGAAGGGCGATCTGGTGTTTCCGGATGATGCGGAACAGGTCTTCTGACAGTTGCAGGAAGTCTAAGGTGCGGAAATCCTGCTGGACGTATTGGGCCAACATGCCGTCTAAATCGTTGGCCAGTTCGGCGTGATCGACGGTACCGCTGACGACGCCGAGGGCAAGAACCCCTTCGGTTAGTTTGCCGGGATCGTTGTCGATGACGCTGCGGATCATGGCGGCAAACAGCTCTTTATCATGGGGAGTCAGGCGGCCCATCATACCCAGGTCGATCCAGATGATTTTGCCGTCGCGGATTTTGATGTTGCCGGTGTGGGGGTCGGCGTGGAAGAACCCGTCCTCAAGGACTTGTTTGACATAATTATGCGCCAGTTTTTGGGCGATTTCTTCCAAGTCGTATTCTTGGGTTTTAAGGGTTTCTGTGTCGTCAATATTGCAGCCTTCAATAGCTTCCATAACGAGGATTTTGGTGTTGGAGTATTGTGTGTAGACCCGGGGAAAATCCAGATATTTGACGTCGCTGTGGTTGCGCTGGAATTCCAGCATCTGAGCTGCTTCAACGGCGAAATCCAGTTCTTGTTTGGCCACGTGCCACATTTCATCCAGAACCATGCGCCAG
The DNA here is from genome assembly GCA_009778595.1 of Peptococcaceae bacterium. Lineage (GTDB taxonomy): Bacteria > Bacillota > Desulfitobacteriia > Desulfitobacteriales > Syntrophobotulaceae > WRJI01. The sequence goes on along the minus strand of WRJI01000011.1, from coordinate 16,473 downwards.
TCCAACTGTTCGTCGGTAACGCCGACGGTTTTGAGTAGGGTGGCGGCATTTTTGAGCAGGAGGACATCTTCGGCCATGGTTTCGTAGATGCCTTGGCGCTGGACTTTGATGACGACGTCTTCACCGGTGAAAAGTTTGGCTCGGTGAACTTGAGCAACAGACGCCGCGCCTATCGGTTCGGCGTCTATGTCGGCAAAAATATCTTCGAGATCCTGATCGTATTCGTGGCTGAGGATGGATTTGAGTTCAGCGAAATCCATAGGATTGGTAATGGTTCGAAGTTTGGCGAGCTCGTCGCAGTAAGCTTGCGGCAGCAGATCAGAACGCATGGAAAGAATTTGACCGAGCTTAATAAAGGTCGGTCCGAGATCACTGAGTATCAGGGTGAGCTTCTCGGGGGTCAAGCCTCGGACGATACCGTGCTTTTTCAGAACCCCCATGATAGCTCTCAGACGTTTTCTTTGGCTGAATCTTCTTTGTTTGCGGTGGTGGCGTCGAGGCGGCTCCATTAAGGTGTGTCCTGGGAGGAGGTGTCCTGAGACGCAGTATTGTTCTGTGCCGCGCGCCGGGCCTCAAGATCGAGGAGTTTGGCTTTCAGAGCGGCAAGTTGGTCGGCGTCCAGTGTGTCGAGGTCTTCCAGATTGGCTGTGAATTTGCCGGCGCTGCCCCAGTTTTTCATAGCGTGTTTGAGTTCTTCGTTGATGGCTTTGCCCTGTTCAACGGAAAGTTCCCCTCTGGTGATCATTTCACTGACGATTTCTTTGGCTTTGTCCGCCGTGATGGCCATGGCACCGATGCCGGCGAGGACAATTTTTTCCAGAATCCCTTTTGATTTCTCTGACATGTTGTGACCTCCTTATGATCGGATTTTTCTTAGGCTATCCTGCTTCTATCATAGCAGAATTTCGGTGGAGAGCAAATCACGGGATTCATAGCTAACGCGGGCTACGCCCGCAAGTATTCAGTATTCAGTATTCAGGATTCAGAATGATGTGGATTATCTTGTTTTTATTGACGTTTCGAGTCTATAAGTTACTAAATCTTGGAAGATGAAGCCTGGAAGCGCGGAAGCCTGTGTGGCCGAAGGACAGAGGAATTAAAAGTAATATATGATAAAAACGATTTTATGTATTTGTCAATATAACACAAGAGATCGCGAAAAAGACTTCAGTTATGAGAGCGAATAGAGTATACTGTTATGTGAGGGACTTCTGTGTTTTTTGCCATGAAAGAGTGAAGTGAAGTCTGAGTCCATTGCTTGCATGGAAGTCCCAAGCGATCTGTTCATACTGGCGAAGTTTTTGTGCGTTGTTTGGCACGTGAACAGTAAAGGATGAAGAGGGGGTTCATGTCAAAATAATGAAAGAGTTCAACGACGGATTTGGTTTTTCGCCGAATGAAAGTGCGGGCTCTATGTTGCCAAAATTGAAAGCCCAGAAAATTGACACGATGCAAAGGCTCTATACGGCTACAAATGATGAGGAGAAAACCCAAGCTTTGTACAAGCAGTTAGAGCATATTGAAGCAGCCATTGCCGAATTGGAGACAATTATGGCAAGGCCCGGCGAGAATCCGGCATATCAACAGAGTCAGAATCCTCTTGGCGTGTACGGGGAGAACAATTTGTACACGGAGAACAATCAAGAGGTTTGGACTGAATATGATTATGGTCGGCAGGAAGATTCGAGTGTCAACAACGTGTTTGAGAACACCAAACAAAAAATCCTGAGCATATTCAGAGAATCGGGTCGAGGAAGCGGTAAGGGTTCCGGAAAGAAAAACCAAAAAGAGTCAGGAAAGAAGAGACAGATTCAATTCGAGGAAGAGCAAAAGGACTTTGGAGGAGCCCAATCTTCAGCCGATTGGCCACAGGAGACGAACAATTCGAGTCAGAACGATGGTACCGGACTCGGAGCCAATATCTATACCATGCCGGGCAGTGACCAAAGCGGAGCCGGTTTTGCCGGGAGTGGTGACTTTGACGGAGGGACCTTAAGAAACGACTTTTTTAACAGCGGGGTATTCGGGCGTGGGGGAGTTGGTTTCGAGCAAATCGCCAAAGACGCTTTTACGAATCCCACCATTAATATTGGGACTGATTTCAATAATTATCAAACGGGTGCCGGGGGAACGAATTCTCAAGAGAAATACTTAATCGAATATGATTCGTCAGTACCTGATTCACTTGAGAAGTATCTTGTTTCTTATGACAAGACCTCCGGTGGGGTTTCCGGGACGAAAAGCGGATCTGTTATGAATGGGCAGAAGCAGGATAACGGTGGCCTGTGGAATTATTCCGGACCCCAAAATGCCCCGAATCTAAGGGATGTGTCGGGTTTCCAGGGGATGAATACACCCTTTGGTATGACCACACCTGGCGGTATGACCACACCTGGCGGTATGACCACACCTGGCGGTATGACCACACCTGGCGGTATGACCACACCTGGCGGTATGACCATACCTGGCGGTATGACCATACCTGGCGGTATGCCCATACCTGGCGGTATGCCCATACCTGGCGGTATGCCCATACCTGGCGGTATGACCACACCTGGCGGTATGCCCATACCTGGCGGTATGCCCATACCTGGCGGTATGCCCATACCTGGCGGTATGACCACACCTGGCGGCATGACCATACCTGGCGGTATGACCACACCCGGCGGTATGACCACACCTGGTGGTATGCCCACACCCGGTGGTATGCCCACACCCTTTGGCATGCCGACATCCCTTGGTATGACCACACCTGGCAGTATGACCACACCTGGCGGTGTGTCTGGGGGTATTCCGGGGTGGCCGGATAAAGAGTTCCAAGATACGGCCCAAAGGGGTATGCCAACTCCGTTGGGTATGCCAACTCCGTTGGGGATGCCGTCTCCATTGGGGATGCCTGTTGCTCAGGAAAGACCAAGTCAACAGAATAAACAGGTCACACAGGGTATGCCAAATTCGTTGGGAATGCCTACTCAGCTTGGGGTGATGAGCCGACAGAGTTCACAAGGGATACCAACAACGCAGAGTCTGTCAACAACGCAGAGTCTGTTGGGTCAGCAAGAGATAGTGGCCCCACAGGGCCTCCTGGATGCTAAGCCTGACTCGTCGAAGCCTTCATGGACTCTGCAGGCTCCGCGGAGTGCTTTCACTGCAGAGTACGCGCAAACGAAGATAGATGCCGAGGATTCGCAGCATGTCGGGTTTTTGCAGAATGCGGGAGCTTCCCAGAAGAGCGAAACTCCGCAGATCGTTGGAACTCCGCAGAATACGGGAACTCCGCAGAATGCCGGAACTTCTCAGAGAAGTACCTTTTCGTTTGAGAACACCTCAGCCCCCAGAACCGTCAGTCGTCCGAGGAAGAACCCGCGAAAGGAAATGGGTTTGAGCGATCAAGAAGCCAGCGAATTGCTAAAAGATTTATTCGATATCAAAGAGATGCGTAAGATTCAAGCCGCGGCAACGGAAACATCGAAAAAGGCTAAGATTTATCACATTCCTGAGGAAAAACGGGAAAGTATCAGCGAATATATGGTGGAATTGCCTAAAAAGGAAAAACCGGAAAAAGTTAAAACTGAAGAGACACGTCCGGCTCAATTGGCCCGACAGACTCAGTCGGAAAAAGAAAAGCCCGAACAGCCGGAAAAGGATAATAAGGTCGAAGACAAAAAGACTGATGAGGCGGAAGCGCGGGACATTATTGTCGCCGGGATAAGGGACAAATTGGCGAAAAAAGAGGAGCTTGCTGAAAAAGCCAAGCGAGTGGCCTTGAGCAAGCTAGCTGACAAAGATATTACGGACAGAGATATCGCTGACAATGGCAGGCTTACCAACAAAGATAAGCTTACTGATAATGGCAAACTAACCAACAGGGATAAGCTTGCTGATAGGGATAAGCTTACTGATAGTGACAGACTTGCTGATTGTGACAACCTTACTGACAGTGACAGACTTGCTGACAGTGACAGACTTGCTGATAGAGATACGCTTTCTGCCAGAAAGAAAGTTTCTGATAAAGACAAACCGGCTGTTCAAGAAAAAATTGCGCTCAATGATGAATTCGTTGGCGAGACTGAATTCGCAGAAGATATGTTGTCAGAGGAAATCGTCATCTCAGATGAAGAAATAGCCAGGAGGCTCAATCCGAAAGAAGGAAGCCGCATGGAGGCTTTACTGGAACTTGGCGACATGTTCTGGGAGATACCGAACCATCAAAGAGCATTAGAATACTACAAGGAAGCCGCCGATCAGGGGAACCCCCGAGCGCAAAAAATCATGGGAGACGCTTACTACAGCGGCCTTGGCGTGGAACAGGATTATAAGCAAGCTCTTGGCTGGTACAGCAAATCCGCTGAACAAGGGATGCCGGAAGCCCAAGGGTGTATTGGGGCGTGTTATCATTTCGGTAACGGTGTGCCCCAGGATTTTACGAAAGCCGTGGCTTGGTATAAAAAGGCGATTAAAAAGGGCGACGCCCATGTGCAAAAAAATCTTGCCGATTGTTATTACAACGGCACAGGGGTGGAGCAGGATTATCATGAAGCCCTTGTTCTGTATCGGCAGTCTTCTTATCAGAATAAGCAAGCGTATAAAGGGTTGGGCGAATGCTATTATCACGGACGAGGTGTCGAGCGCAACTATTATGAAGCCGTTCGTTATTACACGATTGCAGCTGAGGATGGCAATGTTGACGCGCAGATCATTTTAAGCAGCTGTTACTATTTTGGGGACGGTGTTGAGCAAAACTTCACAAAAGCGATTCCGTGGCTGAAAAAAGCGGCTGACCAGAACAGCGCGATAGCTCAGGTTAATTTGGGCAACTGTTACGCCCAGGGGCTTGGGGTAGAACAGGATCATCAAGAGGCCGCCGGCTGGTATCTGAAGGCGGCTGAACAAGATAACCCGTTGGCACAAGCCAACTTAGGGAACTGTTATTACTTTGGTGAAGGCGTGACCAAAGACTATGCTACAGCTGTGAAGTGGCTGCAAAAGGCTTCAGAGCATGGGGATTCCGCTGCCCAGTTTAATCTAGGGGCATGCTATCACTATGGGCATGGTGTCACACAAGATTTGAAGGAAGCGGCTAAGTGGTATCAAAAGGCTGCAGAACAAGGGCATGTCGAGGCTGAAGAGAGATTGAAGGAACTATTGTAAAGATCCAGAGCTCACAAAACCGATAACCCCGTTATAGCTTATTTGCGTATAATTGCCTGAGGTGCTGTGAACCGTGACAATGGTGCCTTTTGCTAGGGTGCCCAAGGACTTGCCGGAGTTGGCGGCGGTCTCGCGAATCTGTATTTTTTCTGTGGTGATCTTGGTGGTTGGCTGAGATTGTTGCAACTGAGATGGAGAGGACTGGGACGGAGAATCCTGGGGCTGGAGATCCTGGGACTGGAGATCCTGAGGCGGAGGAGTCTGAGGCTGGGTTTGCGGCGGCGTGGCTGCCGGAGGCGGAGATGTCATGATCAAGTCTTTTGTCGTTACATAACCGACTAGATTATTGTAACTGATTTTGGCGAAATTGCCGGAGGTTCCGAGTACAGTAACGAGGACACCTTTAGCCAGCGTACCGGTGCTTTTGCCGGAAGATGTAGCGGTATCGCGAACCTGCAATTTGGATGATGTTATCGCGGTGATCGGTGTCGGTTCAGGGTTGACCGGGGTGGGGTTGATCGTCGTAATATAGTATGTCGAGACATATCCAAGCAGCCCGTTTGACAATCGGACAGGATAGAAACCGTTGATTTCGGATCCCAGGATTGTCAGTTGGGTTCCGCCGTTGATTTGCGTAAGTATGACGCTGTTCAAATCCGCGGCGGAACGAACGTTGAGGTTTGTCGTGCCGCTTGTGACCCAGCCGGCTATTTCACCGGCTCCGGGAGCGGCAGCGGAAGCTCCGCCGTTGAGCCAGCTGTTGTAATTGTTCCAGATAGCGGCGTCTTCTTGGCCGAGAGCCCAGGCGCCGGCACCTTTCAGGTTGTATTTCTCGATCAGTTTCAATTTGGCCTGGAGGGATTGATCGTTTTCAAACCAGATGATGTATTTACCCGGAGCCAGGGGTTTGCCGCCGACGGTATATGGCTTGTTGCCGGGTCTGACCTCGAATTCCGCTTTGGGGGATTGGGTGGCCGCGTCGTAGGTGACGATGGCTTGATAATCGATGATCATGTTCTGGATGGTGCTGATGGCTAAGCCTTTGCCGATGACGCCGGTGTCGTGGGTACTCCAGATTCGGCCGAAGAAGGGCAGGCCAACGACGATTTTGTCAGCGGTGGTTTTGGAGAGGGCATATTTAATGGATTCTTCGACAAAACCGATACTTGCCACCGGGCCGGCAGGGCCGCCTTCATAGTGTTCGTCGTAGGTCATCATCATCAGATAATCGGCGTATTGTCCCAGTGCGGCGTAATCGTAAGAACCGTGCCAGCCGACGGTCCAGCCTTTAGGGTTGGCGGCGGTGGCAACGGAGACTTCTTTGTGAGCGGGGATTTTGGCTCTGAGTTGTCTAACCAGTTCTGAGTATTGGGCTCTTTGTTGTTCTGTGACGTTTTCAATATCGACGTTGACACCGTCCAAGTTGTATTGGTTGATGTGGTTGGCGATTTGTGTCGAGAGTTTGTCTACGTCTTTGAGAGCGTTGACGCCGGCGGTACGGTCCCAGTGATTGCTTAGGAAGGGAACGACTTTTATGTCGGAGGCGTGCATTCGGGTGACCAGTTCGGCGCTGACAGGGTTGAACTTGAGGCTGCCGTCGGGGTTGATGTCAAAATAGCTGGGAGAAACCGTCTGCAGGGCCTTGTTCGTACGCTCGACATAGGCGATCTGTTGTTGAACCGAACCTCCGTACAGGTAGGCCATGCTGAACCGGGTGTCGGATTCTGCCGCAGAGGCGCCCATAAAGGAAGCAAAGGGAAGAGTGGCGATGATGACGCCGGCTACCATGATTTTTACGGCGGATACTTTGATGTTCTTGGCGTGATGAGCTATAAATGCGGTTGTGTTCTCAAAGCATTGGCCTTGCCTGCCTTTCGAGAAGAAGTCCATGGCGAATTCTGAGTCAAATCTGTTGTAATGTATCAGGAGATCATAAGTGCCGTCATTGTTTGGAATCAGTCTAAGGTTTCCGGTCATTTCTTCACCTGCTCCCTGTATTTAACTTTATTATGAATAGTGAGGAGGGAATTCATGCATTGGGCCTGAACAATAGCAACTGTTACTGGCAGAAATGATTGTTTATGGTTTGACGGTGTGTTATTACCATGGTTGTGAAGGGGCATCAACGCATAAAACGTTATGATCGAACTCACCCTAATTTCAGATCGATATGCTAATGCGGTCTTCGACCGCAAGTATCCAGTATTCAGGATTCAGGATTCAGAATGTGGATTATCAAGTAAATATGTCCGGTTGATATAGACAGAGGGAAAAGGTGGTTCATTAGAGACGATGAAAAAACGCATAGTTCATATGGTGATCTGCCATATTTTGGCGGTTTGGTTCATTGTTGCTGTTTTGCCGGGGTCTGAGCCAATTTGGGCTGCCAGTGATCCTTCCAGTCATACTTATGATGTATCTGAAGGGTCTATTCTTATTGGGTCCACGGCTAACGGTATGCAAGTTCAGTATGGGGCGGAATCTTGGGTTGAAGAGGATATTCCAGCCGGAACCGGGATCACAATTATCGGCGATTCCACCGGAGCTTATTGGGTTGAAGTCGATGATGCCGGTGTGGGGATGACTTATAATATTGCGCTGCACGATGTGAGCATTGACGCCAAAGGTGTGGGATCTCCTTTTCTGATACGGGGCGGGGAGGTCAATCTGAGTTTGGTTGGGATCAGTACCCTCATTGGCCATGAGTATCGAGCCGGTTTGGAAATAGAACCCGGTGGAGCTCTAAGTGTTTGCGGTGTCGGGAGTCTGAATGTAACCGGCGGTTATGGTGCCGCAGGTCTTGGCGGGGGTCTTGGAGGGGTTTCCGGGCCCATCACCGTAAACAGCACAGCTGTTATTAATGCTTACGGGGGGGCCTATGGCGCCGGTATCGGCGGGGGCGATTATGGCTGCAGCAACGCGATCGTCATTAAGGGTGGCACGGTTACGGCTGTCGGGGGCTCTTCAGCCGCCGGGATCGGCGGCGGAAGGGGGGGCAGCTACGAATCAATTGAGATTTGCGGTTCCGCTCATATTGCCAGAGCCCAAGGTGGAGATGGGGATGAAGTTCATCCTTGGGCCGGGGGTGCCGGCATTGGGAGCGGCGGTTCTCCGTCGACACTGGCTTTGATCAAACCCACCGGCACCATAACAATTTCCGCAGGGGTTGATATAGCTGTTATTCGTGGCGGCAGAGCCGGCGACGAGTCTGCCGCCGAGGCGATTGGGTCGGGGGGCGGTGCCGGTTACGAGAATGTAGCTTACAATGACAAGGGTTTGTATACGGTGACTTACCATGCCTATAGTTTGCCGGACGTGACACAATCGTTGACCTATACAAGGCATGACGATGCCAGCGATGCGGTTTTGCCTTTGTTGTACAATATCCAAGCCTACAATCCGGATTTTGTGCCGCCACAGTTCGAAGGATTTTGGTATGATATTGTTGAGGGAGGTGACAGTGGGGCTTATGCCGCGGGTACGGGCTTTTCTTCAACGGAAGTGTCCCATATTTACGCTCAGGCAACCCAAGAGCTGTCCCCGGAAGAGCAATGGGCGCTGGCTGTCAGCGAACAGCCGTATAACGAATATGTGGAAAAGGTCCGCAGCTTGCAACAGGAATGCAGTGATGTCAAGGGGTGGATTCGAGTTGCCGGAACCGTGATTAATTATCCTTTGCTTCAGAGTGAGGATAACGAATTTTACGCAAAACATAACTATAAGCAAAACGAGATCCAGTATGGATCCATTTTCATGAACGCCCGGTCTAACCTTAAGGACACTCATTCGAATATTATTATCTATGGACACAATATGAAAGATAATCAGATGTTCGGGAGTCTCTCACGATACAGTGATCCGAATTATTATTACGCCCATCCGATTATTCATATTGCTACTGATGAAGTGGAGGCGGCGTATCAGATCATTTGCGTCTTTCGGTCCCGTGTGTATCCTACGGATTATGATGCCGAGGTTTTCCGGTATTATCATCATGTGTCTTTCCCTAATGCCCAATTGTTCGAAGAGTATCTGGGAAACTGCAAGAGCCTTCAACTGTATGATACCGGGGAGACCGCTGAATATGGTGATCAGCTGGTTGTCTTAAGCACATGCGAATACACACAGGAAAACGGACGATTTCTTGTGGTCGCTAAAAGGCTTCCCCTTGGGACAGCGGTGTAGGGGACATTTCATAGTTACGAATCAGTAATTAATACCAACGGCATGGAAGGTGATTCCTTCAAGGAATCGTCAGCAGGATAAAAATGGCACTTTTGTGTTCTTAAATCAAGGTTCAGACTCAGAAAGACGGGCGGTATTTATTATTATATTGTAAATTGAATGTCGGAATTAATTAATTCCAGCAACCTTGTTTTATTGAGCTCCTCTATCTCGTCCCAAACAACCTGTGAAGTTATGCAGTAATCAAAGAATTGGACCCTTTTCTCTAATTCCCTATTTTTGTAGATGAGTATTTCACCATGAGGAGTTGTACCTAATCCAATAGGAAAAGTCGTTACATATACGTCTTGAGTACAGAAGCGTAAGTTTTGGGGATTTTGAATTACTTTGAACAGCCCATCATCCTGACTCAAATTTTCTAAGTCTGTAAAGATTATTAACCAATCACTTTCATCATCAAAATAGTATTCAATAAGTGGATAATCAATTTTGGTCCAAATATCAGAGAGGGGATTGTCTTGTGCCATTTTTCCAGTGTTGTTTTCTGCATGATTGCCGTATACAGACTCCCCTTTGGAATATCCATTATTATACGCCAGTAAAAAGGTACATAAGTTTGATAACACAATTAGTGCGACGAACGTAAGCATCGATTTTTTCACTTATTATCACACTCCTTCTTGAGAGTCAGGGGATGGTTTTGTAATTAATACTTCGAGAGCACGCATGCGCCCTTATAAATATTTCCATTTATGGGGCTTAGAATTCCATTGGGGACTAAACAGGGTATAGTCTTCGACAACTTTTTCTCCAATTTTCTTTCTAATAGGTTTTTGGTAAAAACTCTTTGCATCCTGCCAGCCAACCTCCTTCCCCTGAGAATCATATCCAAATTGTGTCGTCTCATTGACAAAAGCTGAGAAAGGTCTTTGAGTCTTATTGGCCACATGTTGTGCCAAGGAATCCTGTGAGGCGTTTCCTTCAGTGCCGCCTACAATACATCCGGAAAATCTTATTGTAGCATGTTCTTTAAACTCTATGCCTTCCCAATTTGCTGATTTAGTCGCTCTGTATCTGGAAACCCAAAGATGATCTGGCGACCCAGCAGCCCCATGACTTTCAAATACCAAAGCATCAAGCCCCCCTACCTCTTTAGATTTTTCAATGATTGCGCTCATCAACTTATCTTCAGTTTCGTAATCCCAGGCATTAATAATAATAACCTCAACATCAGGATGTTCTTCTTTATAGGTATTAGCGTTGTTAATAAAAGTGTTGTTATTTGACGCGCTGTCACTGCCAATTACGACAAGATGTTTCTCTTTTTCAGGTTCTGGGGCTTCGCTAGAACATCCGCTTAATATTAACGCTCCCGCAACTATTATTACTGGAATGAGCCATGGAAATTCACCAGTTGCATCTGTATAGGTTCTTGGGTTGCTCATTGCATATGGGTAACGATTGATGGTCTGAGGATCTTCTTGGTATCCAGGAAGGATGTCCTGAGCAAGAAACCGTTTGTTCCAGGGATCGTGCATCCGGGCTTTGGCGTAGTAAATCTCAAGGATGGGATCATAGGTGTAGGTTGTGAACTGTGTGACGAGGTCGAGTTTTCGGCAGTTTGTCAGGAGGGCGTCACTTTTCTTGGGAGAGCCCCAAGGGTCGTAGCCGGCACTGCTTCTAATGGTTTGATGTATACTGGTGAGGCTGTCAACGGAGCCAAGTCTGTCGTGATGGACGTAGAAGGTGTCGACATCGATTTTCTTCTTGCCTTCTTCAATGATGTCTACAGAGATTTTTTCGGCGCCGTAGATATATTTGTACGTGAGACCGTTGGTTTCTTTTTCAACGAGTTTGTCCAGGAGGGGGCTGGCGAGAGCGTGCCGCATGGTTTCCGAGGTTGGCCGAGCGGCCATGGAGCGATCCTTTTCCCAACCTTGAAATAATATGAAATACTACGTCAGAGCTAGAAAACGGAAGGAAAACTGTGTCCTGGTAAACAGGAAGGCCTCAGTCAAGGTTGCTGTCGTTTGTGTAATGATAGTGGGTTTGGCTATGATCCGGATAGGTTATGGTGTTGGTTTGGGTATCAGGGTTGTAGGCGATGTCGGTTCGTTCCTGGCCGGTGAGGATCTGGGAGGTAACTTGGCCTTGACTGTTGTAGGCTTGCTCGACGTATTGGAGGTTTTTAAGTCGTATATCCGGATTAAGCGGTTGTCCGTATTGTATTGATATTCGATGGTATCGCCGTCGATGTTCGTGAAGTAATAAGCGCCGACGTCCCATCTGTAGCTTGTGGAGCGTCCGGTTGAGTCTGTTATGCCGGCAAGTATGTTGCCTGTGTAGGCCAGGGTCAGACTGCCGCTTCGGTTGCTGATGGTTTTGAGCAGAGAGCCTTCGTAGGTTAGGGCGGTTTGCTCACCGCCTAAGGTTGTGATGCTTGCTAATTTGTTGCCGAAATCGAAGGCATATTTGGTTTGGTCGCGGTAGGTTAAGAGATATCCGTCCGGCTTCGTCAGGGTGAAGTCGGCGCCTTTGGGTGCGCCGTATGTGCCGTCGGCGTTTTTCGCAAAGACGAGGGTGCTGTTGCCGGGGGTGGTTATGATAATCTTCTGCGCGTCTTCTTTGATGGTGTAGGAGTAGTTATGGCTCCAGCCGTAGCCTATGTTGTTAAGATCGCCTTCTTCTTTGGAGAGGGAGTTGTAATAGCGCGTGAAAGCCAGTTCTTCGACGCCGTAGAGCTCGATATCTGTAAGTTGGTTTGTGAATCCGCCGGTTATGACATCAACTCCGTAGAGTTGGCCTGCGTCAGTGGTAAAGGGGTTGTTGAAGAATTGGTTGACACTGTTGACCACCGGAGGGAGTTCAATGAGGTCGTCGTCATCATCGTCATCGTCATCATCATCGTCTGCGAATGTGATAATGTCTGTCGTGGGGACTATCTGATCAACGGACTCTTCCATAAGGCCCGCGAGTTCTGTCAGTTCGGTTCCTATGTTTTCTTCCAGCAGCAGGGAGGGGGACATGAGTTCGGTTTCGGTTATTGCTGGTTCACCATAAAGCGGTTTTTGTGGGGCGGCGAGGTTGAGGATTAAGACAAAAGATAGGATTACGCTGATAGATTTTCTATGGATTTCTTGTACTGTCGTCTGTTTTTTAACCATTTTCATTCTCCTTGTATAATGCTTTTTGTCGTTTGCCGAATATTATGAATCCGTTTTTTCACATGTAGTGTATTGTATCATTGATATTTATATTAATTAGCGATCTGCTGCTCGATGCTAAGGGGGCGTCAAAAACTTGGGATATAATGATATTAGCTTCACACGGGAATCTTTCACTTTGAAATGCCAACTAATTCCTGCGGCCTCAGAATTACGATTGGATTCCCAAATAGCTAGTTCGTTACGCAAAGTTTCTATGTCATCAATCCTTCGCGAAAGGCACTGCCTTGTCATAACATTTAGTTCGATTTCACACATATTCAGCCAGCTTCCATGCTTTGGCGTATAATGAATCTCCAACCTTCTGGCGATTCTTCTCGCATCTTCCGGAGGAAACGCTTTGTAAAGAGAAGATGTTTTATGCGTGTTCAAGTTATCCATAACAAGTATAATTTTTTCTGCGTCTGGATATTGAACATCTGCAAGATATACTGTATTTCCTCTGCCCAGTCAACCGCAGTGCGATGTTCTCGTACGCTTACGTGTCTGATCCCGCCAAGAGGTTCTGTAAATGCAAAAATGCTGCATGTGCCTTCCCGCACATATTCGGAATCTGTCTTCAGGTCATCCCCGGGGCGCATAGGAAGCGGTTCACGTGCGTCACCAAGAAGCTGATATGGTTTTTCATCCATGCATACAACCGGATACGCCGGATTATATGGCGTTTCATAAACATCAAGGATGTCTTCCATGCAGGCTACGAATTCCGCATTTTCTTTTGGGGGGATACACCAGTAGTCGTTCCGGTGAGGTCGAAGTTCGTTTTTTTTAAAGCGCGGCCGATAGTATCCTTACTGACAGGGATTTCAAGTTCCACACGGCATTTTTCTTCCAAAAGACGCAGTGTCCATCTGCTTCGCCCATCAGGGACAGGGCCACAGGCAATTTCGATCACCTTTGCTTCGCCGCGCCCGTCAAGCTTCCGCCTTGCTTGATCAGAATTACCGTTTCGTTTGTAGGTAAGCACCTCGTCGATACCACCGCTGCAATAATCCCTGATGATATTGCTTACTGTAGCCATGCAAATACCATTTGATTTAGCGCACTGTTCATGTGTTAAAACCTTGCCGTGCAATGTGTCAAGATCTATCAGCGTCTGGCATCTGCGCCGCATGTTTCTTGATGTTTTTTTCTTTCGTAAAACTGATTTTAGCTTTTTCAATTCCTCGTCTGAGAGGGCAATTATGTACTTGCTTGGTCTTCCCATTTTCAATCACCGCCGTTTCTTTTATTCTACCACAAAACGCTAGTAAAATCAATAGAAACGGCGAAATATTTAGCTATATATCAATGATACAGTATACTAGTGGCAGATACTACTCATTTGAAAGTCTATAACCATTAATTTTACTGGGTTGTTCTAGTTCCTATATCGCTACTCGCACCAAAAAAGAACGCTTGTAAATCATTGAAAATCCAATGTTTCGTAAGCGTTTTCATTTTGGTAATAAGAACATGAAGCGAACGAAAAAGAACAACGAAGCACCAGTTCCCACCACAAAAGTGCGGGAACTAGTGCGGGAACTTTTTTTGGTAGGCTCAAAACCAGCACTTTGCAATTTACAAGTTTTGACATTTGTGGCCTTAAAAACAAACAAAATAGGCCTCTGCGGCCTTTTTCTCTGATTTATTTTTTTATTGCAAGTTTTCATCATGTTCTTTCGTTGCATCAGGTGAAAATGTTTTCCAGCAGGCTCTGGCAAAAACTCTTACAAAGCTTCGAAAAATCCACGGCGAAAAGTATTTGTCAATTGCGCTAAATACTCTGTTGTGCTATACTTTTTTAGGTAAATACTATCGTTGGCGGTCTGTGAACCATTGATATTACTGGGTTTTCAAAAAAGTTCCGTATCGCCACTTCGACCAATTATTCGAGGCCACTGATGATTCAGTGTTCTTGGTGCAAAAAAGAATACATAACGGATGCTGCAGATGGTATAAAAAAATTGAATGAAGTTTGTAATGGTGCCAAATCTTCTGTCTATTTACCTAATGGGGAATATAAAGAAGCCTGTGATTCATGCAAACATGTTTTAGGGGAACTGGGCGTAGAAGATATTGACATCTGCTAATGAATTGAACAGCGTGAAAGGAAGAAAATATTTATGGACATTTATGAAAGAGAAGACATTTATGAATATGATGAATTGGAAAAGGTCATTGACATTAAAAATATATCATTTGAAAAACTGATGGGCGTTCTTATAGGTTTCACTTTTAGCGAGCTTTTTGCGAAAGACAATTTGCGAAAACTAATTATTGACAGTGAAGCGGAAGAAATAATACGGCACTACGCCCTGCAAGGAAAAGCATTTTTTGACAAAAGCATAACAAAAGAAGCATTATTTGAGGAAAGAATATCCGCTTGGGGAAAACACGATGAATTCCCAAAAGACAGTGCGCCCAAAAATTTACTAAGGCTTGTTATTTATTTTCTATATGACGAGAAAACTGCGAGGTATGACAATTCTGGACCAGAGCTGTATCTGGAAGCGTTTTTTTCGTCGTTGTTGGATTTAGGAGGCGGATATTGCACTCAGTTTAGACGTTATATGAAAGAGTATTACAATGTATAATCATTTTATTGATTTTGCTAAAAATTTGCATAACGAAAGCCTCCTGAAAACGGATGCGGCTTTCGCTTCGCATAGACAAAGCCGGCTTGCAGCATTTGAGAAGCACTTTCAAGCAGTGAGCATCTGCCCAAGAGCTGAGTACATGCATTGCTATGTCATGGAAATGGCAGGGGACGCATACCTGCCCAAAGTGCCAAAGGGAGAAGACACGGAAATTGTCAACGTTTCAGGCTTTAACAAATTGAACAAAATTGATTATGACACGCGCAACGAGGTCATAAGCGAAAGGCTAAAACTGCTGATGGAGCAGTATGTGCCGCAACATCAGTTTGAGCCTATTGTGTATTGGGATAAAGAAAAAGGTGAGCAAGCGATTTTTTGGCGGTTCAGGCCGCCGATATATAATGACTTCCAAGCCGCCTACCGAAACGACGGTCTAGTCTCCCATATATCTTTCCCCAACAACAATACCCCGCTCGTATTCACCGCCCGCTCACCAAAAGGGGTGCGTTCCATCGTAGTGTGTCTGGCGGTGGCGGAAAGTGCTTTACGTCGGGGCATATTGGGGTTGAAATTTACAAAGCTGTTGGAGCTTAAAGAGGCTTACGTCAAGTAAAACTCCCGGAAGTTGAAATTGATAGCCGCGAATAATTCGCTAAAAAATTCCATTATTTTTTCCATTAAAACATGATGGAAAATCGTTAAATTTAGTGAACATGATATTAAATAATGCATATAATAAAAGTACAGCTATCCATATGGATAGCTGCTTTTATATGTTGGAGCGGGTGATGGGAATCGAACCCACGTGGCTAGCTTGGAAGGCTAGAGCTCTGCCATTGAGCTACACCCGCTTATTAAAATATATAATATAGTATAGCGCAAAAAAACGCGTACCGCAAGCTTTATTCTTCTACAATTTTTATTCTTGCACCCACCGCGGATAATTTGCCGCAAATATTTTCGTAGCCACGCTCTATATGGTGGATATTACTGATCTTTGTTATGCCTTCGGTGGCTAAGGCTGCTACGATCATGGCTGCTCCAGCACGTAAATCGGTAGCTTCCACTGCCGCGCTTTGTAATCGTTTTACACCATTGATTACTGCACTGTGTCCTTCGGTTTTAATATCGGCAGTCATCTTTTTTAATTCTTCCGCATGGCGGAAGCGATTTTCGAATACTGTTTCGGTGATCACGCTGACTCCGCCGGCTAGAGTAAGAAGAGCCATGAACTGGGCTTGCATGTCGGTGGGGAAACCAGGGTAGGGAAGGGTCTTTACATCTACAGGTATTAGTTGCGGCCCTCCTATAACATGAACGCTATCGTAGCCTTC